>JANYCI010000285.1 GCA_025360325.1 Limisphaerales bacterium | reverse complement strand
CACGGCGTATCTGCCAGATGCGGATGTCATCGTGAAACATCTCGGCGAGAGGGCGCAGGGTGGCGATGTGATCGTGGTTTTCAACACCGCCCATTCAGCCGCGCCAAAAGTTTTTCGTGAATGTTGCCGAAGCCGCCGTTGCTGAAAACCACGATCACATCGCCACCCTGCGCCCTCTCGCCGAGATGTTTCACGATGACATCCGCATCTGGCAGATACGCCGTGGGCTTGCCGCTCGCGCCAATGTCGCGCATTAACTTTTCGGGATTTAATCGTTCTTCCGGCGCGAGCAATTCCAAGCGCGCGATCTGCGAAACAATCACCCCGTCCGCGTCAACAAAGGCTTCTGCGAGTTCGTTCTGAAAATAATTTCGCCGTGTCGTGTTCGTGCGCGGCTCGAACACCGCCCAGATTTTTTCCTTCGCGTATTTGATTCGCAACGCGCGGAGCGTCTCGCGGATGGCGGTCGGGTGATGTCCGAAATCGTCAATCACCGTCACGCCGCCTGCGATGCCTTTCACTTCCATCCGCCGCTTGATGCCCTTGAACGTATCGAACGCCGACTGAATTTGTTTGTTCGACAAACCGCAATGCTTCGCCGCGCCGATGACCGCGAGCGCGTTCCGCACATTCAATTCGCCCACGAGGTTTAGGTGAAACTTGAAGCTCGGAATTTCAAACGTTGTCGCCGTCGGGCCAAAATTCAGATTGAAACCCTGCACCGCGTTGTGTTCGCCGAGACCGAATTTTTTCACCGGGCAATGCGTGACGTTCAGCAAGTCGGTGAGATTCGCATCGTCCCCGTTACCAAGCAGAAGGCCGTTGCGCGGAATGATGCGGATGAAATGCGAAAAGGTTTTTTTGATCGCCGCCAGGTTTTCAAAAATATCCGCATGGTCGTATTCTAGGTTGTTGATGATGGCGACTTCCGGGAGGTAGTGGATGAACTTGCTGCGCTTGTCAAAAAACGCGGTGTCGTATTCGTCGCCCTCGATGATGAACCATTCGCTGTCCGTGAAGCGCGCGCCCTGCGAAAAATTATTCGGGATGCCGCCGATGAGATAGCTCGGATTCAGCCCGTTGTGCTCAAATACCCACGTCAGCAAAGACGTCGTGGTGGTCTTGCCGTGCGTGCCAGCGACGACGAGTGCGCGTTTGCCGCGAATGAAAAATTCACGCAGTAAATCCGGCAGCGAACAATAGCGCAGCTTGTGATCCAAAACATATTCCGCCTCAGCATTGCCGCGCGAAATGGCGTTACCGACGACGACGAGGTCGGGTTTGTGCGCGAGATTTTTTTCGTCATACGGCGTCATCACTGCGATTTTTTTCTGCGCGAGAAACGACGCCATCGGCTCATAGACATTCTGGTCCGAGCCGGTGATGTGAAAGCCTTTGTCGAGCAGTGCAGCGGCGGCGGAAGCCATCGCCGTGCCGCCGATGCCGATGAAGTGGACGGATTTGATTGCGGATGAAAACATTTTGCAGAAGTTAAACAACGAAGGCGTAAAGAAAAGTTTTTTGGAAACAAAAAACTTCACCGCTTATCGCCCGCGATTTTCTGCGCGGCGAGAATGGTGGCACCGGCATGGGAACGGGCGGGCGGTTGGTTAAACGGTTTCCGCAACCGCCACCAGATAGTAGCGGCGGCGAGAAAAATTGGCAGCGGCAAAAGTCGCGCGGCACCCGCCAGCAGTTCACGCTTGCGCCCGGATCGCCAGAGAGTGGGCAGTAGGGCTACCCGTCTGAACCAGGCGATGTCCCACCATTGTTCGCGGGCCTTGAACCCGGCAAGTTGGCGGTTCATGACCGCTTTCATTTTTTCGTAGTCGTGAACGGCGACCATTTTTTTGGTCAGGGCGAAATCCAGATCGTGCAGATACTGACGCAACAGGCTGGCATTTCGTCCGGCGGCCACTTGAATATCTCGCTCGATCTGCCGCTTGATCGGACGTGTCATCATCCGCAACTGGGCGGGTTCGCGGTTCACTAGATTGGATTCGTGCTGCCGGTAGCAGCTCAAGGTCTCGCGGATGAATACAATGCGATTCAGCAACCAAGCCCGAAAAGAACAGGCATTGTCCTCAAACCAAAGGCCCGCGTGGATGGGACCAAAGGTTTCAAACAACGTCCGGCTCCACGCGCCCGAGCAACTGATCATCATCGGCGTGCCTTCGTGGACAAAACGTTGCAATGATTGCTGAGAGTTTTCGCCAGCGCTCGGAAGGAATTGGGCGAACTGGATGGTGGGTTTGCTGGCCGCGTTGCCTTCGGCGTCAATGCACTCAAAGCCGGAGCATAGCGCCGCTGGTTTGCCATTTTCCAGCCAGACTTGAACACAGCGGCTGGTCCGTTGCGGAAAAGAAAAATCGTCGCCGTCAGAGGCCACGATCAATTCGCCGCTGGCAAGTTTCATGATCTGGTTCACATGAGCACTCAAGCCTAGGTTGATCGGATTCCGGTTCAAGACGACGGTGTGCGGGCCGCGATAATCCTTTGCCATTTCCTGCATGATCTCAAACGTCCGGTCGGCGGAACAATCATCTGACAGGATGATTTCCAGCGGGCTGTAGGTCTGCGAAAAAGCGCCAGCAACGGCTTGGCGAATGAAGCGCTCCTGCTGATACGCGATCACATAAAATGTGGCTGGCGGTTGTTCAGTAGCTTCGATGCTCATTTTTCAAAATTTAAGTTCAACGCCGGGTTTTACCATCACGGGAAAAAATCCCATGCTAAAAACGGCGGCAAACTGTCACCGTTCTTCGTCGGCTTTTTTCCGCGCGGCTAAAACTTTTTGTGACGGTTTGTAATTGGCGATGAAGTGACGATAGTAATCTGCGAACGTTCCGGCGGCAATCGCGGCGCGCACTTCCGCCATCACTTTCAGATACAGATGCGAGTTGTGGACGCTCACCATGCGGAGGCCGAGAATCTCATTCGCGCGCAACAGGTGGCGCAGATAGGCACGCGTGTAAGTGCGGCAGGCGTAACATTCGCAGCCTTCTTCAATCGGACCAAAATCGGTTTTGTAAGCCGCGCCTTTGAGTGCGAACGCGCCGGTGTGCGTCACCGCCGTGCCGGTGCGCGCGATGCGTGTGGGCAATACACAATCAAACATATCCACGCCGCGCGCGATCAGCTCGACCATTTGCGCGGGCGTGCCGAGGCCCATCGCGTAACGCGCTTTGTGCGCGGGCAGATGCGGCTCGGCGAGTTCAATCGCACGCATCATTTCCGGTTCGGGTTCGCCGACGCTGACGCCGCCGATGGCGTAACCGTCGAATTCCATTTCCACCAAAGCCTTCGCGCATTGCTCGCGGAGTTCGGGATTACTGCCGCCTTGCACGATGCCGAAAACTTTTTGCCCGTCGGCGCGGGGTTGCTCGCGACATTCGCGCGCCCAGCGGATGGTGCGCTCGACGGCGAGGCGTTGATCTTTGGCGGGCGCATCGTGCGGCGGACATTCATCGAAAACCATCGCGATGTCCGAGCCGAGCGTGCGTTGGATTTCCATGGATTCTTTCGGGCCGATGAAGAGCATGGAGCCATCGAGGTGCGAACGAAATTCCACGCCGTGTTCTTTTACTTTGCGAATTTTGGCGAGGCTGAAAACTTGGAAGCCGCCGCTGTCAGTGAGAATGGGTTTGTCCCAATTCATGAACTTATGCAACCCGCCCGCCGCGCGAATCACGTCGAGGCCGGGACGCAGATTCAGATGGTAGGTGTTGCCGAGAATGATTTGCGTGTGCATCTCATTCAGTTCGCGAAGATCCAGCGCCTTGACGCTGGCCTGCGTGCCAACGGGCATGAACACGGGCGTCTCGATGACGCCGTGCGCGGTGGTTAATTTCCCGCGCCGCGCTTTCGTGGCCGAATCAGTTGTGAGCAGTTCAAACATCGCGTGGAGGGTAAATCAAAGCGCCGCAATTGGCAGAGGAAAAATGGTTGGAAAATTATTTTTTCCGGTAGTTGCCAATGTCCACACCGAAACGATGATTGGGCGGACTGGCTTTGATTTCGTGATAGCTGTTGCCTTGCCAGACAATCAAATCGAGTTCGGGATCGGTGCTGTTATCGCGTTGATAATTGTATTGGGAGACATTGTGAACGCGCACGCCATAGGCGGCGACGATGTCATCTCCCGCTTTCAAGCCGGCTGCCGTCAGTAACTCGCTGTCTTCCTTGAACAGGATGCCGTCGGCGGGTGCGCCGCTAAAATCGGCGAGGCGCACCGTTTCGAGGCCTTTCGGAAACACCTTGATCGCCCGCTTTTGCACTTCCGCGTCATAACGTGCGTCACCGGTTTTATTTTTGTAACGCAAACAAAACGCCACGACCGGGCCAGAGTCTTCATAGCGTTCTTCGATGTTGGCATACCATTGAAACGCGCCCGCAAAATCTTTGGTGGCTTCGAGAAATTCGGCCTTGGCTTGGAGGCCGGAAAATGAATAAACCTCACCGGCAAAATCCGCGACGCGGCGCGCGTCTTCGGTCCGCCCCGACTTCAAATAGTATTTCACCAGCCAACTGGCATGGCTGGCTACGGACACGGGATCAGGATCGGCCACATCGCCTTGCTCAAAATACTTGCACGCTTTTACCTCTTCCTTTCGCTGGACAAAAAAATTGGCCAGCACGAAATACTCCGACGGATTGATTTCGGCCGCCTTGGCCATGAGGTATTCATAATCATCCGGCTGATCCTTGACGGACCACGCCAGCCAAGTCATCGCCTGAATACTATAACCCGAAGACGCGCCAAACAACGCCGTCACTTGGGCGCGCGTCGGCGCATTTTTGAACCGATTTTTCATCAAGTAATAATTCAAATCCCAATCGCAGGGCGCACGCTGATGCAGCAAATCCAGCCAGGCCGCCGAATCGCCGCGTTCGGTCAAACTGGGATGGTTCAGGCGCGGTTGCAAATTGTAGGCCGTTCCCGGCGGCGGATTATGCTTGTGCCATTCGTTGATGTGCGGATTCGGAACGGGCTGGTAATACTCTCCGGCCTTGAGTTGGTAGCACAGATAATTCCAGCATTGCGGCGGCACTAATTGCGGAGAGGCGACCGTCACTTTGAAACCGTCGTCCACCGATTGATGATACGCCTGAACTTCAAGGCTATTGAAGCGCCGCACAAACGGATACAAGCGCAGCCCGGCCAGCAATTCATCCGTCTTGTCGGAAAAAGTTTTGGCCTCGTCCGGCACGCCCCATTTATGTTGGAGAAAATTAAAATCGGTCTGGACGGCGTGGCACAACTGCCGCTGCAAAAATCCGGCCCACAAGCCCCAGCCGATGACATGAACGTGAACGGCTTTTTTTTCAGCGGCGGCAAAGCAGCGGTCCGGCAGCTCATTCAACGCCGCCACCAAATTTTCCTTCTTTAATTTTTTTGACTGCGCCAAACCATAGACCGTGCCGATCTCCTCGAACTCCAGCGGCACGGCCACCGCCAGCAATTCGTGCCCCATGCCGACGGAATAATTTTCCTGACTGGCGATGCGGACAAAGCTGACGTTCTTTTTTTGCACGTCACTCAATTTGCTCCAAGCGATGTCCGGGTTCGCCGCGCGATCCAGCGCATAAAACCATTCGACACACTCAATTTTTGTCAGCCCGCCGAGTTTTTCCAGCGGACGATAATCACTCGAATTACGCGCTGACAAAGCCCGCACCCAGGCCGTCAAAGCGGGGCTGTTCGTTTTGATGCCGCGCAAACCTTCCAACGCCGCCGTCTGGTTGTTCATCAACGTCAGCAACAGGATCTGGGCCATCTGGCCGTTGCCCGCAGCGAGTTCACCCCCTTGCAAATAACGGGCAAATGCCAGATGCGTCGTCAGCCGGCACAGCGGCGAACGAATTTCAAAAAAATTTCCCGAATGTTCGCGCAACATGAACGCACCTAAAACGACCGCCGCTTGTTCGTGCAGACCAGGGTTGGTAAAATCATTTTCCAGCGCGGCAGAAACGGTTTGGTTTTCCTGCTCCACCGTCGTGGCCTCGCCATCCGTGAGTCTGGCCAGCAAAGTTGTGTCCGCTGCCGCATCTTCCGTGGGCGGAGACAGGCCGACGGTTTTGGCCAGCCACGCGGTCACCGCATCATAAACTTCCGGCGACCAGATCGGGCCGTTGACATTCAGTTTGGTTTTCAGCCCCTGATGTTTGGCATCGAGATCCACTTGCAGTTCATAAACCGGTGCACCGAAAGGTGAGTCCGGCGTCTCGGTGGCAGCCACAAAAAAGATTTTTTCTTCGGGCAGGCGATGAAATTTTGCGTAGTAAATCTGTTCGGCCAGATCCGCCACGATGGCTTCAACAATGAACTGGGATTCGTCCTGAAAGTGGGTCTGGAAATAGTCGCCGGGATTGTGGCGGATGACGGAGGTGGAGCGCTTACAGGCCGTGGCCAACCCCAAAAATAAAATGACGCAAAAGCCACTGACGATAATTTTTTTCAGCATAAATTGAATCCGCTCCCATCTAAAAAATTGGGGCTGAATAAATCACCGATTTGGCCAGCCGCTCAAACCAACGCGAGTGCCGCAGACAAGCAGCGGCACAGAAGGGCTTATGCTTGGCTGGTGATCTGCCGCCAGTCCACGCCCTGTTTTCCGGCGTAGATAGCGAAGGCTTTTTCGTTCTGGATCAGCACGGCGCGCACCACGCTGGAATCATCGGCACGGCCCATGTCCATGACGCTTTCGGGGATGATGCCCATTTTTTTGTGCGCGTAGATGAGGGCGAAAACTGCCTGCGCGACGGCGACGAACGGCAGTTCTTTGTAGGCGGATTCCATGGCGTCCTCGACGGCGTCAGCGAGAAATTCCAACTGATCCACGAGGTGCGGAAATTTGGGTGCGTCAATCTGGGTGAACTCGAGTTTCCACTGCGGCAGGTGGCGCAAAACATTTTCGGCGAGGGCGGGCGTGATGGAGGCCGCACCGTGGTTGACGAATTTGGCGATTTCAGACATGGCCGCAATGTAGGGAAAACTGCCCGCGCGCGAAAGTGAAATCATTATGACGAATCGCGCTCGCCTTTGGCGGGATTTTTTTTTACCAATGGCTCATGCAAGATTTGATCGCCAAAGCCGCGACGCTGCTCGAAGCGTTGCCGTATATCCAGAAATTCAGCGGCGAGACATTCGTCGTGAAATACGGCGGCAGTTTCATGGACTCGCCGGATGCCTCCATCCGCAACGGCGTGGCGCGCGACATCGTTTTTCTCGAAGCGGTGGAAATCAATCCGGTCGTCGTTCACGGCGGCGGCAAGGCGATTACTCGCGCGATGGAAAAAGCGGGATTGGTCGCTAATTTTATTCAAGGCCAGCGCGTCACGGATGAAGCCACGGTGAAAATTGTGGACGACGTTTTGTCGCGCGAGATCAATCCAGAAGTGGTCGCCACGATCAATTCGCTGGGCGGCGCGGCAGTGGGTTTTTCTGGCGCGGATATTTTCAAATGCAAGAAACTGTTTCTCGACGACAAGGAAAATCCGGGAAAGAAAATTGATATCGGCTACGTCGGCGAAGTTATCGAGGTCAACGTCGCCCCGCTGAAGGAAAGCATTTGGTGCGGTCACACACCCGTCATCAGTCCGACCGCGCGCGGGGAGGATGGAAAAATTTACAACTGCAACGCCGATGTCGCTGCCGCGATGTGCGCGATTGCGCTCAACGCGAAACGCCTCGTGTTTATGAGCGATGTCCCCGGTTTGATGCGCGATTTCAAAGATCCGTCCACGCTCATCACGCATCTGCAAATCGGTGAAGTGCCGGCGCTCAAAGCCGCTGGCATCGTGGACAAAGGCATGATTCCTAAAGTGGATAGCGCCGTGACCGCGATCAAATCCGGCGTGGAAAAAGTTTCCTTCGTGGACGGCCGCGTGCCGCACTCGGTGCTGATGGAAATTTTCACCGACGCTGGCATCGGCACCGAAGTCGTCCTGTGATGCGCGTCAAAACGTGTTCAGCACGTCAATCATCTGCCGCAAGCGCCCGTAGTCGCGGCGGTTGAAGTTGAAGGCGATGCGCTTGAGTCCGAGGCGGTCGTTGTCGGCGACTTCTTCAGCCGTTGGCGCGATAGTAGTAATTTTGCCGTCGAGGACAATGTCTGCAAAATCTTCATTTAACGCGGCAATAGCGGATTCGCTGGGCTCATTTTTCAGGCGGATGATAAAAAGTTCTTTGACGAACCGGGTAGAATCAAAGTTGCGGTGGAAGCGCGAGATGATGCGGACGGCCTCATCGGTGTTGTCGGTGATCTGATAAAGATTCAGGTCGTCGGGCGAGATCAACTTGTCGCGCAGAAGATGTTCGCGCACCTGCTTGTCCCAGGTTTTCCAATAGGTGCCGCCGGGTTTGTCCACGAGGACGAGCGGCATGAGCTGGCTCTTGCCCGTTTGCATGAGCGTGATGGCCTCATAACTTTCATCCATCGTGCCGAATCCGCCGGGAAAAAGGACAATGGCATCGGAGTGACGGATGAAAATCAGTTTGCGCGTGAAAAAATATTTGAACGTGATGAGTTTTTTATCCTCGGCGATAACGGGGTTGGCGGATTGCTCCCACGGCAGACGGATGTTCACGCCAAAGCTGTGTTCAGGCGTGGCACCTTCGTGCCCGGCCTGCATGATTCCAGGTCCGGCACCGGTAATGACCATGTAACCAGCCTTAACGATTTTTTTCCCAAAATCCACTGCCTGCTGGTATTCCACACTCTCCGGCTTCGTGCGCGCCGAGCCAAAAATAGTGACTTTGCGCTTCTGGTGGTAGGGAGCAAAGACGCGGAACGCGTAGCGCAATTCGCGCACGGCGGTCTGGATGACACGCACATCACCCTTGTCCTTAACATCCGTCAGCAGTTTGAGGGCGTTTTCGATGATGTCGGCGACTTCGGCTTCATTGGCACCGCCGCCCTTGGATTGGATGAGATCAAGAATTTGCTGGGTCAGCTTGGGATCGGCAGGTGTGTTTTTTGACGTTTTCACGGCAGCAGCATAATGATACGCCTCCAAAAGTGAAACAGAATGTTCAAAAAGTAAGCTCATGGCATGATTTAAACTGCCTAAAAAACATCCACTTTTGTCCTTAAAAAAGGTTGACAGCCTGCCACTGCTGGCTTAATCTCATTTCACAAATGGGACGGTGGCAAGCAAATCCGTTCAGAAGAAGAAAAATTTAAGTAATCAAAAACGAACAAAAATATGAAACTTGGAAAAATTAGCCTGATACTTTCAGCCGTTGCTTGTATGGCTTTGAACGCCAGTGCAACAATCTACAACACCGGTTATTCGACTTCACTTAACGGCGGCGGCCAACTGGTGGATAATCTGTGGCGCATCACCAATCTCCAACAAGTTCCGACCGGCGTCACGCTTCCGACGCCGCCTTATCCCGCTTTCGTTCTCCCTGCCGCCACCATCACTTGGCCTTGGGATTTGAGTGCGCCGCCGGTTGGTGCTAATACATTTGCGACCCAGTGGGATAGCAATCAGCAGCCCGCTTTTTCCGGTGGTGACACGAATGGCATGATTACCACCTACACATTGGATTTCAATGCTCCGGTTGGTAACTACACCCTCTATTTCGAGTCCGACAATTACCTTGATATGTATCTTGGCTCCGTCAGCTTGCCTAACCGCTTTTTGACCGAAGCAGCGGGCAATCCGGGCGACTTCTTGGCTTGGCACAGCACGACTGTTAATGTTGCGACTGCTGGACTTAACCAATTGAATATTCTGGTCTATAATTTCCCGTTCCCGACTGGAAACTATACTGGCTTGCGTGTTAATTTTGAAGCTCCGTCGGTGCCGGAACCGTCTTCGATGGCACTCATGGCTGGCGGTTTGGTAGCACTTCTCGCTGCGGCCAAACGTCGCAAGCAGTAAGTTAATTCAAGTCTCATATCTTTTGGGCTGGCTGAAAAGCCAGCCCATTTTTTTGTTCACACGGTTCAAATTGAATCGCAGCTTGCTTCCGGGAAGGAATCTTTGCTAAATCATTTCCGTGAAAATTGTTGGCATCATTCCCGCGCGCTTTGCTTCCACACGCTTTCCCGGCAAGCCGCTCGAGCTCATCGCGGGCAAGCCGCTCATCCAGCACGTCGTCGAGCAATGCGAAAAAGCCAAATTACTTTCCGAAATCATTGTGGCCACGGACGACACGCGCATTTGGGAAGTGGCTCAAAATTTCTGCCGTGTGGAGATGACGCGCCCGGAACATCCGAGCGGCTCGGATCGCATCGCCGAAGTTTGCGAACGCTGCGAATGCGACGCCGTCGTCAACATTCAGGGCGATGAGCCGTTGATTGACCCGAACGTGGTGGACGCCGTTGCAAACGCGCTGGCGCAAAACGAAATGTCCACCGCCGCAACCCCCATCAAGAATCTTTCCGAGCTGGACAATCCAAATGTGGTGAAAGTCGTTGTCAACGCCGCCGGTCGGGCGTTATATTTTTCGCGGCGCACGATTCCGTATCTGCGTGATGCCGCCAACCGTCCGGGCAACGAGCAGTTGGCGGCGTTTCCTTTTTTGAAGCATCTGGGCATTTACGGATTCCGCCGCGAGACATTGCTGCGGCTGGTGAAGTTCCCCGTGTCGCCGCTGGAAAATGCCGAGAAGCTGGAACAGTTGCGTGCGCTGGAGAACGGCATCGGCATCGCGGTGGTGAAAGTAAATTACGACAGCATCGGCGTAGATCTGCCGGAAGACGTGAAGCGCGTGGAAGAGATTTTAAGGAAACTTTAGCCACAGATGGACACAGATTCACACAGATAAAAATTTTGCTGTGTCAGCCTTGGGAAAATCTGTGTTTCATCTGTGTTAATCTGTGGCTCAAATAATTTGAAATGAAATTTATATTTGTAACTGGCGGTGTGGTGAGTTCGCTCGGCAAAGGTTTGACTGCGGCCGCGCTCGGCACGCTGCTCGAAAATCGCGGCCTCAAGGTCGCGCTGCAAAAGTTCGACCCGTATCTCAACGTGGATCCCGGCACGATGTCGCCGTATCAACACGGCGAAGTCTATGTGCTCGATGACGGCGCGGAGACAGATTTGGACCTTGGCCACTACGAGCGTTTCACCAGCACCAAACTTTCGCGGATGAACAATCTGACGAGCGGGCAGGTGTATCAGAAAGTTCTCAACAACGAGCGCGAAGGCGTTTATCTCGGCAAGACCGTGCAAGTGATTCCGCACGTCACCGACGAAATCAAGCGCCGCATCCATCTGCTCGCCGAGACGAGCAAGGCCGATGTCATCATCACTGAAATTGGCGGCACGACTGGCGACATTGAAGGACTACCGTTCCTCGAAGCTATCCGTGAATTCGCGCTCGAAGCCGGCATCGGCAACACCTGTTTCATCCACGTCACCTACGTTCCGTTCATCAAGGCGGCGGGCGAATTGAAGACCAAGCCCACGCAGCAGTCCGTCGCCAAGCTGCGCGAAATTGGCATCATGCCGAACGTCATCGTTGCGCGTTGCGAGAAGCCGCTCGACAAGGAATTGCGTCAGAAGATTTCCATGTTCTGCAATGTCCCGCTCGAAGCCGTCATCGAGGCCAAGGACGTGGATCATTCCATTTACGAAATGCCGCTCATGCTTCAGCGCGAGCGCATGGATGAACTGGTCTGCCGCGTCCTGCATCTCA
>JANYCI010000158.1 GCA_025360325.1 Limisphaerales bacterium | reverse complement strand
ATCACCGATGTGCCGCCCGTGCACAACGGAAAGAAACCCGGCAACAAAAAAACCGAGGCCAAGACGGATCCAAAAACCGAAGACCCGGTGCCGCCCAGCGGCTCGCAGGTCGGCCACGAATACATCGTGAAATCTGGCGATTCGTTCGGACTCATCGTCAAAGCTTTTCAGGACAAAGGCGTGAAGGTGACGAGAAAACAGGTGCTGAATGCGAATCCCAATTTGGAGCCGGAGAAAATTTTAGTCGGCCAGAAAATTTTCATTCCCGATCCGGCGGCTAAGTGATTTCTGAAAATGAAAAACTCCCGGTTCAAACGAGCCGGGAGTTTTTTTGTTTTTGAAAAACTGAAATCATTCCGCCGGTTCTGCCGGAATTCTCATGTGGTAGAAGGAGCGATACACAAACACGAGCGCGACGAGAAAACAAATCGTGCCGATGACGTAGGACAGGTGTGAGTCGGGATTTTTCTTTTTCAATTCCACCGCAATCTCCACGGCGAGCAGGCCGAAGAGCGTGGTGAATTTGATGATGGGATTCATCGCGACGGATGAAGTGTCCTTGAACGGATCGCCCACGGTGTCGCCGACGACGGTGGCGGCGTGGAGCGGTGTGCCTTTTTTCTTCATGTCCACTTCAACAATTTTTTTGGCGTTGTCCCACGCACCGCCGGCGTTTGCCATGAAGATGGCTTGGAACAATCCGAAGAACGCGATGCCGATGAGGTAGCCGATGAAAAAATACGGATCAAAAAACGGCAGGCCGAGCGCGAAGGAAAACACGACCACGAAGATGTTGATCATGCCGCGTTGCGCGTAGCGGGTGCAAATTTCCACGACCTTTTTGCTGTCTTCAATCGAAGCGGTGTCCGCGTCGAACTTGATGTTTTTCTTGATGAAGACGACCGCGCTGTAAGCGCCAGCGACGACGGCTTGCGTGCTTGCGCCGGTGAACCAGTAGATCACCGCGCCGCCCATGAGCAGGCCGAAAATCACCTGCGGATTCACGAGACTTAAGTGCGCGATGGCGCCGCCGAACGCCTGTTCGAGCAGCATGATGATGCCGAAAATCATCGTCGTCGCGCCGACAACGGCGGTGCCGATGAGCACGGGTTTGGCGGTGGCCTTGAAGGTATTTCCCGCACCATCGCCTTTTTCCAATTCGTGTTTGGCGGTGGCGAAATTCGGTTTGAAGCCGAAATCTTTTTCGATTTCCGCGCTGATGTTCGGTTGCGCTTCGATGCGGCTCAACTCATAGACGGATTGCGCGTTGTCGGTGACGGGGCCGAAGCTGTCCACGGCAATCGTGACGGGAGCCATCGCCAGAAAGCCGAATGCGACGAGGCCGAAGGCAAAGATGGGCGCGGCGAACGTGAACTGCGGTGGCATGAGCGCCATGAAGTCGGGCTGCTGCGAGAACAGATACGAGGTGAACATCAGCGCGAGGATGACGAGGCCCATCCAGAACGCGGAGAAATTTCCCGCGACGAGACCGGCGAGGACGTTGAGCGATGCGCCGCCGTGGTCAGACGCGCTGGTGACTTCTTGAACGTGACGCGACTTGGTGCTGACGAAAATTTTCGTGAACTCCATGATGAGCGCACCCGCCAAAGTTCCGCAGGCGATGATGGCGGAGAGAATCCACCAAAGATGATTCAGCGGCAGGGCTGGCAGTTCATTCGGCGTCGCGCTGCCCATGAATTTTGGATTGGGAATTTCAAAATCACCCAACAAACATTTGCTGGCGATGAAGCAGACGATGATGGAAATGATGCTGGTGATCCATACGAGGTCGGTGAGCGGGGCTTCCCAGTTGAAATCTTTTTTGCCGCCGTAACGCACATTGGCGAGAACCTTGTTCAAGTAAAACGAAACCAGCGAAGCGACGACCATCAGGCTTTGAATCGCAAACAGCCAAAGGATGAGCTTGCCGCAAAGAATAGGCGACGCGACCAATGACAGTGAGAGGAACGCGATCAGCGCGACGCCGGTGACGCCGTAGGTTTCAAAACCGTCAGCGGTCGGGCCGACGGAATCACCGGCATTGTCGCCGGTGCAGTCGGCGATGACGCCGGGATTTTTCGGATCATCTTCGGGGAGATTGAAAACAATTTTCATCAAATCGGAACCGATGTCCGCGATCTTCGTGAAGATACCGCCGCCGATGCGGAGGACGCTTGCGCCGAGCGATTCGCCAATCGCAAAACCGATGAAGCACGCGCCGGCAAGTTGCGACGGGATGAACAGCAAAATGGAAATCATGCAGGTCAGTTCCACGGCGACGAGCAGGAGGCCGATGCTCATGCCAGCTTGCAACGGGATGAACAGCGTGGCGAGCGGATTGCCGCGCAGTGACGAAAAAGCCGCGCGACTGTTGGCGATGGTGTTGATGCGAATGCCAAACCACGCGACGCCGTAGCTGCCGAGAATTCCCAAAACCGAACTTGCCAGAATGGTGAGGACGGCGCTGGTGGCCTTGCCTTGCAGATGGCCGAAATAGTAAATCATGCACACGGCGATGAGAATCCACAGCGCCGCGAGAAATTTTCCCTGCTGCCAGAGATACGTTTTGCACGTCTCCCAGATGATGTGAGAAACGTCGCGCATGGATTTGTGGACGGGCAGCGCGCGGGTGTTGCGATACTCCATCCAGCCGAATAGCGCGCCGACCGCGCAGATGACAAGGCCGAGATAGAGGATGGCGTGGCTGCCGAGCGATCCGTGGTAAAATGAAACCGAATCGAGCGCGGGCAGGTTGATGTCGGCGTCACCGGCGAAGGAGTTTGTGGTAGTCAAAAGTGCGGCCGCAATCAGCATTTTCCTCATGTGCATAAGGTGGGGAGTTTGCGTCAAGCCAACCCCGTTTTCCAGCATTTTTATTTTTTCACCGCGCGTCTTACCGACAACTTAACGGAGGTCAAGTGATAAAACTGATTTCCTTTTCTGCGAGTTCAATCTCCACGTCCAAATCCAGATCGAGTCCGCGACAGGAAAAAAAATCGGTGAGGAATTTCCATTCCGGCAGTTCGTCCAATGTGCTGGCGAGTTCGGCTTGGCCGCCGATGTTGATGTCGCGGAGGTTCGCAAGATAGTCGGCCACGCTGATGCAGGCGGAAAGAAAACCGCCGTCGCTCTCCGGATTGTCAATGTGCGCGGGGTGGATGGGCTGGTGATGAAACCGCACGGCGTGGATGATGTGCGGATGGAGGTTTAGCCGTTGGCAAAGCGCGGCGCCGATGACGGTGTGGTCAAACCCGAGCAGATCGGTTTCGGCGGCGGCGTGACCGCAGCGACGTTCCATCGCGCGCAGCACGATGGATTCAAATTCGCGCGGGAAAAAATGTTCAAGCACCAGCTTGCCGATGTCGTGCAGCAGCGCGGCGAGATACTCCATGCCGGTGACGTCGCGGAACGCCCCCGCGATCCGATCCGTGAGCCGCGCCACGAGGACGCTGTGCAGCCAGAATTTGCGCCAGTTGATGCAGATACGCAGGTGGTTGAAATTATCCATCACGCCCACCGTCAGCGCGATGCTGCGCATCTCGCGCAGGCCGATGAGGAACAGCGCCTGCGGAATGGTGGTCATGGGTTCTTTGCCGTTCGCGGCGGAATTCGCCGAGCGCAGGCAGCGCGCCGACAAGCCGGGATCCAGCGCCACGACATTGGAAATTTCATCCAGCCCCACCGTCTCGTCGCCCAACATACGCACCAGCCGCGTGACGACGGTCGAAAACGCCGGAGCCGCCGTATCCGAATCCAATAGCTCCACCATGCGATCATGCACCCAACGCTTCGTGGGGTGCGCCGCCAGCAACGACTCGTCAACCAATTTACGTCCAATCATGTAGTTCCCTGATAACAGTTTCCTACTGTCGTAACGGCAAAAACCCGGCCTTACTTGAGGAGATATGAAGGAAATTTCCGGCGCGATCCGTCTTGAAATCATCCAGTCGGCACGCGAAAACCTGCGGCGGAAAAAATATTCTTCGCGTCGCCGAAAAAAAATTCATCGCAGTATTCACCTGATTCTAAAAGGTGTTTTTCGGGATCACGCCGCAAAAGAAATTTTAGCTCGGCGAGATTTTGCGACCAACGGAAGCCGTTGAAAAATTCCACGCCCGCGAACTGTGTCTTGTAGCGCGCGCGTTCCGAATAACAGGTGCCGAGATAAACGTGATTGAATTTTTCCGCCACAAAAAATTTCACCGCTGCGGTCATCAAAAAAAGTCCGAGGCTGCGGTTGACGTGTTGGTGGTCGTAAAACGAGTAGCGGTAAAACGCCACGCGCGGCGCGGCCAAATACACCACCACCACGCCGATCTCCGCGTCGGAAGTTTCATCCGTGAACACGAGTAAATGCGTGCAGAGCGGCGAATTGAAAACCAGTTCGAGCCGTTCCACTGGCATCACGCCTTGACCGTAGCGCACGTCGGCGTAGGCCAGATAAAATTCTTTGCGCGCGGGCGACAAATCAAATTCCGCGCGGGGCACGAGCTTCATCGCGATGCCAGCGCCTTTGCGGAGGATGCGCCGATTTTCGGACGACGGCTTAAACTTCGCCAAATCCACACGCAGGTGGCGGCACAAATAAAATTGCTCCAGCCCGCGCGCGCCGGGCAGAAAGCCGGCGTTGAATAAATCCGCTGGCGCCTCGCCTGCCTCGGGAATCGCCCAGACAACGTAGGGATAAAGATAGCGGCTGTAGTCAGCCTCGGCTTCGGAGAAGAGGAGTTTCATTTAATTTCAACACTGCAAATGCTCGTCGGATCCACAGTATTGCCTGCGCGTTCATAATAAAAAACGCTGCGTCCCGTGCTAGCTTTAGGTTGCTTTGCAGGAAATTGTAAAATTACATCCTGATCTTTTGTCAGCGGCGGCTTCCCATGCCAATAAACATAATTGGTTTTGAAAAATTCGCTGCGACCCTCGTATAACTTTTCAGCAAATCCGGTAGGCGAGGATACGGCTAGAGAATCAGCCATTACCCGCGTCATTTTGATTTCTATAATCTCTCGTGGATTGTCGGAACCAGTGTATCGAAAAATACATTGAATAACTTTATTGGTTTCATCGCATATAGCGGTAACTACTACTTTGCTTTGAAATGTATCGCGCCAGTGGGGATGAATTTGGGAGGCCTTCAAAACTGAAAACTTCTGGTCAAAACTTTCATCTGACATATAGAGCGTCGGATGGATGAATTTTCGGTCGAGTCGAATTAACGGCAGAAAAACAGCGCCGGGATAATCCCAGTGGCCAAGCGACTCATGCCCGAAGCGCGGCTGCCACAGAATGGCAGCTGTTATCGAAAGGCCGAACGAATACTTGTCTCGCCCATCTCTTTCAGGAACCAACCAGTAACCACCCAGAAAAGAATTCAATAGAAAAATGCCAACGTAGGCACTCAAAACAATAACCAGCCCCTTGATCTCTTTTTGCAGTCTCTTTTTCCATCTGTGTTTATCTGTGTGCATCTGTGGTTAAAATTATTTGGTCGCCACGGTTTCCATTT
Organism: Limisphaerales bacterium; assembly: GCA_025360325.1. Taxonomy (GTDB): domain Bacteria; phylum Verrucomicrobiota; class Verrucomicrobiia; order Limisphaerales; family UBA11358; genus UBA11358. The sequence goes on along the minus strand of JANYCI010000158.1, from coordinate 9,856 downwards.
GATGCGTTGGCTGGTGATGGCTATTCACATTTTTTCGCCGCAGCCGCAGTCGCCAGTTCGTCAACACATCGTAGGTCACGGAATTTTTCAACTTCGCAATGTCGCGCACGGAAATTTCCTCACCGCCTTGTTTGCCCATCAGCACGGCCTCGTCCCACATCTGCGCCTGCGGAATGTCTGTGATATCCACCGTGATCGCGTCCATCGCCACGCCGCCGACGAGCGGGGCGCGCTGGCCGTGGATGAGCGCGCCGCCTTCATTTCGCACGCGCGGAAAACCGTCGCCGTAGCCGATGGGCAATACGGCGATGCGCCGTTCGTTCGTCGCGGTGAAACGCATCGCGTAGCCGACGCTTTCGCCGGGCCGCACGGTTTGGATCGCCGCGATGCGTGACTTGACCGACATCACCGGGGCGATGCCAGAAATTTTCCGGCAGACTTGCGAGGGAAAAATTCCGTGCTGCAAAATGCCCACACGCACCATATCCCGATGTGCGTGCGGCAAATCCAAAAAGCCGCCGCTGTTGCAAAGATGTTTTAGCGGCATAGAAATCCTCTTTTGCTCCAACGCGTGAATCACCCCGTCAAACCGAGTGATTTGTAGATTGGCAAACGTTTTATCCGCCTCGTCCGACTGCGCGAAGTGCGTCATCACGCCTTCGAGTGAAAGGGATTTTTCCGCGAGAATTTTCTCGACCAGCGGCAGCGCGTCCTCCCAGCACACGCCGTAACGGCTCATGCCTGTGTTGATTTTCAGATGCACCGGCACGCGTTTCTCGAAGCTCGCGGCGACGCGGGCGAGCGTGTGGACGGCGTGCGGCTCGTTCACGCAAACGGTGAGATCGTGCGCCACGCACCATTCGAGTTCGGCCTCCTGTCGTTCGCCGAGCAGCAGCAACGGCGCGGTGATGCCGCCATCGCGCAGGTGCATGGCTTCTTCCAACGTGCTCAAACCAAAGCCCCACGCGCCCTCTTCGAGCGCGATGAGCGCCACGTCCAGCGCGCCGTGGCCGTAAGCTTCGTCTTTCACGACGGCGAGAAATTTCACCGCGCGCGGCAAGTCGGCGCGGATGAGTTGCAAATTGCGCCGCAACTGGCCGAGGTCAATCTCAATCCACGCGGGGCGCTGCGGAAAATTTTCGTAGCTGACATTCATCCGTTTAACTTTGGCGCCCATTTTTCCACTCTGGTAATAATTCAACAAGTTTTTCCGCGCTCAAACTATCAATGTCTGACCAGCCTCCAGCTCCACCAGCCGCAACCATGCCTTCTGGACGAGCGCGGTGGGCTGTGACTTGCGCCAGAGTGCGGGAAAACCAAATCAGGCAGCATTAAGTCGGGTAAGACGTGGGATACATTTATTCCGCCAGCGAATAAGCCCTGAAAATTTGCATTGGCGGGCGTTCGTTTTTTCAGCAAAGTTTCCCGATGAAACGTAATTTTTGCCGCCGGTTGGTGCGGTTGCTTCCACTGCTCTTGGCCTTGGCCACCACCGTTCGCGCGGAGCATCACCGTGCCACGCTGCTCGGCAATCCCGTCACCCGCTTCGCACCGACAATTTATTCGCCGGAAGATTTGCGCGCCCGTTTCCGCGATCCCAAATTGCACAATGATTTTATTTCCGTTTTGAAACAGTGGGGCTGGACGGGTAACTATGATGATTTTTTTGCCGCCGGTCTCGCAAATGAAATTGTCGAGTGGCAAATCCCGGTCAGCGACACGATGCCCTTCATGTCCACTCGCGAAGACGGCAAGCCGCTGTGTCTTCGCAACGTGACGTGGGCAGGCAAGGAACCGATTCGCGCCTACGCTTTCGTTTTCCATTCCAATGGTCGCATCTACCGTTGCATCACGCCGAAGCCGTGCAGCAATTTTTTTGTGGTGGATCTTGGCGCGGAACCAAAATCCGGCCTCGAACTCGCCTGCACCGTCACGGATAAAATTGTGGCCGGACGCACCGTGGAAATTTGTTTGAACGTCCACAACTCCGGCAACATCACCGAGCCGTCGGCCACCGTCACGCTGCCGATTCTGAGCGATGCCATCGTCACGGCGACGACTGATGGCGGCGTGGTCGCGAATAATTCCGTGACGTGGACGATTGAAAATTTACCAGCGAACGCGAGCAAACAAATCTGCACCGTTTTCAAAACGCAGAAACCCGGCGCGTTGAATTTTAATCCCACCGTGAGCAGCGCGGCGGTTCCGGCGGTGGCGAGTGCGTGCAGCACCGAGGCCATCGGCATTCCGGCAATCCTATTGGAAAAATCCGACGACCCCGATCCCGTCTCCATTGGCGACCCCACGACTTACACGGTGAAGGTGACGAACCAAGGCACGGCGGAAGCCGCCAACGTGCAAATCGTCGTGACCATCGCGCCGGAACTTTCGCCCGTGAGCAGCGCGGAAGGCAAGATTGACGGCCAGATCGTGACGCTACCGCTGATTCCAAAACTCGCGCCTAAAGAAGTGGTGACTTATAAAATTGTTGCCAAAGGCGTGAGCGCGGGCGACGGCCACACCAAGTTCACCTTGTCTTCCGACGTTTTGAAATCGCCAATCAGCGCCGAGGAGAGCACGACGGTTTATTAATTTCCTTGGATGCCGCGATTTTTTTCAGCGTGGTTCGGCTTGCTGCTTGTGCTCACCAACGGTTGCATGACGGTGCGCGTGCCGGAGGCAAAACAGCAAACTGAAATCGCCGCGCTCGCAGAAAAACTATCGAATCTTTCCCCGCAGGTGAATCCCGCCGAGGCGCAACACGCCGCCGATTCCGCTGTGCGTTATCCATTGCAACTTGCGCGCGAATGGCACGCCACGCCGCCCGCCGTCATCAACAATGTGCTCATCAATTCCGGCATCCACTCACGCGGATTATGTTTTCAGTGGGCGGATGATTTGACGGTGAAACTGATGACCTTGCATTTGCAGACGTTGGAGTTGCATCGCGGCGTGGCGCATCTTGGCACGAGGCACGAACACAGTTGCGTGGTGCTCACCGCGCCGGGAGAAAATTTCACCAACGGCATCGCGCTCGATGCGTGGCGGCATTGCGGACGTTTGAATTTCTCGTCGGTTCCCGCTGACAAGTATCCGTGGAAGGAAGTGGAATTGATCCCGTCCTACCGCGAAGAACTGCGCGCGGCGGCGGAAAAACTGGAGGCGAATTCCGTCCGTTGAAACGGTTTATCTGCTGTTAAGAACCGCACCGATTTTTTTTCGCAAAACTTTGGTCACATCCGTCACGGGGCGGTTCGCGTCAATGATCTCCAGTTGGTAACTTTTTTGAAGTTGCCGGAAGGCTTCGCCCATCTGCGCCTGATACTTCAGAAAACTGTCGAATACGTCCCGCGCGAGGCCAAGATCCATGCCGCTTTCCCAATAATCCAGCGTCGCATTTTTGGCGAGATTGCGCTGAATGAGTTCCTGCGGTTCTACCGAAAGATAAAACACCGCATCGGGAATGGGCGCAATGCCATAAAGATTTTTCAACCATTTCTCATCCATGCCGCGCACTTTGTCGCGCGCCATCAACGTGTAAATGTAGCGATCTGCGAGCACGATGAAGCCGGCCTTGAGCGCGGGCAAAATCGTATTCTCAAGCTGATCCGCAAAATCCGTCGCGTAAAATAAACTCAACGTTGTCCGGCTCAAAACATTTCCGTTCTGCGCCTTGTTCAATTCTTCGCTGACCAACGTGGAACGTTTCAAACCGACTTGCGCCGTCGGGCGCCCGCTGGTTTCCAGCCAGTTGACCAGTTCGGCGATCTGCGTGGAACGACCCGAACCATCCGCGCCTTCGATCACAATCAACTTGCCACCGAGGTCGTCCGGTTTGATGCCAGGAATTCCGTGTCCGTAAAAACGATGCGATTTTTTCATGCGGTCTTGTCTTCCAGTTCCTCTTTGTCTTCGACCACGGCGGGGAACGACGGCGGCAACGGCAATGGACTGCGCCGTTTGAATTTTTTCAGATCAATTTTTTCGCTCACAAGTTTGCGGACGATGACCTGCTGCTTCTCGATGTTTTCGTTCGCGTCCATCGTCACGAATTTGAACTCCTTGCTCATCGCCATGTATTGTTCGAGGATGCGGCCTTGGAAAATTTTGAAACTTTCGTAAGGGTCTTTGGACAAATTCAAATCCATGCCCGCTTCAAAAAATTTCAATTTCGGACGGCCTTCCAAAATGCGGTTCAACGACACTTCCAAGTCTGCCTTGAAAAACATCGTCAAGTCTGGCGCAGCGGCGAAACTGTAGTTGCCGCGCACCCAGTCCGGCGGACAGCCGCGCGTCACGTCGCGCGCAAACGCCGTGAAAACATAGCGGTCGCACAGCACGATGTAGCCCGCGCGCAACAGCGGAACCAGATGCCGTTCGTAGCGGTCGGCGAAATCCGTGGCGTGAATCAAACTGAAAGTTGTCGGCGTGAGGAGTTCGCGCTTTTTCCCTTTGCTGGTCGCGGACTTCACGAGTTCGGAGGAATTCCATTCGCTGAAATAAACCTTGATGCCCTCGGCTTCGAGCCAGCGTTTGAGCAGATAAATTTGAGTGGATTTTCCAGAGCCATCCAGTCCTTCCACGGCGATCAGCCGCCCCGGAAAATTTAATTCAGCAAAGGTTTTCATGGTTCGCGTCCAGCGCGTTTTCCGAGATTAACAATTATTTTTTTGGTCACAAGCGCAAGATGTTGACAGCAACCGCCTGATTTCGTTCGCTCTATTTGTAGATGCCGGGCGTTTTTTCAAAGCCGCTTGTGAAAAAAATCACAATTTCAACTTGCCTGACATTTTCCCGGCAGCTAGGCTTCCGCTTGCGCTGTTTCAGCGCATAAATTTTTTAGCGATGCACACGCAAACCGAAATCGGCTACAACTCGAAGATCGAAGGCGATGTCGTCCTCACGACCGTTGACGCCGCGCTTGCGTGGTTCCGCAAAAACTCTGTCTGGCCGATGCCGATGGGCCTGGCCTGCTGCGCCATTGAATTGATGGCCGTGGGTGCGAGCCGGTTTGATATTTCCCGTTTTGGTTCCGAAGTGATGCGGTTTTCACCGCGTCAGGCCGACTGCATGGTGGTCGCGGGCACGGTCACTTACAAATCCGCCGGTTTTCTCAAGCGCATTTACGACCAGATGCCCGAACCCAAGTGGGTCATCGCGATGGGCGCGTGCGCCTCGACCGGCGGGATGTATCGCAGCTACGCCACGTTGCAGGGCGTGGATCAAATCGTCCCGGTAGATGTTTATATTTCCGGTTGCCCGCCGCGTCCCGAAGCTTTTCTGGATGCGCTGATGAAAATTCAGGAAAAAATCGGCAAGCAGCCCATCTTGCGCGGAACCGTGGCCGCCAAACTCTTACATCTCGAAGAAAACTAATTTCGTGTCCGCCCTCGAATCCGCCAATAAAATCAAGGCCAAGTTCGGCGACCTCGTCGCCGAACCGACGGAGTTTCGCGGCGAAATCACGCTGAAAATCGCCGACGCGGAAAAGATTTTTGATGTCTGCCGTTTCGCCAAGAGCATCGGCTTTGATTACCTCGTGGACATTTGCAGCGTGGACAATTACGGCGAAGATCCGCGCTGGACGGTGGTTTATCACCTGCGCGCAATCGGTAACGGAATTGAAATCCGCCTCAAAACGGACGTGAGCGAGGAAAAATCCGAACTGCCGAGCGTGTTGCCCGTCTGGCGCACCGCCAATTGGCACGAGCGCGAGATTTACGATTTGATGGGCATCCGTTTCAGCGGGCATCCCGATTTGCGCCGGATTTTGATGTGGGAAGGTTATCCGCATCATCCGTTGCGAAAAGATTTCCCGCTCGCGGGCAAGCCGACGGATGTGCCGGGCATCGCGTTCACCAAAGTAACGCCAATGGAAGGCGGTCCGTTCGTGACGTTGCCGAGCAACAGCGATTCGATTGCGCGCGAGCCGCGTGTGCGCGTTCCCGAAAACGCCGAACGCGCCATCAGCGACAAGCGGCTTGTTGATGGGAAGCTAAAATAATTTTCATGGCCACCGCCCAAGACATTTCAATCCTTGATTCCGCCGCGCGCGCTGCGCAGGCGGTCGAGGAGGCTGCGGACATTCACGGCGAGAAGATGGTGCTGAACATGGGGCCGTCGCATCCGGCGACGCATGGCGTGTTGCGCATCGTGCTGGAACTGGACGGCGAAATCATCACCAAGGCCGATCCCGATGTCGGTTACTTGCATCGCGGCGACGAAAAAATCGCCGAGAACATGACCTACACCCAGTTCATCCCTTACACGGATCGGCTGGATTATCTCGCGCCGCTCGCGAACAACGTCGCCTACGCGCTCGCGGTGGAAAAACTTCTCGGCATCCACGACAAATTGCCGCCGCGCTGCCAATACATTCGCGTGATGTGCGCGGAACTCGCGCGCATCTCGTCGCACTTGCTCGGCCTCGGTGCGTTCGCGATGGACACCGGCGCGGTCACGGTCTTTTTGCTCACGTTCACGGAGCGCGAAAAAATTTACAACCTCGCCGAAGCCGCGAGCGGCGCGCGTCTCACGACGAGCTACACGCGCATCGGCGGTCTCATGCGCGATGTGCCGCCGAACTGGTGCGATCAGGTGCGCCAGTTCTTGAAAGAATTTGCCGTCGCACTCGACGAGGCGAACACGTTGCTCACGCGCAATCGTATCTGGGTTGATCGTCTGCGCGATCTCGGCGTCGTCTCGAAAGAAATGGCGATTGATTATGGTTTGAGCGGCCCGAATTTGCGCGCCAGCGGCGTGGATTGGGATTTGCGCAAGAACCAACCGTATCTTTGCTACAAAGATTTGGAATTCGATGTCGCCCTTGGTTCTGTTGGTGATTGTTACGACCGCTATCTCGTCCGCATGGAGGAGATGCGCCAGAGCATGAGAATTTTGGAGCAGTGCTGTAACAAAATTCCCGGCGGCGCAGAAAATAAATCGCACGAGCCCGTCAATGTCGCTGATGGCAAAATCACGTTACCCTCAAAGCAAAAAGTTTTGTCGAGCATGGAAGAATTGATCCACCAGTTTATGCTCGTGACGGAAGGCGTGAATTGTCCGCCCGGCGAAGTTTATTTCGGCCACGAAAATCCGAAGGGCGAGCTTGGTTTTTACATCAACAGCAAGGGCGGCGGCACGCCGTATCGCCTGAAAATCCGCGCGCCCTCATTCATCAATTTGAGCATCCTTGGCGAACTGATGCCGGGAGCGATGATCAGTGACGTGCCCGTGATTTTGGGTTCACTTGATTTCGTGATGGGAGAATCTGACCGATGAGTTTTACAGCGACAACCGAATTGGAAGCGGAAGTGAACGAGTTGATCTCGCACTATCCGGTGAAACGCGCCGCGTCGCTGATGGTGCTCCACGCCATCCAGGAAAAGTTCGGCTGGATTTCGTCGGAAGCGGTGCAGTGGACGGCGAAGAAGCTGGAACTCCAGCCGATCAATGTTTTTGAAATCCTGACGTTTTATCCGATGCTCCGGCAGCAGCCGATGGGCAAGTATCAGATCAAGGTTTGTCGCACGTTGAGCTGCGCGCTCGGCGGTGCTTACGAGTTGCACAAACATTTTTGCGACAAGCTCGGCTTGGACGCGCACAAGCACGGCGCACAAACGACGAAGGACGGAAAGTTCACCGTCGAATTTGTCGAGTGCCTCGCCAGTTGCGGCACCGCGCCCGTGATGATGGTCGGCGATAATTTTTACGAAGGTGTCAGCCACAAGAAGGCTGATGAGATTTGCGCGGGTTGCAAATGAAATGGTTGCCCGACATGGATTTGAACCATGACAAACAGATTCAGAGTCTGTTGTGCTACCGTTACACCATCGGGCAATGATGGGACGCAGTAAGCTAGAGAAAATTTATTAAGAGTCAATCGCTGATATGGCGCAAGAATACAAACTGATTTTGAAGCACGCCGATGAACCGGGTTACACGCCCGACATCGAATGCTATTTGCGCCATGGCGGCTACGACACGCTGAAGAAGGCGCTCGTCATCCAGCCGAAAGATTTGGCCGACGGCAAAAAACTTTCTGCGCAGGAACAAATTCGCGAAGACGTGAAAGTCTCCGGTTTGCGCGGTCGCGGTGGCGCCGGTTTTTCCTGCGGCTTGAAATGGAGCTTCGTTGATCGCAAAAGCGGCAAGCCGATTTATCTCATCTGCAACGCGGACGAATCCGAGCCCGGCACGTTCAAGGATCGCCAGATCATGTATAAAGACCCTCATCAATTGATTGAGGGCATGATTATTTCCTGCTTCGCGAACGACGTGAAGCTCGCCTACATCTACATCCGTGGCGAAATGGCGGAAGGCGCAAAAATTTTGAACCGTGCATTGAAGGAAGCTCGTGCGAAAGGTTTTCTCGGAAAAAACATTCTCGGTTCCGGCTTCGATCTGGAGATGCATGTCCATCGCGGCGCAGGTGCTTACATCTGCGGCGAAGAAACCGGCCTCATCGAATCGCTCGAAGGCAAGCGTCCGTATCCGCGCATCAAGCCGCCGTATTTTCCGGCCATCCTCGGGCTGTGGATGTGTCCGACCATCGTCAACAACGTCGAGACGCTCTGCAACGTGAAGCACATCGTCGCGATGGGTGGCGCGGAATTTGCCAAACTCGGCACACCGAACAACACCGGCACGCGCATCGTCAGCTTGAGCGGCCACGTCAAGCGTCCCGGCTACTATGAAATCGAAGTTGGCAAGGCGACGCTGCGGGAATTGCTCTACGACAAAAATTTTGGCGGCGGTCTGCGCGATGGTCGTCAGTTGAAAGCCATCATTCCCGGCGGCTCGTCCTCAAAAGTTTTGAAGGCTGGCGAAAAATTCAAGCTCAAGAAAAAGGACGCCGAGGGCAAAGAAATTTTGGTCGAGACCGATATGCTGGATTTGCCTTACGATTTCGATTCGCTCGCGCAAGCCGGCACGATGAGCGGTTCCAGCGCGATTATCGTGATGGACGATAGCGTGGACATCGTCGAGGCGCTCGCGAATCTTTCCGAATTTTACGCGCACGAAAGCTGTGGCCAATGCACGCCCTGCCGTGAAGGCGCGTTGTGGATGAGCAAGGGATTGCAGCGCCTGACGCACGGTGAGGGCCGCAAGGCCGACGCAGATTATCTCCTGCACATCGCGCAAAACATCCAGGGCCGGACCATTTGCGCTTTTGGTGAGGCGGCGGCGTGGCCGGTATTGAGCTTTGTAAAAAAGTTCAAAGACGAGTTTGAGGCGAAAGGTGCGGCCGATGAGGCGAAAGCCAAGGGTTCCGGCCCGGTGCCAGGCATGAAAATCGCGGCGAGTCCGCAAGCTTGAATCACGATGCCAAAACTCTACGAATACCTTGGCATCACGGTGTTCTTCTTCGCTGGCGAACATTTGCCGGTTCATGTTCACGGTCGGCATGGCAGTTCGGAGACGAAGGCAGAAATAATTACGGCGAACGGGAAGATTGTGGAAATCCGGTTGTGCCGCGTCATTAACCGTCGCCCGCTTTCCGGCAACGTGCGGAAGCATTTTCTGGAACTGGTGAACGCAAAGTCACAGGATATCTTGAAAAAATGGTCGGATGTTTTCGTTTTGAACAAGGTTGTTCATCCCGAAATCATCACGCGGAGAATCAAATAGCGTGTATGTATTTGCGAGTCAAAGAAGCCAAGCATGTCACCCGTCATCGGGTGGACATCAAGTTCAACGACGGCACCCATCGTGTCGTAGATTTTGGCCCATTTCTCAAGCAGGCCCAAAACCCCATGTTCACGAAGTATCGCCACCCGAAAGAATTCAAGTCGTTCCATATTCAAGACGGCGACCTGATGTGGGGGGATTTTGAAATGATTTTCCCCATTGCTGA
>JANYCI010000155.1 GCA_025360325.1 Limisphaerales bacterium | reverse complement strand
TGGCAAATGCAGGCCGAATTGTTTCGTGACCGCGCCAAAACATTTTTCCATCGAACCGAAAATAAATTTATGACAACCGCCCGCGACACCATTGTTGATGCGTTGGACATCGAGAGCTTTGTGCTGTGCGAAAGCGAGCAGGAGGCGAAGGAACTCGTCGGCAAGCTGATGCAATCGCTCGGCCTCGCGCGGTTCGTCATCGTCTCGCTGGATTTCAACGGCCCCGGCGCACATTTCCGCGTCCGCGCCTACATGAACAAGCCGGGCGACACTTATACTTGGTTGAAGGAATGACGTTATGAAAATTCTCCTCGCCCCGCTCGACCCGGTTCACGATGCCGGCCTGAAACTCATCAAACGCAAGCTCGAAGCGCTCGGTTACGCGTGCGTGCTGCTGCCGCCGGACATCACCGTCGAGGAGATTGGCGAGGCGGCCATCGCGGAAAAGATAGACATGATTTTTGTCGGGCGCACGGTGGGTTATGGCGTGGAACAACTGTTTCGTCGCGTCCGGCACGTTCTTACCGCGCAGGGAATTTTCGGCAAGGTGCGCGTCGCCATCGGCGGCATGGCGGTGACGAACGAACTCGCGCAGAGCCTCGGCTTCGAGGCCGGTTATGGGCCGCACACGCGCATCGAGGAGATCCACGCGCTCATCGAGAAGAATCCCGAACTCGCGCGGCACATCACGCATCCGGTCAAAAACAAACCGCAGTTCCCTTTCCCGCATAGCAACGAGGTGAAGGATTCCACCACGCGCAAATTACTGGATGAAATCGTGGACGGCATTCTCGACTGGACGGCAAATAAAACGTCGCCCGGCGTGGTGCGCGCGCAGATCACGGAGTCGCAGTTGCAGGATGTTCACGGCTCGGTGGAGAGCTACACCGCGCTGCCGTTCACAAAAGATTATCTGGCGCAGTGCGATGAGAACATCGTGGATTTTTTTCAGCGCAACACTTGCCCCACGAGCGTGCGACAGATCACGCAAAAGGAAATTGACGCTTACCTGCGGCGCATTGACATCGCCAAGAAAAATTTCCATCCGCGTGTTCTCCAGCATGGCCGCACCAAGCCGCTGGTGTTTGTGCAATACGGCACAGGTTGTCCGATGATGGACGGCATGCACATCAAAGTTTCCGAAAGCTGGGGCGCGGATGGCGTGCTGCATTTTGATCCAGCATGGGGCGCACGCACGGAAGGTTTGATGGATGGTTTTCTCACCAACGCCGAGGACGGCACGCCTGTGACCTACGCAAATCTTTCGCTTATCAAACGTTCGCTCGACAAGGCGACGCTCTGGACGGTGCGGGCGCATCGTGGCTTGAACACGCCGGAGATCGCCGTGCTCTCCGGTTTCCTCGGCGCGGACATGACGAAGATCAACATCGTCTACGGCTCCATCTGCGGCGGCACTGACCCCGCGCGGCTTACGGTGGATGGTGTAGATGCGATGCGAATTGCAGCGCGATATAAAATGCCGTTCGACATTCCGACGAATGAAGAACTCGCCGGCGTGCCGCCGCACAAGGCTTTTGCGGGAATGCTCATCATGGCCGCGCTCGGCAAACGTCTCGGCGCGCAACCAATTTTGAAACCGCTGCTCTGTCACGGGCCTTATGTGATGGTGAATGAATTCATGGAGCAGAATTATGTGGATTACAACTTCGCCAAAATCCGCGCACTGCAAACCATCGCGGATTTTCCGATTTGGCCGGGCGAGCCGATTGGCTTCATGACACACACCGAAGAAAAAGAACAATCCGCCGCGACCACCGCGCTGCACGCCGCGATGTGTTCGACGCTCGGCGTGGACGCCATCACGACGGCCTCCACCGACGAGGCATTTTCGCGCGGCTCCATCACGGCGGATGGACGCGTCGGTGCGCTGCGTTCGATTGAAGAAGCCTTCCGCTTTTTCGGCCAAACCGACATCACGCCGACGGCCAAGGCCGATGAGTGGCGCGATGAAATTATTTCCGGCATTAACAGGGTTTTGAAATCCGCGACCGAAGCGCCGTCGTTCGTGGACGCGCTGTATCAGGGAATTTTTGGCGACAAAGCGGACGGCGTTTATCCCGGTCGCGCGGGAAAAAATTCAATCATCGAGTCCAAGCCGTTCAAAAAACTTGGGCGCTGGGATGTGGAACCGGAGCCGGTGCGGAAGAAAACGATTCTGGCCAGCAAGTCGGTGCGCGTCACCACGGTTGCCGTGCGGCGTGGGCGGTAGGCGTAGTGGTGCAGACTAGGTTTCAGGCGAAACGCAGAGGCGCAGAGGACGCAGAGAAGCGCGGAGATTGAAAATTTTCCAGCCAAACTTTTTGACCGATGGCCTGATTGTCCACGCCTTTTTCTCCGCGTCTCTTTGCGGCCTCTGCGTCTCTGCGTTTATTTTTCGCACCCAACAGAAACTCACCGGCAAGGATGCTTGTGCCACTATCGGTAAATCCCCTTCTTGAACTTTTGCGGTATCTGCATAAAATAAATCTTTATGCATCAATTCCATTACGTCGGAAATAAACTGTCATGCGAGGGTGTCGGGCTGGATACGCTCGTGAAAAAATTCGGCACACCGCTCTACGTTTATTCACAGGCCACGCTCGAAGATCATTTTCAAAAACTCGATCACGCGATGAAACCCGTGGATCACTTGGTCTGTTTCGCGGTGAAGGCGAATTCCAATTTGTCCGTGTTGCGGACGCTCGCCAATTGCGGCAGCGGCTTCGACATCGTCAGCGTGGGCGAACTCATGCGTGTCATCAAGGCGGGCGGCGATCCGACGAAATGCGTTTTCGCGGGCGCGGGCAAGACGGAAAACGAAATTGAGTTTGCCCTGCGCCAAAATGTTTTTTGCTTCACCGCCGAGAGCGAGCCGGAGTTGGTGCGGATCAATAAAGTTGCCGCGCGCCTCAAAAAAATCGCGCCGGTCGCCGTGCGGGTGAACCCGAACATCGCCGCGAAAACACACGCGAAAATCACGACGGGAACTTATGAAGATAAATTTGGCATCGCGTTTGAATTGATCGAAGGCGTGTATGCGCGCGCCAGCAAATTGAAAAATCTCCGGCTGCGCGGCGTGCAGATGCACATCGGCTCGCAGATCACGGAGACGACGCCGTTTGAAAAAGCGGTGCAAAAAATGTTGCCGCTCGTCAAAAAATTGAAGGCGCGGCACGGCCTCGAATTTTTCAGCATCGGCGGCGGGCTGGGTATCGTCTATAAGCCCGCGTTGGAAAGCGGTTCGCCAGCTTGGTGGAAATCGGCGGTGGCCAAAAAAATTCTCACGCCGCAGAAATACGCAGATAAACTGCTGCCGTTATTGCAACCGCTCGGCTTGAAAATTTTGATGGAGCCGGGTCGTTTCATTTGCGGCAACGCGGGCGTCCTCGTTACGCACGTCGAGTATGTGAAGCGCACGGGCCGGAAAAATTTCGTGATCGTGGACGCGGCGATGAATGATTTGATTCGCCCGGCGTTCTACGAGGCGTATCACCAAATTTTGCCGCTCGCCAAAAAAAATGCGGTCACGATTTCATCCGATGTGGTCGGTGGCGTGTGCGAATCGGGCGATTATTTCTGCAAAGATCGTCCGCTGCCGAAGTTCACCGAGGGTGAGCACCTCGTGCTGATGAGTGCGGGCGCTTACGGTTTCGTGATGGCGAGCACTTACAACACGCGGCCGCTGACGGCGGAGATTCTCGTGAGCGGCAAGAAATTCACCGCCGTGCGTGAACGCCAGAAAGTCGAGGAGACGTGGGCGGGCGAAAAGGTGGCGGACTGGCTCAAGTGATGGGCGGATTTCCCCGATGCAACACGAGTGCGCGTTAAAAAGTTTTGAGACGGCAAAGGCGGTTCGCGCTTTGCTATTTTTCTGCGCTGCACTAAATTCAACGCGTTGAGCAAAGAAAATTCCATAGCGGCTTACTGGTCGGACGGCATGGACGAAGACGGCCTCGCCGACTGGGCGCGGCGTTTGCGGGCGCGCCTGCCGGCGCCGGAGGTTTCGCTCGGCTTGGTGTTCATGTCGCCAAAATTTTTTCCACACGCGGAAACGGTTTTGGAAATTCTCCGCGTTCACGCAAAAATTCCTTTGCTCGCGGGTTGCTCCAGCACCGGCCTCGTGGCGAACGCCGAGGAGATCGAGGGCGCGGGCGGCCTCGTGCTGGCGTTGTATTCGCTGCCGGGTGCAAAACTGCGCGGCTTCCGGTTTTCGCAGGACGATGTGGCGGACGCCGCCGTTTCCGCGAACGCGTGGTCGGCCAAGTCTGGTCTCGCCGCGCACGATGCCAACGGTTGGCTTGCGTTCATTGATCCGTTTCATCTCGACGGCGAAAGCTGGCTCCGCTCATGGAACCAAAATTTCCCGGCGCAACCGGTTTATGGCGGGATGGCCTCCGGCAATTTTCCCGAAGCCGGTGCCCAGCCGGTCACGCAGGTTTATCTCGACGGCGAAGTGTTTGAGGACGGCGGTGTGGCGTTGGCCGTCGGCGGCGAGGTCACGGTCGCGGGCGTAGTCTCGCAAGGCTGCACGCCCATCGGCGAGACGTGGACGCTGACCCGCGTGGAGCACAATCTCATCCGCAACATCGGCAATCGCCCGGCTTATGCGGTGTTGAACGAGACGGTGCAAAAACTTTCGGCGGAGGATCAAAAAAAATCGGCGGGCAATCTGCACATCGGTCTCGTCGTGAATGAGTATCTCGAAGATTTTCATCGCGGCGATTTTCTCGTGCGGAACCTACTCGGCGGCGATCCGCAATCCGGCGTGCTCGCGGTGGGCGCGCTGCCGCGCATGGGTCAGACGGTGCAGTTTCAACGGCGCGATGCCGCGGCTGCGTCGGAAGACATGAACGAACTGTTGGCGCGTGCAAAAAAAAATCTCGCGGGTCGGGAAATTTTCGGCGGTGCGCTATTCTGCTGCAATGGCCGAGGTAAAAATCTGTTTGGTCGCCCCAGCCACGATTCGGAATTGTTGCAGGCGCATTTCGGACCGACGGGCGTTGCCGGTTTTTTCTGCAACGGTGAAATCGGGCCGGTCGGCGACAAAAATTTTCTCCACGGCTTCAGTGCTGCCGTCGCGCTGTTCGTCAAGAAGTGAACACTTCGCGATTGCTTTTACGCGGCCAGCCGCCATCCTCACGGAAATCTTGTGCCTGACGAACATTCCAATTTGAATACGCCTGCCGCTGCCCGCCGTCCCGTCGCCCGCCGTCGCGGCCGTCGCGGAGGCCGTGGCCGCAGCCCGCGCACGGGCGCGCCCCAAAACCTCGCGCCGGGAGCCGAAGACCTTTCGCCCGCGCCCGAAACCATTGAACCCGGAGCCGCGCCCGCCGAGGCGATGGATCATTCTGCGCCTGAAGATCACGAGCCGGAAAACAAAGGCGGCTTCCGCACGCCGCACGCGGAAGAACCGGCAGAATTCGCCTCGCACCAAGCCGAGCCGCTGGAAGATTCTGACCCGGAAAATGCGGAGGAACATTCTCCCGCGCCGCAGCCGGAACGTGCCGAACGCCCCGAACGTCCTCGTGAACAACCATTGCGCCCGCGCCAACCCGAACGCCGCCCGGAACCGCAGCGTCCCAAGCCGTGGGTGAAGCCCGCCGATTTTCGTCCTGCCGAAACGTCTGCCGTCAGTCAAGCGGTCGAACACGCCACGCACATCGCCGAAGCCCTCAAAGGCATGATGGATGAGTTGGACGAGGTGCTTGAACTCGTCGAAGTGGCCGAACGCCAGAAGCTCGCCGACGAACGTGAGATTGAGGAATTGCGCCGCGCACTCCGCCGCATCCAGCCGCCGCGTCAGCAACAACCGCCGCCGCAACAACAACAATTTTCCCAGCGCGGCCCGCGCCGGGATGAACCGCGTGATCAGCGCGACCAACGTGAGCCACGCCGCGACCCGCGTGACCAACGCGATCAGCCGCCGCGCCGTGAAGAACCGCCGGTGCCACGCGAACCGGAACCGCCGCGCGAATCGGCGAATCCCGAAGCGTAAATTTTCCTCCGCGCCATGACGCTCGCGGAAAAACAAGCGCAGCTCACCGCCGAACTCACCGTCATTAAAAACGGACAAGATCGTTTCGCGCTGCTCGTTGACCGCGCTAAAAAAATTCCACTGCTTGCGCTGGAGCTGCGCGTAGAAAAAAATCTTATCCCCGGCTGCCTTGCGAAATTGTGGTTCGCGCCGTCGTGCCGCGACGGCAAATGCTTCTTCGTTTGCGACTCGGATTCACTCATGGTCAAGGCCATTGCCGGACTGCTTTGTGAATTTTACAGCGGTCACGCGCCCGCCGAAATTTTGGCGCACGATCCGAAATTTCTCGCGCCGCTTGGCATCACGCAGCATCTCACGCCCAATCGCCGCAACGCGCTGGCCAAAGTTTGGGAACGCATCCGGGAGTTTGCGGAAACGAATGCTCGATGAATTTTTACGACGCGCACAATCATTTGCAAGACGACCGCTTTGGCGGACGGCAAAATGAATTGCTCGCGGTGTGCGAAAAATCCGGCGTCGCGCGCATGGTCGTGAACGGCGCGTGCGAAAGCGACTGGCCGCAAGTGTTGCAACTGGCGCGGGAAAATAAAGTCGTGCTGCCGAGCTTCGGTTATCACCCGTGGCATCTCGCCGAACGCACGCCGGACTGGTTGAAAAATCTGGAGACATTTCTCGACGCGATTCCGAGTGCGATTGGTGAAATCGGTTTGGATCGTTGGAAACCGGATTTGAGTTATGACGGTCAGGAGGAAATATTTCTCGCCCAACTGCGGCTCGCGGCGGAAAGAAATTTGCCCGTGAGCATTCACTGTTTGCAGGCTTGGGGGAGATTGCTGGAGCTGTTGCAAAAAAATCCGCGTCCGGCGCACGGCATCGTGCTGCACAGTTTTGGCGGGCCGGCGGAAATGATTCCGGCGTTCACGAAACTTGGCGCGTATTTCAGTTTCCCCGGCTACTTTTTGCACGAGCGGAAATTGCGCCAGCGCGAAACGTTCCGGCAAGTTCCCCGCGACCGTTTGCTCATCGAAACCGATGCGCCGGATCAGCCTTTGCCGCCGGAGAAAAATCTATTTCCGCTTGTGGCGGCGGCTGGAAAACCGCTGAACCACCCGGCTAATCTCGCGGCGGTTCATCATGGGCTGGCGGAGTTTTTAGGTGAGCCGGTGGAATCGCTCGCGGCGCGGGTGGCGGAAAATTTTCTGCGCGTGTTTGGTGGGCGGTGATTTTTTATTTAACCGCAAAGAACGCAAAGAGCGCAGAGAAAAGGCGCAGGCATCGTCAGTCACTGCAAAAATATATTTCTGTCTTTGTGTTCTCTGCGTTCTCTGCGGTTAAATTTCTTGGCGGAACAACGGATCACTTCAGCAGTAGAAAAATCGCGATAGCGGCGGCGATGCGGTAGAAACCAAACAGGCTGAAGGTGTGCGTCTGGACATAGCGCAGCAGCCATTTCACGGCGATGAAGGAGACGATGGCGGCCACGACGGTGGCCAGGAAAACCATGGCCCAATCTTCTTTTGGCGCGAGCGGGTCGGCGTGGTGAAGTGATTTGAAAATCTTCCAGCCACCAGCGGCGAGCATCGTGGGAATACCGACGAGAAAGGAAAATTCCGTGGCGGCGGGACGGCTCAAGCCCAGCAGCAGCGCAAAAATAATCGTGGCCCCGGAACGCGATGTGCCGGGGCAGGTGCCCGCGAGCAACTGGCCGAACGCAACGGCGAGGACGATGCCCCAAGTGATTTCCGTGCCGAGCTTTTTTCCGCGCAGAAAAAATTCCACGGCGAGAAATGCGAGTCCACCCAGCAGCAGCGCGATGGCGATGGGTATTGGGTTTTCGTGAAGTTTGAAACCTTTTTTATCGAGCACAAATCCGACCGCGCCGGTGATGGCGAAGGCGACCAAAACTTTTTTGAGGTAATCAAAGGTTTCTTTTTCGCGCCACTCGAAGATGAATTTGAAAATCCGTTGCGGGAACAGCGGCAGCACGGCCAGCACCGCGCCGCATTGGATGACGATGTTGAAGAGGTCGGATTTTTCGACGTGCAGCAGGCGTTCGGCGATGAGCAGATGCCCCGTCGAAGAAACAGGGATAAACTCGGTGATGCCTTCAACGATTCCTAAAATGAGCGCTATGAGCCAGTCGTGCATACGTTATTAGGCAGGAAAACCGGCGTCGCGGGCAAGTGGAATTATTTTTTTCGCCAGAAAGGTTTTCCCGCCTCGGTGCGCTGTTTGACTTTGAGCTGGCCGAGGATGGAATGCCAGCCGATGTAAATTTTGTGCCACTGCGATTCGAGACCGCGGAGGGCACCTTCGTTCATATCGGCCATGCTGCGGAGCGTGGGCGCGTTGCCGATCAGCGCGTGAATTTCCTCGCGCGTGGGCGAGGGCACTTCGATGGCGGCAAAGATCAATTCCAGTTCTTGCACAATGATGCTTTTGATTTCGAGGAAATGGTGGTCGTCTGCCGCGCTGAATTTTTTTGCCCGCGCCACGCTGATGAAATGGTTGAACTGTTTCCAGCACTCGATGTGCGTCTCGATCTGGGTGATGAGCTGGCTGATTTGTTTGGGAGTCATGGGCGAGGTGGGTTGGGCGCGGCGGACTGCGCGGTTTGCGGCAGCAGAAAAATGACCGCGCCGCCGCGCAGTTCGCGGGCGGTGATGTGGAGGCTGCCAAAATGCAGGCTGATCTCGGTGAGCGGCAACTGCGCGGCGCGGGCCTCGCGCAACAGCACCATAATCTCGTGGCCGATGGCCACGAGCAACGTGGCCGGATACGCCGAGGAAACGGTGCAGGTGACGATGGCACCGTGGCGATCCACGGTGAGGCTGCCCGCCGGCAGGGACTGCACAGCGGCGGCGCGGCGGAAAATATTTTTTAGAAATCCCATGCGGCAGAAATTTTTTTAGTTTTTTCGGCGAGCCGGTCATCGGCGTCGGTCGGCCAGCCCGTGAGGAAAATTTTTTCGCCGCGCGGCATCAAAACAATTTTTCGTTCGAGGCCGGAACCGGCGAGGTGCGCGAGCGGCCCGGCTCCGAGGCGTTCGCCGAGTTGCCGGGAAATTTTTTCGGCGTGCGTCGCCCATTGGGAAAATTCGGCGGCGTTCTGCGTGCCGAGCGCGTCCGGCTCGCCGCGTCCGCTGGCGGGAATTGCGATCACAAATTCGGCGCTCTCCCGCGTGAGCTGCGAGAGCTTCCACATCGTGCGGCGATGCTGCGCGCTTTCTTCGGCATCGGCGGATTCACCGGCGACGAGCTGCGAGGTTTCATCGAAAGATTGCGCGGATTCCAGTAGCAGCGCGTTGATGGGGCGGTGGATCGTGCGTTCGCGTTCGGGTTCCGGCGGAAAATTTTCAAACGAACCGGTCTGCCAAGCGAGCGTCCGCTGCAACGCCGCTTCGCCGCGCACGCCGTCGAGTTCTGCGTCCAGCAATTCGCCGTCTTGAATCCACAATTTTGCGACGAGCGGGCCGCGCTGAATACGCAGCACAGTGGAGCTGCGCGCGAGACATTCCATCTGGATGAGATCCATGAGGCTTTTGCTCTGCACGCCGCGAAAACCGGTTTCGCCTTCACGCCCGAGCAGCGATTCGAGGCAGTCATTAAATTGTTTCGCGTCGCGCTGCATTTCAATTTTCGGCCAGAACAAATCCACGCCGAGCGCGTAGGCGCGCGAACGAAAACCTTCGTCGTCCAGGCCGCTCAACACCACCGTGCGGACATCGGGAAACCGCCGCCGCACGATGGACAACAGTTGCAAGCCGTCCATGCGCGGCATTTTCAAATCGCAGACGAGCAGTCGCACGGACTCGGTTTCGAGTAATGCTAGCGCGCGTTTCGCGGTGGTCGCGGTAAAAATTTCCGGTTGGCTGGGCAACGCCGACAGCAACTCGCGGCAGAGCGCCAGCCAATCGGCGTCGTCATCCAGCAGCAAAATTTTATGGCGGTGGCTCATGCTGGTGTGAGTTAAGCAAAATCCGTTCCGTCCCCTCGTCCTCGCTCTCGTTCTCGAAAATGCCTTGTGAAATCGAGGGCGAGGACGAGAACGATGAATCGAAAACTTTCCAGCAAACGGGACACTTCTGCCCGGCGCACAGTCTCGCCGCAGGACAGGCGCGTAGGAAAAATCATGCAAACGCGGTGGAAATTTGTTTGGCACACATTTCGCTAAAGTCCCTCTGCCCGTCTGTGCGGCGGTGCAAACACAAAAACCAAACTATCATGGCACTCTCGGTCAAACTTCCTTTTGCGGGCCTGTTCCGCCGGTTCTTCGGTCCGGCGGAAATCACACTGGCCGCTGCCGCCAACGCTGCTGCTGCCGCTTCGCCGATGGCCAATCCATTTCCGCCGGCGCCCGCCGTTGCCCGCTCCGCTGCGAAGGCGCTGCCTAGCACTCACCATCTTCCCGTTTCAGAAAACGAAATTGAGATTCCGCTCGCTACCGTCGTCAGCGGGCTGCCGTTAGAGTTGCGGGCAAAAATAATGTCCGCGCCCTCGGCTCGCGCGACCATCCGGCTTCAGGCCGAAAAAATTTTAAGTCAGTTGTCGACGGGCACGGTGAAAATTTCCTTTGGCGAATTGCGCCAACTCGCGCCGGGACTCATCGCGAATTCCGGCGGCGAGCACGATAGCCGCACGGTGAATTTGCCGCTGCAAGAAATTTTAGCGCGCATCAATCCCGCGCTGCTCGCGCGGCGTCCGGTCAAAACTATTTCCGTGGCCGACGACATCGCAGGGCCGTTTGCGGATCGCGGTCACGGCATTAATTTCACGTCTCATCCGCTCAAAGCTACCGCCGCGCCGCCGACGGCTGGCGCAATTTTAGAGTCGGTGGGGCGAGTGTCCCCGCGAGCCGACGTGAGCCAAGATGTTCTCGCGGCTCGCGAGGACGCTCGCCCCACCACATCAAACATCCACACTTCGCTACCCGCCGCGCCGTCGCAAAATAATTTCGAGGCACCACCGCTGGAAGCCTCCGCACCGATTGCATTCACGCCGCGCGCCATCATGCCTGCACCGTCAGTGCCGCTGGAAAATTCGCGTTTCACCGCGCCCGTGGGCAATGATACCAACCATTTCACCGCGCATCAGCCCGTCCGGACGGTTCCTAACGCCATGCTGGTTTCGCTGGCATCGCTGGCAGAAAACTGGCCGGTGGAATTAAAAAACGAGCTGTCACAGCCGCCGTTCGTGAACGCAAATGTCTCGCTGCCCGCAGAAATTATCGAAGCCGGTTTGAAACGCGGACGCGTGACGATGACGTGGAAACAAATCCGCACGCTCGTCGCGGTGAATTCTCCGGCCTCGGCGAATGATGCGCGGGAACTGCAACTGCCGTTGAAAATCGTCGCGCCACTATTTCTCGCGGCGAAGAAAAATAATTTCCCCGCGCAAACCAAAGTCATGGTGAAGTCGGAAATTCCCGATTTATTTTTTGGGTTTCCGCAACCCGCCGCTGCGCCCGCGATTCCCGGATTGCCGACGTTGCCGAAACCGCAACCGAATTCGCAAGACACCAATTATTTTACGCCGGGTGTGCAGAGCCAAGCCGTTGCCACCGAAGTTCACGCCGAGGTAAGTTTACAAACGGATTTTTCGAGTCGCCAAGCCACGCCGAAAGAAGTGGTCGCGCGGGCGCGGGCGTTGCCCGGTGTGGCCGGCGCAGTCGTCGCGCTGCCGGACGGCTTGCGCGTGGCGAGCGAAGTGCCGACGGAATTAAATGCGGACACGCTCGCGGCTTTTTTGCCGCAGATTTTCGAGCGCGTGAACCAGAGCACGCGCGAGCTGCGGCTGGGGGCGTTGAACAATGTCAGCTTCACTGTGGGCGACGTGCCGTGGAAAATTTTCCGGGTGAACTCGGTGTATTTCGCCGCGTTCGGCCGGGCAGGGGAGAGCTTGCCCTCGGCGCAGCTCGTGCAACTTGCCAGTCAGATTGACCGCAAAAAATAACCAAAAAAAATATGGCCATCATCAATCAAGCAACCAAAGAACTTCAGGTAAAAATTGTCTATTACGGCCCGGCGATGGGCGGTAAGACGACGAATCTCGTGCAAGTTCACGACCACGTCCAAACGCAGGCGGGCAACAAGGGCAAGCTCGTTTCGCTCGCGACGAGTTCGGACCGAACTTTATTTTTTGATTTTTTGCCCATCGAGGCAATGACGATCAAAGGTTTCAAAACGAAGTTTCAACTTTACACCGTGCCGGGCCAGGTGATTTACAACACCACGCGGCAGCTCGTTTTGCGCGGCGTGGACGGCATTGTTTTTGTCGCGGATTCGCAATACGAAAAGATGCCGGAGAACGTGGAGAGCTTTCAAAACTTGGCGGATAATCTGAACACGCTGAAGCTGAACCTCGCGGAGATTCCGTATGTGCTGCAATACAACAAGCGCGATTTGCCGAACGCCGCACCGGTGCAATACATGGATTATCTGCTGAACAATCGTGACGTGCAGGTGCCTTCGTTCGGGGCGGCGGCGCACAAATGCGAGGGCGTGTTCGAGTCGCTCAACATGATCACGCGGCTGCTGCTCCAGAAATTTGTTCACCAGAGCACGCCGCAATACGCGTGAGTGGAATCGGGAAATTATTTTTATGGGCACGCTGCCACAATTGATTGAGGAAGACATCGCGCGCATTGATGCCGCGCTGAAGGAATTGCTCAAGCTGGCGGACGCCACGGCGGCGCTGCTGATTGACAAGGGCGGATTCCTCGTGGCCTCGCAGGGCGAGGAGGGCACGATGGATTTCACGACGATCGGTGCACTGGCGTCCGGGGCGTTTCTGGCGAACCAGACGATTGCGGGTTTGGTGAACGAGGAAAATTTCAACAGCATTTACCAGCAGGGCGAGGTGACCTCGATGTTTTGTTGCAACGTGGATGAGCCTTGTCTGCTCGTCGTCATTTTTCCGTCCAAGACTGGCGTGGGCATCGTGCGTTTTTACGCCGACCAAGCGGTGAAAATTCTCGCGGCGCAAATCGCTGCCGCTGCCGAACGCGCGCCGGGCTGCGGGGTGGATTTGTCCGTGCTGAATCTGGCCGATCCGCAGGAAGTTTTCCGGCGTAAAGGCTGAAATCTTTTTAAGCGACTTTCATTTTGTGCCGAAGAACAGAGCGGTGCCTCCGACCGGGGGCGCCGGAATTTTTTCTGGTCAGTTTTGTCGGCGGGCAGTAGGTTGCCCGGATGGAGAATGAGCTTATGGATACATCTTTTTTTCGTGCCAAAGAATTTGACCGGCTGTTGACGGCGATGCTGCAAAGTGCGCCGGGCATTTCGGATCTGCTGTTCATCGCGGGCAAACCGCCGCAGGTGGAGACGCACGGGGCGCTGGAAATTTATGCGCCGTCGGCTCCGGTGCTGGAGCCGTCGCAGATCGAGACTTTTGCGCGCGGCATCCTGCACGATAATCCGAAGCTGCTGAAAGATTTGGCGGAACGCGGCTCGTGCGATTCCAGTTACGCGCTGAATGATTCTCGTTTCCGCGTGAACATCTACAAGCAGAACGGCAGCTTTGCGATGGTGATGCGGCGGTTGCAGTAGGAGATTCCGACGCTGGAGGCGCTGGGTTTGCCGGCGATTTTCAATGAGGTCGTCAAAGAGAAGAACGGCTTGATTTTCGTGACGGGCGGCGCGGGCAATGGAAAGACGACGACACTGGCGGCAATGCTGGGGGAATTGAACCGCACGCAAAAATCGCACGTCGTGACGCTGGAGGATCCGATTGAATTTCTCCATCCGCACGCGCTGTCCACGTTCAGCCAACGGGAATTGGGGCGGGATTTTTTTAGTTTCCCGGACGGATTGCGCGCGGCGTTGCGGCAGGCGCCGAAGGTGATTTTCATCGGCGAAATTCGCGACCGCGAGACGATGGAGATTGCGCTCACGGCGAGTGAGACGGGGCACACGGTCTTCAGCACGTTGCACACGATCAGCGCAGGTCAGACGATTAACCGCGTCATCGGGATGTTTGAAAAGAGTGAGGAACAGCAGGTGCGCGAGCGGTTGGCCAGCGTGTTGCGTTATGTCATTGGCCAGCGGTTAGTGCCGAAAAAGAATGGCGGGCGCGTGCTGGTGACGGAGCTGATGGCCAGCAGCCTGCGGACGCGCGAGGCGATTGAGTTGGGCGAAAATGAAAACCGCCGTTTGCACGAAATCATTGAGGCTGGCCAGAACGCGGGCTGGCACAGTTTTGAACAATCGTTGCTCCGGGCGTTTGAGGCGGATTTGATTTCCGAAGAAGTGGCGATGCAGTATTGCAGTGCTCGTTCCGTGATGCGGCAACGGCTGGATACGGCCAAGGGCCGGGCCGGTGCTCGCGCAGCGGTCAAGGCGGCGAAGTCCACGATGATCTCGTTCGACGCGGCGGTGCCAGCGGCGTTGCAGATGACGCCGCCGATTATTTCCACATCGCCGACCAGTAAGGCGCGGGCGTAAACGCGGGCAGTAATTTTTTTTCTGGCCTGCTTGCCGTTCCAGACTTACGCTGGCGACAACTACCCCAACCATGGACATCATTTTTAACTGTCCCAACTGCGAGCAAGAGTTCGCAGTGGATCAAAGCGGCGCTGGCTCGGAGATCGAATGTCCGAACTGCTCCAAGGCCATCACCATCCCGGTGGCATCGAACCCGAAAGTGACCACCGGTTCGCTGCCGCCCGTGCCGCCGCCACCCGCACCGCCGGTGGGCAGCGCGCCTACTCCGTCAGCGCCCAAGCTGGAGCTGCATTTGAAAGTGCCGATCAGCGACAAGCCCTCCGCGTCGTTGATCGGTAAATCCAAGCCGCCGCTGGAAGTGGTGCAAAAGGGCGCGGGAAAAAAATTGCGCGTCCGCACCATCCGCCGCGCGAGCTGTGTGGAATCGGGGCATGACCATTTCGACGAGCGCGTCTCGGAATTTTTGCAGGAGGTCGGCGAGGTCAACCTCGTGGGTATGCACACGGTGACGTATGAATATTTCGACGTGGGCGTGCAAAAAATTGTGGCGGACTATGGGCTGCTCGTGATTTTCCGTGGCTGAACGGAATATGGTTTTGACTTGGCGAATGGGGACGGCTAACGTGCGCGCATGAAGCTCCGGTTGGTAACATTCTGGTTTGTGCTGGCCACGGTCGTGGTTTTGCTCCCCTCGCGTTCTCCCGCCCCGCTGATGTTCGTGCCGGGCGAAGGCTGGTATTACGAGCCGTTCGGGGAAAATAATTCTTGGGTGCGTCCGCGCGCGAAAGACCAACTCGCCGTGGCCGAGGAATCATTCACTAATAAAAATTATTCCATCGCCATGCACGCGGCGCACCGCGTGCTGCGCCTGTGGCCGCTATCGGATTACGCGCCCCGCGCCTCGTTCCTCGTGGGTCGTTGTCTGGAAACGCAGCGCAAGGATGAAGCTGCTTTCAACGCCTACCAAAAAATCATCGAACATTATCCGCGCACCGACCAATACAACGAAGTGCTCCGTCGCCAATACGAAATCGGCAACCGTTTCCTTGGCGGCCAGTGGTTCAAAGTTTGGAACACCATTCCGATTTATCCCTCGATGGACGAGACGGCGAAACTGTATTCCAAGATTGTTGGCAACGGGCCTTACAGCGAAGTCGCTCCACTGGCACAGATGAAAATCGGCGCGGCGCGCGAGAAGCAGAAAGATTACGCGCAGGCCGTGAAAGCCTACGAGACCGCCGCCGACCGCTACCATGACCAGCCAGCCATTGCTGCCGATGCGATGTATCGCGCTGGCTTCGCCTGGCAAAAACAGGCCGACACCGCAGAATATGATCAAGGTGCCGCCGCGCAGGCCATCGCCGCCTACACGGATTTCAGCACTGTTTTTCCCGATGACAAACGCGTGACCGAAGTGCAGTCCGCCATCGTGAAACTCAAAGCGGAGCAAGTGCGCGGAAATTTCCAGATCGCCGAATTTTACGACAAGCGCAAAAGGTGGGAAGGCGCGGCCGTCTATTACAGCAGCGTGGTGCAGTTGGACGCCAATTCGCCGCTCGCCGCGCAGGCGCGCAAACGGCTGGAAGCGTTGAAGGCGCAGCTGGCCGCAAAATAATATGCGTGCTCTAAAATTAATGCTCTGTCTCGTGGCCGCCGCGCTCACCGGTTGTGCGGGCTACCACGTTGGGCCAATTCACGGTGCGCTGGTTGCTCCCGGAAAATCCGTGGAGATCCTGCCGTTCAACAACCAGACGCTCCAGCCGCGCCTCGGCGACGCGCTGACCAAGGCCGCGCGCGAACGCATCCAAGCTGAAGGCAGTTTTCATTTGGCCACGCGTGATCCAGGCGATGTTGTCGTCTCTGGCACCATCCGGTTTTACGGGCGTGAGAGCCTGAACTTCTTGAGCACGGATGCCGTCACGGCAGAAAATTATCGTGTCGGCCTCCTCGCCCATGTGGTCGTTCGCGACCGCGCCAGCGGAAAACTTCTGCTCGAACGGGATTTGAAACCGCACACTCTCGTCCATGTCGGCACCGACCTTGCCAGTGCCGAACGCCAGTCCCTGCCGCTCATCGCCGAGGATTTCGCCCGCGACCTCGTCAGCCTGCTTTCCGAAAGTGCTTGGTGAGATTTGCTGAAACATTTTGACCGCCGCCGCGTCTCTATTCCTGTTGCTGGTAATTAACCAACCGCAACACTAATAAAATATGAAAAAACAAATCGCCTTATTCACTCTCGTCACGGTGGCCATGCTGGCCACGCCTTCCCTCCGCGCGGAAGACACGGCCACGAACACGCCGGCGGCAGCAACGGAAACCAAGCCGGCCAAGCAGAAAAACGCCGACGCTACTCCGTTCAAGGGCAAAGTTAAAGCCGTTGACACTGCTGGCTCCACCATCACCGTGGGTGAAAATAAAATCACTGTCACTGCCGACACCAAAATCTCCAAGGATGGCAAGAAGGCCAAGCTGTCCGAAATCGCCGTTGGCGACGCGGTTCATGGCTCCTACAAAAAGGACGCGAAGGGTAATTTGAACGCGCTCTCACTCCGCGAAGGCGGGAAGGGCGGCAACGGCACGACGAAGAAAAAAGCGGCGAAGGAATAATTCTACCGGAACTTATTTGACGAACGGCGGACAATTTATTGTCCGCCGTTTTATTATTTCTTACGCCACCAGCTTGTCAGGCGTTTTGGCTCCTGCGGCTCCTCGGTGGCTTCAGATTGCGCGCGCAGCAAATGACTGCGGGCATTTTCGAGCGCCATGATGAATTCATCGTAGCTCAAAAAACGATCCGCCGGGATTTTTGCCAGCGCCTGCGTGAGCGCGTCGCTGGTGCGTTGCGTGATGTCCTGACAGTTCTCCGCCTGGTTCGGCGGCACCAATGGCGTATAGACGTGCGCTTGCACCACGGCCTCGGGCGTTTCCGCATCGAACGGCACGCGTCCGGTGATGGCGTGATACAGCGTTGCGCCCAAGCTATACATATCGGACAAGAACGTTTCCGGCTCCCGTTTAATTTTTTCCGGCGCGACGTAGAACGGGGTGCCGTGGACAAAATCTTGCGTGCCTTCCTGCTCCGCGTCCGCGCGCTTGGCGATACCGAAATCCACCAGCTTCGGCTCGTGATCGCGGTTGAATAAAATATTGTCCGGCTTGATATCGCAGTGCAACAGATCGTGCTTGAGCGCCATGTCGAGCGCCGAGGCGATGCGGATGCCCACGTCGAGCACTTGCAATTCGGGGATGCGATGCAGCTTGTTGATGCGCGCGTCGAGACTGCCTTGATCCGCCAGCTCCATCACGAGATAATTTTCATTCTCCCATTCGTCGAACGTGTAAATATGAATGATGTTCGTGTGGTTCAGCCGGGCGCACGCGCGCGCCTCGCGAATAAAACTTTCCCGCGCGTTGGCTTCCGCGAGAATTTCCGGCTTCATCAGCTTCACCGCCACGAGCCGTTCCAACACCGTGTCCCACGCGCGATAGACGATGGCCATGCCGCCGGAGCCAACCTTGGCGCGCAGCTCGAACTGCCGCAACATCATTGGCATCATGATCGCGTGGCCGCATTTTTTGCACGGCTCGGAGGCGAGCGGCGGCAGGTCGCCAGGAATGAACGTCTTCGCGTCGCACCCGGGGCACGTCACCATTTTCAGCGGTCGGTTTCCTTCGCTCATGATGGACTCAATCTACCATTCGCCCGGCAGATTCAAGATTTTTTTTCGCGACTTAGTTGCCGCACTGGTGGGGTGCGCGTCCGCCCACGCCACTGGGTCAGGTCCGGCTCGTCGCGCGCGTCTGCTCGCCCCAACGCGACGTGCAGGAGATTTCCTGTTTGACGATTTTTCACAAAGCCTGACACTGCGGGCATGAACCTCAAGCGCTGGTTTGTGGTAGCGTGTCTGACATTGACGCTGGTGGCAGAATTTCTCCTGTTCCGCGCGCAACAGACGCGGGACGCGGCACGGACGGAATTGTTCTCGGCGCAAGTGGTGCTCCATTCGGCGCAGGTTGAGCTGGCGGATTTGAAAAATTCCAACGCCGGTTTGCAGGCGGCGGAAATTTCCCGGCTCCGCACGCTCAACCAAATCATCACCAACCAACTGCTCGAAGCGCGTTCGAGCCTCGCGGAGTTGAAGACGGAATACGAACAGACGGCGGATCATCTCGTGACCGCGCGGCGAGCGTTGAAGTTGCAGCAACAGCACATTCAGGAAGTGGAGATGGAAAAATCCAAAGTCGTGGTCGCAGGCGTGGCGGTGATCCAGCAAAACCGTTGCAACGAAAACCTGCGGCAGATAGACCTCGCGAAACAGGAATGGGCGTTGGATCGGAACCGGTCGCAAGACGCGATCCCGGCGAACCGCGACCTGTTGCCGTATCTCAAAAATGGAATCTTACCGACGTGTCCCGGCGGAGGAATTTATATGATCAATTCCGTGAGCGAATTTCCCGTTTGCAGCCTGCCGGGCCACGGGCTGACCGCGCAGATGCGGTGAACGTGACTGCTGCCGGGGTGGTTTTTTTTCGACAAGATTTTCTTGGTCGCAGAGCGACCCCGGAAATTACCCAGCTACGAAGTGGCTGGTTATCGGATAAAAATCAACTCGTCCCGCAAGGGACGATGGAAAATTTCACCGCAAATATTTTTCATCGTATTCCACGCCATGCTTTTGAAGGAACGCCACATATTCTTCCTGAAATGTTTTTATCCGGTGATGTTCCACTTGGTTCGCAATGTATTCTTTAACTGCGTCGCAATTTGAAACGCTCACCGTGAACGCGCCGTAGCCCGGTTGCCACGCGAAATTTTTCAAGCCCACGGTTTCGTGAATCCAGCGCGACGACGTTTGTTTGATGTCTTGCACGAATGACGCGAGAGAATGTGTCGCGCGCAAGCCGACGAGCAAATGAACGTGATCTGCCGTGCCGCCGATGGCTTCGGGAATTCCATCCGCCGCGCGAATCAAGCCACCGAGGTATTCATGCAAACGTCCGCGCCATTCGTCCGCGATAAACGGATGCCGGTCTTTCGTGCTGAACACGATGTGGAAATGCAGGCTTAAATGGGTGGATGGCATACGCGGTTGCGTCGCGGAGCGACAGGGGAGATTAGCCAGACACGAAGTGTCTGATCACGGTGAAAAAAGATAATTCGTCCCGGCGGGACGATGGAAATGCGCGAACGAAATGGCGGGCGAACGTTTCCGCCGTCCCTTCAGGACGGATTTCATTTTGCCACGCTACCAGACACTTTGTGTCTGGCTAATTTCCGGTTGTGCCTCCGGCACGAAGGCGATTTGAAGATTACGCCTTGAATTGCTTCACCGCCTCGACGCAGCGCGGGCAAAGCGTGGGATGCTCCGCGCTCTGGCCGATGTCCGTTTCCCAATGCTAGCCGCCGGGGTGGTTTTTTCTTGATAAGGTTTTTGGCGGGCGCAAAATCAAAATCAAATGTGCAACTCCGAACTCAACGCAGCGTATGAAAACCTCAAAAACGAAGTTGCGGAAGTTCGCGATTATGTTCGGAAAAATTTGATTTCTGGGACGAGAGAAGAGGAATTGTATAAAGGAACGATGGTATTATATAGCCAGCTAATCAAAAATCCCGATTTTTTGTTCATTGGAATAAATCCAGGCGCAGGATTTTTCCGGACTACTGGCATAAAATATAGGCCGGAGGAATTAGACCCGAATGATGGATTCGAGTATGTATTGGCTGAAAACGAATACGACTACACTCTTGCAAGACAAACACGAACCGCATTTGGCAGAACTAAGTTTAGAGATTGCTTACCAAGTTGTGTGAAAATCAATTTGTTTTATACAAGCACTTCCGATCAAAAAGAGATGCACGAATTGTTCGGCATACTAGACAGCAAATTCAGAATAAACTACTACGATAAATCGCTAATTTGGACGAAGTGCCTAATCGGTTTAATTCAGCCTAAAATTATTATTTGCGAAGGCAAATCAGTTGTTGACAGACTCAGCGAATATTACGGTGTGAAACCAAGCTGGAATCAACAGGTCGCTATGTTTCAAATTCAAGGCAAAATTCAAGTGCTTGGGTATAAACGAAGATATTCGCACATGAAAAACATGGACGAGTTTGTAACTGCCTTGAACAGCTTGTAAATACTGGTTGCGCTTACGCCTTTAATTGCAACACCGCCTCGACGCAGCGCGGGCACAGCGTGGTGTGCTCCGCGCTCTGGCCGATGTCCGTCTCCCAATGCCAGCAACGCTCGCATTTCTGGCCGTCGGCTTTGGAAATATTCCCCACCCACAATTCCCCCTCCCCAGGTTTTAGCTCAAGCTGTGAAACATTTAGCAGTTCACGAATTGCTTCAAAATTCCGTTGAGCAACGGCAATAAATTCCGGCTCGCCAGTTAGAGGAACTTTAGCGTCTAAAGATTTGCCGATGAGTTTTTCTTGCCGGACTTTCTCCAATTTTGACAACGCACCAACACGAAGATTAAGAAGATAAGTCCAGTTTCGTTCTTCATCGTTTGAGAGGACGAACTTTGAAAGCGTGTATGTGCTTTCATGCACGCTCGCTGTCCGTTTGCCGGGGATAAATTCCCACGCTTCGTCCGCCGTGTAGGCGAGGATGGGCGCGAGCATTTGGCACAGGCCGGTCACGAGCCGATGCAGCGCGGTCTGCGTGGAACGGCGACGCAGCGAATTCGCCGCGTCGGTGTAGCAACGGTCTTTGATGACGTCGTGGAAGATGGACGAGAGTTCCACGGCGATGAACTGACTCAACTTTTGATAGACGACGTGAAATTCGTATTGGTCGTAGGCGGCAAGGACTTCGGCTTCGAGCTTCGCGAATTCGCCGAGAATCCAGCGGTCGAGGCCAGTCAGGTCTTTGTCCGCCACGCTGTGGCTCGCCGGATCAAAGTCGTAAAGGTTCGAGAGCTGGTAGCGCAGCGCGTTGCGGATGCCGCGATAGGT
Source organism: Limisphaerales bacterium (assembly GCA_025360325.1). GTDB lineage: Bacteria > Verrucomicrobiota > Verrucomicrobiia > Limisphaerales > UBA11358 > UBA11358. The sequence goes on along the minus strand of JANYCI010000155.1, from coordinate 10,530 downwards.
CTCGCCGACTTTGTTGATGCGTTCCTCGCTCACGACGATGTCGCTGCGGTAATCCTGCGACGCCACCCACAGCCGCACGACGTCCGCGCCGTATTTTTTGACGTAGGCTTCGGCGGTCTGCGGTTTTTCGTAAGCGCCCTGCTTGCTCTTGGAAATTTTTTCGCGGTCGGCATCCACCATGAAGCCGTGCGTCAAAACGGTTTTGTAAGGCGCGGCACCATTGCCCGCGAGCGAGAGCAGCAGCGAGGATTGAAACCAGCCGCGATGCTGGTCGCTGCCTTCGAGGTAAACGTCGGCCTGCCAAATTTCATCGCCTGATTTCTTGTCGTGCTGCAATTCCTTCCGCTGTTTCAAAACGGCGCGCGAGGACGAGCCAGAATCAATCCACACGTCGAGTGTATCATTTGATTTGGAAACAGCTTCCGCGCCGCTCCAATTCGCGGGCTTCACGAGCGCCCACAGTTCGGCGGCAGATTTTTCAAACCAAATGTTTGAACCGTGTTGTTCAATTAAGTTTGCGGCGGCGCGAACAATTTCCGCATCGAGAATGGCGTTTCCATTCGCGTCGTAAAACGCGGGAATCGGCACGCCCCAAGTGCGCTGGCGGCTGATGCACCAGTCGGGACGCGATTGCACGGCGCCTTTGATGCGGTTGACGCCCCAGTCGGGAATCCATTTCACGCGGTCAATTTCGGCGAGGGCTTGTTCGCGAAACTTATCGTGATCAATCTTGATAAACCACTGATCCATGGCGCGGAAGATGACGGGCGTTTTACTACGCCAGCAATGCGGGTAGCTGTGCGAATAATTTTGCTGCGAGAGTAAAACATTTTTCTCACGCAGCAACGCGAGGACGGCTTCGTTCGCATCGCTCTTGCCTTGTTTTTCCAAAATGGATTTGCCGATGAGTTCGGCGGGCATCTGCTGCTCGACGGGCAATTCGTTTGAATAAGCAAGCGCGCCGTCGTCATTGACCGGTGAGTAAATCGGCAGGCCGTTTGCGCGGCCAAGATTGTAATCGTCCAAGCCGTGACCGGGCGCGATGTGAACGAAACCTGTGCCGGTGTCAGCGGTGACGAAATCAGCGGCGAAGGCTTTGCCGGTGCGGTTGCAGAACGGATGTTGATACTGCAATTTCGCAATGGCTTCAGTGGCAAATGGCGTTTCGGTAAAGTTTGTCCAGCCGCATTTTTCCGCGACGGCGGGCAGCAAGCTGCGAAGTAAAATAAAATTTTCTTCACCGACTTTGACTAGGACGTATTGCAGTTTTTCGTTGTAGGCGACGGCGAGATTCGCGGGCAATGTCCACGGCGTCGTCGTCCAGATGACGATGAAAGTTTTATCGTGGCCGACGACGGGAAATTTCACGAACACGCTCTGGCTGACGTGGTCGGCGTATTCAACTTCCGCTTCCGCCAGCGCGGTGCGGCAGGGGATGCTCCAATACACGGGCTTCTTGCCGCGATAGACAAAACCTTTCGCGACGATGTCGGCGAACATCCGCAGTTCGTCGGCCTCGTATTCTTTGTTCAGCGTGAGATACGGATTTTCCCAATCGCCGAGGACGCCGAGGCGTTTGAACTGGCCGCGTTGGAGATCAATGTATTTGCGGGCGTAAATTTCACAGGCTTTGCGGATGGTTGCGGCGTCGGCGTTCGTATCGCCCGCTTTCCGCATTTCTTGAGAAACCTTAAATTCGATAGGCAAACCGTGACAATCCCAGCCGGGAATATACGGCGCGTTTTTTCCGCGCAAGGTCTGATACTTGATGATGATGTCCTTGAGAATTTTGTTGAGCGCAGTGCCGACGTGGACATCGCCATTCGCAAACGGCGGGCCGTCGTGGAGGACGAATTTTTCTTTGCCTGCGCGCGCCGCCTGAATTTTTTCGTAGAGCTTCGCAGCGGTCCATTTTTCCAGACGTTGCGGTTCGCGCGTGACGAGGTCGGCCTTCATGGCGAAGTCCGTGCGCGGCAGATTCAAGGTGTCTTTGTAGTCCATTGCAAAAAAATTATGAACGGAAACAGTAACAATCAGCGCGGGATGAGTCAAACGAACCACACACAGCCGGCGGCTGGTTTTTGAATGGAGCGCGGCTGTGCGCGAAGCGTCAGCCGCAGCAATACCCACACGGCTGCGGCTGGTCTGCGACACAGCCGCCTCCGCAAAAAAGATTTAACTCGTCGCGTTTGGCTGGCGGTTTTTGAAGGTGAGTTCAGCCACGCCGGATTTGTCGAGCGCGCCCAAACCGGCAATGACCATGCGGTCGTATTGCTTTTTTGTCGCCGTGGCGCAGGGCAGATTTAATTTTTGTTCCTTCGCCAATTTTAGTGCGATGCCGGAATCTTTCGCGGCGTGCGCGGCGGAAAAAAAGCACGCGTGATCACGGTTTTGCATATCTTCGCCATCAGTGCGAAGCACGTTGGAATTGGCACCGGTTTGTGAAAAAACTTCGCGCAGCATCGTGAGATCAAGCCCGAGCGCATTGCCCAAACCGAGTCCTTCGGCGAGCGCGGTGGTGTTGGCGTTCATCACCATATTGACGAGGGCTTTCACTTGCGCGGCTTGGCCCGCCGCGCCGATGTAGCGGAGCGAACTGCTCAATTTTTCCAAAATCGGTTTCACGCGCTCAAACACTTCCGCCTTGCCACCACACATCAAATAGAGCGAACCCTGCCGCGCTTGCGGGATGCTCGAAGCCATACACGCTTCGAGCGAACTGGCGCTTTTACTTTCGCATTTTTTCTCCACCCAGACGTGAATGGCGGGAGAAACGGTGGCGCAGTTGATGAAAATTTTCCCCTTCGCGCGCGTGAGCAGTCCGCTGGTGAAAATCTTTTTCATCGCTTGATCATCTGTGACGACGGTGATGATGACATCTGATAAAGCCGTGACGGTTTTCAAATCCGTCGCTGCCACACAGCCGAGTTCCGTCGCGAGCGTTTCTGCCGAAGGTGCGTGCGAATCATAAACCGCTGCGATGGTGAAACCACATTCTTTTAAGCGCCGCGCCATGTTTGCGCCCATGCGTCCGACGCCGACGAAACCGATTCTTGGATTCATAAATAATTTTAGATTTTTGGAAAGCGACAGTAGCACGCGAACAAAGACTGTCAACGGAACGGCCTTGGAAAATGAACCATACGAAATTGAAAAGTCCGACCCGGAAAAGAAAAAACCGGGTTAGTCAGCCAGAGGATGGCCAAAAAACCCGGGGAATTTGAAATGAGCACAACGTAAGATTACGGAGAACTCGCGTTCCAACTGCACTCTAGCCGGAACGGAAATTAAAAATTGTTCAAAGATCAAGTTGTCCAGCGCGACTTATTCCCGCTGCAACTATGAACAGTTAATCATTGATTCTTATTTTTGTCAACATGCAAATGAAGGTATTAGTATTTGTTTTGATTGATGGGTCTAAAATAAGCCGCTGGCGCTGCCAGGTCATTCCGTTTCCACCGGCCAAGCGCCCATATTTTCGAGGCGATTTTCGCTCTCAATGCACCAACCCCAGCTTTTTCGGCCACTTTTTTGTGCCTGTTAATAACTTGCGAATAAGAGTTAATATGTTGTCCTCGTAACTTGCGCCGGAATCGCATAAAAATTTGGCGTTATTCCAAACAGATTCTGCTGGAGAATCTGTCGGCAAAGAAAAGGCTGTCGGTGGTGGGAAATAATCTTTTGTAAGTATCTTATTTACAACCACTAGAAATTTTTAAGTCTAGCGCCATTCGGGTTAGCGCCAAAAACAGTTGTGATTTGGGCTTGAATAACTTGCGGACAAACGATTGACTGGCTTGCGGTTTCCTTAAAAAAAAACGGCTAGTAGGTGGAGTGAATAAAACACAGAATTTCGGGCAATTTTGGCAAATCATGCACATTTCGGCGGCAACAATTTGGACTTCGGCGCAGGATCATCTCCGCGCCAAGCTGGGACGCGACACATTCAATATGTGGTTCGCTCCGTTACAGGCCAGCGCGGTGGACGCGCAGCATCTCACCCTCGAAGCCCCCAATGCGTTTTGCGAGGTTTGGCTCAAAGATAATTATTTGAGCCTGATGCAGGATGCCGTGGCCGTGGCTGCCGGGGCCAAACTGCAAGTGAAGTTCAAAGTGGCCAATGGCAATGCTCCGTTGACGCCGGTGGTGGTGCCGAAAGTTGCCGCCTTGAAATCTAAGCCGCCCGAAACCTCCAGCGAGCGCGCCGCCATCGCGAACGGTGATCTTCACTTCAATCCCAAAAACACGTTCGATACCTTCGTCGTGGGCAACAACAACAACTTCGCTTACGCCGCGTCTAAAGCCGTCGCGGAGACGCCGGGCAAGGCTTACAATCCACTGTTTCTTTACGGCGGCGTCGGTTTGGGCAAGACGCATTTGTTGCAGGCCATCGGGCAGCACGTTGCCGGCAACAAAAAAAATTCCCGCGTCTGTTATGTCTCCTCCGAAAAATTTACGAACGAATACATCGAGGCGATCCAGAACAACAAGCTCATCGCGTTCCGCAAAAAATATCGCCAGAGCGAAGTGCTGCTGATTGACGACATCCAATTTCTCGCGGGCAAGGAACGCATTCAGGAAGAATTTTTCCACACGTTCAACGCGTTGCACGAGGCGCACAAGCAAATCGTGCTGACCTGTGACCGCGCGCCGAGTGAAATCCAAGGCTTGGAACAGCGGCTGGTTTCACGTTTCGAGTGGGGCCAGACAGCGGACGTGCAGTTGCCCGACGTGGAAACGCGCCTCGCGATTCTCCACAAAAAAGCGCAGACGATGAACGCGGTGCTGCCGGATGAAATTATTAATTTCCTCGCCACGCGCATCCGCACGAACATCCGCCGACTCGAAGGCGCACTCATCCGTGTCGCCTCGTTTGCCTCGCTCACCGGAAAACAACTCACCATCGAAGTTGTCGAAGGGTTGCTCCGGGAAATTCTCCACGAAGAAGGCCGCCAGACCATCAGCATCGAAGTCATCCAGAAAAAAGTGGCGGAGAAATTCGACATCCGGCTCGCGGACATGACCAGCAAACGCCGCCCGGAGAACATCGCCTTCCCGCGCCAGATCGCCATGTATCTGTCACGCCAGATGACGGAAAGCTCGTTGAACACCATCGGCGAGGCGTTCGGTGGACGCGATCACGGCACGGTGCTGCACGCCTGCCGCCTCGTCAAAGACCGCATGGGCATTGACGCAAACGTGCGCCAGATCGTGAACTATCTGGAAAAGCAGTTGACGCGCTGAACCGTTTTTAATTCTTAATTCTAAATTTTTAGTTCACACTTCCTGGCGAAGTGGTTGCCAACTAGAAACCTAAAATTAAAAACTAAAAATTTGTTCCATGCCCGCCATTGAGGTTAGCAAACTTACAAAAGCCTTTCGCACCTACAAAAAGCAGCCGGGATTTTCCGGCGCGGTGAAGGGGCTGTTCCGGCGGAAATACGAACAGACCGTTGCCGTCAACGACGTCAGCTTCAAAATTGAACCCGGCGAACTCGTCGGCTTTCTTGGCCCGAACGGCGCGGGCAAAACTACCACGCTGAAAATGCTCGCGGGCTTGCTCTATCCCACCAGCGGCTCGGCGAAAGTGCTCGGTCACACGCCGTGGGAACGACATGATGATTACCGTCGCCAGTTCGCGCTCGTGCTGGGACAGAAAAATCAATTGTGGTGGGATTTACCCGCGCGCGAATCGCTGGAACTCAACGCAAAAATTTACGGCATTCCCAAAGAACGCTTCGAGCGCACCGTCGGCGAGATGACCGAGTTGCTCGGCGTGAAGGAAAAATTAAACGTCAGCGTCCGCGAACTTTCCCTCGGCGAACGGATGAAGATGGAGCTCATCGCCTCGCTGCTCCATTCGCCCAAGATTCTGTTTCTCGACGAGCCGACCATCGGCCTCGATGTGACCTCGCAAAAAATTGTCCGCGATTTCATCCGCCGCCACAACGCGACGCAGAAGACGACAATTCTGCTGACGAGTCATTACATGGCGGACATCCAAGAATTGTGCGAACGCGTCATCATCATTGACCACGGCAAACTGTTTTTCGACGGCAAGCTTTCGGAAATCGTGGATCGTTTTGCCGATTTCAAGCTCGTCACAATCCAATGCGCCAAGACTGATGATTACGCGCCGGAAAAACTTGCCGGTTACGGCGAGGTCGTGGAAAAAACTCCCGGCCAGCTCAAATTCAAAGTGAAGCGCGACCGCGTGATCCCGACGTGCAAGGCGCTGCTCGACGATCTGCCCGTGACGGACATTGATATTCAGGAAGTGCCGATTGAGGACGTGATCCGGCAGATTTTTGCGCGGTAGAATTTACAAAAATGTGGATGCGGATTCAGTGGCGACACGTTCTCCCTCACCCTTACCCTCTCCCGCTGGGAGAGGGAACAGCCGTTGGCCGCACTCGGAAATTCAGATGCTGGCCGAGCAGGAGCCAGCCGCAATTTTGCCAAGACGTTGGAAACAATTCTCCCTCTCCCAGCGGGAGAGGGCCGGGGTGAGGGAGAACGCTTGGTTCCGACAAACGGCTGCGAATAATTTACGGCCCTACGGAATGATTTCGCTGCGGTTCGTCAACAGCTTTTCCTGCGTCTGACGTTTTTCCGCGAGCAGATTTTTCTCGGCAGATTCGAGGACGTGCAACAAATCTTCCGCTTCCAGCAGGCGCGGCGCGGTGACGTAATCCGCGCCAGCGGCGTAAAGTTTTGGCACATCGGAAAGTAGTTCGGCATGGACGACAATCTTCGCGTGCGGATTCAATTCGCGTAGTTGGCGGAGGATGCGGAGATTATCCGCACCCTTCAGCACGATGTTTGGCAGCGAACAGATGATGATGTCCGCGTGCGAAACACCGGCGTGGTGCAACACGTCGCGCGCGGTGATGTCGCCATAAACGGCGTGGACATTTTTGCGCCGGAGTTTTTCGTGGACGACGGGGTTGAAATCTATGACCACGATTTCGCTCAATAAATCCGGGCGGTTGCGCTCGATCTCGGCCAGCAGCGAACTGGCTGTCCACGAAAAACCGAGCCAGCAGATGCGTTTGGGTTTCTCGTCGGCCACGCGTTTGGTCTCTGTTTCGTCTAGGTCTTTCAATCCCAGTTTATCCAGCCACGGCTCGGTTTTGCGGAACAGCGAATCATTGCCGATCATGGCGTAGGTGGAGCCGACGGCGAGGAGCGCAAAGGTGAACGCCGCGATACCGATGATGTTCGCCGAGACATCGCCGCAAGCTTTGCCGAGCGCGAGCAGCACGAGGGAAAGTTCGCTCATCTGGCACAGGTTGACACCGGTGAGAAAACTCACGCGGTAGCCGCGCCGGAGTTTGTAGAGCACGGGGAAAACGGTGATCAACCGGCTGACGATCAGCACGAGGCAGACAAACAGCGTCCACAAGATAAAGGACATCGTGGGCATCGGGATGACCATGCCGAGGCCGACGAAAAAGAGCGTCACAAAAAAATCGCGCAGGCTCGTGACCTTTGCGACGACATCGAGCGTGTAGGGAAACGTGGAGACCATCATGCCCGCGATCAGTGCGCCCATCGCGGAAGACAGTTTCAACGCGTCGGCAAAACCCGCCATCGCAAAACACCACGCGAGCGCGCCGACGAGGACGAGTTCCGGCAGGCGCGCGATGAATTTGAAGATCGGCGGCAGCAGGTAGCGGCTCGCGAGAAACGCCACGGACAGCAGCAGGATGACGTGCCAGACGGCGAGCAGCATCACGTTGGCCGAAGGGTTCTTCAAGTTCGGCTGGACGGCGAGAAACAAAATCGTGGCGATGTCTTGCAACACCAAAACGCCGAGCGTGATACGGCCCGAGAGTGTTTCCAGTTCGCGTTTGTCGTAAAGGATTTTGACGATGATGACCGTGCTGCTCATCGCCGCCGCCACCGCGAGGTAAAGCGCTTCGAGATGATTTTGCGCCGGTCCCAGCAGGCTGAAAAAGAACCAGCCGATGAGCACGCCGCCGAGAATTTGTGCGCCAGCAGTGATCGTGATGACGCGCCCCGCGCTCAACATTTTTTTCAGATCAATCTCCAGCCCGATCATAAACAGCAGCAGCGCGAGGCCGATTTCGGAAATGGTCTGGATGGATTCGGGATTCGTGACGAGGCGCTCGCCGTTCGGGCCGAGGGGCAAACCATTTGGGCCGATGAGAAAGCCCGCGACGAGATACGCGAGGAGCAACGGTTGCCGTGCCACCTGCGAAATCACGGCGACCACCCACGCTGCAATAATACAGAGGGCGATGTCGGTAACGAGGCTATGCTCCATGACGGCAGGGAAATTAAATGTTGCTGGCGGAAGAATAAACCACGAAATACATAAAACACACGAAAGGCGGGAATTTTGTTCCGCAGGAATAATTGAAAATAGCCCGGCGTTTTAACGCCGGGTTACGCACAAAAACAATCTCAAGTCCCACTGGGACGACCGCAGTGACGGGAAAAGATTTTCAGCCGTTCCTTCGGAACTGAAACGCTATTTTCGGGAGTCCCAGCGGGACAAAAACAGCCGGGGCATTTTCACATTCAACCCAGCGCTTCCAACGAAGCCTGCGTGTGAGCCAGCTTAGTTCCCCACTCGATGAGCCGCTGCTCATGCTCCGCCAAAACCGCCGGCGGAACTTTCGTGGTGAAGTTCGGATTCGCCAGCTTCTGTTCCACCTTCACGATTTCAGATTGAATCTTCTCAACTTCCTTCGTGAGACGGATTTTTTCAGCAGCGACATCAATTAAACCTTCAAGCGGCAGGAACAATTCCCCGAGCGGCGAGGCGACGACGGGCGTGCCTTTCGGCGGTTGGTAGGCGTCGTTCACTTCGAGCGATTCCGCGTTGAGAAGCAGCTTGATGACTTCCGCGTCGTGCGGCATCAAATGCTGCGCGGGCTTGAAGACGTATTTCACTTTCTTCGCGGCCTGAATATTTCCGGCGCGGCGCAAGTCGCGGCCATTGCGGACGAGTTCGTATTTCGTGTCCGTCATTTCGACGTAGCAATCGTCGAGGCCGTAGTGGCCTTTGAAATCGTCGTCGAAAGGCAATGGCCACGGCGCGTTCATGATGGTCTTGCCGCCCTGATTGTCCGGCATGTCGGTGGCGTAGCCCATGCCGTTCCAGAGTTCCTCGGTGATGAACGGCACAAACGGATGGAACAAACGAATCGTGTGCGAGAGCACAAAATCAATCACGGCGATGGTGTTCGCACGACGCGCTTCCGATTCAGAAGCAGCGGCTCCCTCTCCCCCAGCGGGGGAGAGGGCGGGGTGAGGGGGCGTCTTAGTTCCAGACGCAGCCTCACTTTGCTCGTGCCCCCTCATCCCGGCCTTCTCCCCCGCTGGGGGAGAAGGAGTAGAATCGGTTTGCGGGCGTGGCAGCGATGCCTTGCTCGCTTCCACATACCAGTCGCAATATTCGCTCCAGAAAAATTTGTAGAGCGCGGCGGTGGCTTCGCTGAACTTGTATTCATTCAGCGCAATCGTGACTTCGCGGATCGCGGCGTCGAGCTTGAGCAAAATCCATTTGTCATCCGGCGTGAGCAACGTGCGTTCGATCTCGCCCTGCACCTCGCCGCCTTGCATCTGACGAAAACGGCAGGCGTTCCAAAGCTTGTTGCAGAAGTTGCGACCGAGTTCGACATCCTTTTCGTCGAACAGAACATCCTGTCCCAACGGCGCGCTGCGCATCGTGCCGAAACGGAGCGCGTCGGCGCCGTATTGCGAAATGAGCACGAGTGGGTCGGGCGAATTGCCGAGCGTCTTGGACATCTTGCGGCCCTGCTTGTCGCGGATGATGCCGGTGAAATAGACATTGCGGAACGGCATCGCATCCGGCAGCGCGAACTTTTTAGGGAGGGCGGACTCCGCCTCGCCCATGAATTCGTAGCCGGCCATGATCATGCGCGCGACCCAGAAGAAAATGATGTCCGGCCCGGTGACGAGGTCGGTGGTCGGATAAAATTTCTTCAACGTCTCCGTGTTCTCCGGCCAGCCCATCGTGGCGAACGGCCACAGCCACGAACTGAACCACGTGTCGAGCACGTCGGGGTCTTGGGTGAAACCGTTTTGTTCCAAGCCGCGACCAATGTTCTCGTTGGTTTGCGCAATCTGAATAACAACTTTAACTCCATTCAGCCCGTGATTGAACTCGGCAACAGTTGGATTAAGTTGCGCACCAGTTTCCGCATTCACGATGCGAATTGATTCTTCGCCGCCTTTGTCTTCGAGCAAATCTTCAAGTGTTTCTTGGAGAATTTGGTCAAGAACATGGAAAACTTCCGTCGTCTTTGAGCCTTGGCAAGTAATGCTCCACACCGGAATCCGATGTCCCCACCAAAGCTGACGGCTGATGCACCAGTCCTGAATGTTCGTCAGCCAGTGGTCATAAACTTTCGCCCACCGCTGCGGATGAAACCGCATCTTCGGCTGGTGGGGCGAGCGTCCCCGCGAGCCGTCTTCGGCCAGAGATGATTCGGCTCGCGAGGACGCTCGCCCCACCGATTCATCCTCCTGCTCCAC
>JANYCI010000263.1 GCA_025360325.1 Limisphaerales bacterium | reverse complement strand
ACCTTTCGCGACGCGGCTTCGATGGCCTTACCGACCTCGGTGGTCAGCAGCGCGTGGCAGCTCGACACCGCGCCGGTCAAACCGATCTGACCCTTCATCTCCGGCGTGATGCCGATCTCGTCGGCGAACTTCTTCGCCTCGGCGTAGATGGTCGCGATGTTCTTGTGGAGTTCCTTGTAGATTTGGAAACGATATTTGTGGGGCATATTGGATTAAGTTTTGGGAAATTATTTTCGTGCGAATTTAATTTTACTGCCGACGGAAATTTTCAACTGCGGCCCGGTCTGCCGCTTCTTCACGCCGATGATGATGTTGAGATGATTCGGCTCATGAGTTTCATCGAAGCCGATGATTTCGCCAATAGCTTTGCCATCCACGAACAGCGTCTCGCCCACGATGATGCAGCCGCCGCGACTCACTTCAAAAAACGCGAGATACGCAATGTAGTTCGCCATGTCGCCGGGCTTCTTGTCGGCTTCGTCCGTGGCGATGAGTTCGTGGATAGAATTTTTCGGCAGTGCGCGGGAGTAAGTGGCGATGAGTTTCAACCCGCGCGACTCATGCGAGGAGTTGAGCACGGTGATGACCGCGCCTTTGACCGGCCGGTTGGCGGCGTAAGTCGAAAGCGTCACGAAGCGCGTCGTGGCAATTTTTATTTTTGGCATGGGCATAGCGTGACCTTAAATAAACCGTTTCGTTTTTTCACAACGCATCAACACTGCCGACGCGTTGCTGTTCCTTAATGAAGCCACTGTGCTTCCCACCGTCCAGCGCGTCAAGCGGGAAAAATTTAGCCGCGCAAATCGGGGCGGATTTCAAGCAACAAAAAACCCACCGGATTTTTTCCGGCGGGTTGAAAGGAAAAACTTCTAGCTCACATTCCGCTGATGATGGCCGCGCGCTGGCGATGGTATTCTTCCGGCGAAATCTGGTCTGCCTTGTATTTGGCGAGCAAGTCCAAAAGTTTCTGCTGTTTGTCTCCGGCGATCGGCAGCACGGGGGCGACGATCGGCGCGAATTCTGTATTCCCAATGATGGGCTTGTCCGTGGTCGGGGCGGACATTTTTATTTTCGGCGCGGTGGCGCTGGTGGATGACACGGTAGATTTTTTTACCACCGTTGCCGCCGCTGGCGACATTTTCACTGCGGGAGCCGTGGCCGATTTTGTCCATTGCATCGGCGGATTTTGAATTTCCTGATGCGGAGTCTGAAGCACGTGAAAGCTCCGGCCAGCATCCATGCGCGATGACATCGGCACATAGTCCAAGTCAACTGGCTTGGTCTGGTTGATCGGGTGCATGGTGGTGTTTTCCACCTTCACCACCGGCTTCACCACCGGCTTCACGACTGTCGTGGTGGAAAATGCTGGAACGCTCGTGGGGATGGAAACACTGGCCGGGGCTTTAGTCATCGGCGTGCTGTTGGCATTGTTGGTCGGGGTGGCCCCACCAATTTCAAATAATTTAGAGACGAGCGCGGCGCGCGCGGCGGCCTGATCGGCATTGTCGTCGGCGCGCAGGGCGAGGGTGCCCAGCACCAAGACGCAAACAAAGGAAGTAATTTTGAAAATCTGCATGGCGTTTTCTACGCCAAATCGCTGGCGGAAGCAATTTTTTTTACACTCGGCGAAAATAATTTTCGCCACGCAAACGGCAGCAAACTGGCCAGCAGCGAGCGAAAAATGATGCCGCGCACCTCGCCGCGCGAAACTTTCACGCGCCGCTGCAAATCCGCCGCGCCCGCCGCCCGCAATTTTTCAATCGTCCTTTGCCCGATCAGCACCGGCCACGCGCACGCGAGCCGCACGCGGACTTGCCTGAATGGCAGCGTGTTCGTGTAACGCCAGCCCGCCGCCAGATGCGCCTCGGCTTGATCGAGATGCTGGTGGAACAGCGGGAGAAATTTATTTTCGTTTTCCGGCAGCAGCAGATTTTCCGGCGTCAGCCCGGCGGCGGTTAATGTTTCCAACGGCAGATAACAGCGGCCATTTTTCAGATCCGCTGGCAAGTCGCGCAAAATATTCACGAACTGCAAGCCCTTGCCGAAGCGGATGCCGTCGGCGAAAAACTGTTTTTCATCCAGCCGCGCGTTCGGAAATAAATGCGCCCGGCACATCTGCGTCCAAAACTCACCCACGCAACCGGCCACGCGATAAGTGTAGTCGTCCAGTTCGGCGGCGGTTTGGAGCGCGATGGTTTTTGGTGGTGATTCCGCCCTCACCCCAAACCTTTCCCCCGGGAGAGGGAGTTTTTTATTCCCGCGTTGGGACGAATCCGAAAGTGTTTGATTCACGGCGGCGTGCTTCACGTTCTCCCGCTCCTCGGGGAAGAGGGCCGGGGTGAGGGCAGACGTTGTATCTGAACCAAATCTTTGCAAGTCCAACTCCTGTCCGCTCGTGATGGTCACGAGCACCGCGCGAACCAATTTCAAATCCGCCGCCGAAAGTGTTGCCAGCAGCGCGAGGCTTTCATTGGTTTTTTCCAGCAACAATTTTTCCGCCAGCAAACCTTGTGACTGCGCGAGTTCGCCGAAATTCACCGGCGCAGAATTTTTTCCGAGAATTTTTTCACGCAATTTTTTCAACGCCTCCAGCCGTTGCGCCACCGGGAGAATTTCCGTGTCCGCGATCGTATCCGTCGTGCGCGCGAGCAAATAGGCGAGGCCAATCTGCGGGCGGATGGCGCACGGCAATACGCGCAGCGTCAGGTAAAACGAACGCGACGTGGCGCGGAGCAGGTCGTCGAGATTTGCAGGCAGCGCGGCAGACATGGCTCGCACTAGTGAACACGAAGCCGCGCGAAAATCCAGCGCATTGCTCCGGGTGCCGGGATTTTTAGCCATAGATGGGCACAGATGAAACACAGATAAAAAAGCGTCCGCAGATTTCGCAGATTCACGCAGATAAAAATTAATCTGCGAAAATCTGCGTCATCTGCGGATAAAATATTTTCTCCATCTGTGTTTCATCTGTGGCCATCTGTGGCCGATGAAAAGTTGTTTTGCGGTCACAGATTGCTAAACTGCTGCCGTGATTTACGACGCATCACTCGACACCCTTTTGCAAAAAGTCTGGGACGGCAAACGCATTGACCAGACTGACGCCAAACGGCTTTACACGCTGCCGCTCGAAGAACTCGGCGCGCTCGCCGACCGCCGCCGCCAGCTCGCCAAGAAAAATTCTTACCATGGTCGCGGCAACGACATCGTCACCTACAACATTGATCGCAATGTGAATTACACCAATGTTTGCAACGTCTACTGCAAATTCTGCGCGTTTTACCGCGTGGAAAAAGACGACGATTCCTACGTCATCACCTTGCCGGAGATTGACAAAAAAATCGAGGAGACCATCGCGCTCGGCGGCAACCAGATGCTCATGCAGGGCGGACATCATCCCAAGCTCACGAAGCAGTGGTATCTCGATTTGCTCGCGCACGTCAAAAATAAATTTCCCACGTTCAACATCCACGGTTTCAGCCCGAGCGAATTCATCCATTTCCGCGACGTGTTCAACGAGCCGTTGGAAAAAATCATCGCTGATTTCACGGCAGCGGGACTTGGCTCCATTCCCGGCGGCGGCGGGGAAATCCTCGTGGACAGCGTGCGGAAACGCATCGCGCCGCTCAAGGCGATGAGCGACGATTGGCTGGAAGTCATGGACGTGGCGCACGCGCAGGGACTTTATTCCAGTGCCACCATGATGTTCGGCCACGTCGAAACCGTCGAGGACCGCATCGCGCATCTGGACCGGCTGCGCGTGCAGCAGGATAAATCATTGGCGCGAAAAAAAGAAAATCCGCAGGCCGGCCATTTCACCGCGTTCATCGCGTGGACGTTTCAAGCCGAGCACACGAAGCTGAAAGCCCCGACCGTTGGCGCACACGAATACTTGCGTATGCAGGCCTTGAGCCGCATCTATCTCGACAATTTTGAAAACATCCAAAGCTCGTGGGTTACGCAGGGACTCGACATCGGGCAGGTGGCGTTGAAATACGGCGCGAATGATCTCGGCAGCATCATGATCGAGGAAAATGTCGTGTCGCAAGCGGGCACCACGTTCCAGATGACCGTGCCCGATATGCACCGCCTCATCAAAGACCTCGGCTACGAACCGCATCAGCGGAATAATTGGTATCAGTTGGTGAATTGAAAATTGTTTATGCCACTTTTTGAAATAAAGAACCAAGTTCTTTCGCCGGTCGAACAAACAAATTTCGCCAACGAAAAATTGCTGCAAAAATTGGTGGAACAAAACCTCAAGCCCATTTTTAACTGCCGGTTTGTGGCTTCAGAATTTCCAACGGGCAGTCAACACGCTGGAAGAATTGACACGCTTGCGCTTTCTGAAGACAACAATCCTGTCATCGTCGAATATAAAAAAGTCGAGTCGTCTGATTTGATAACTCAAAGCCTTTATTATTTGCACTGGATTCACGATCACCGTGGCGATTTTGAACTGGCGGCGAAAAAAACTCTTGGAAATAAAACTGAAATTGATTGGTCAGATGTTCGCGTCATTTGCATCGCGCCCAATTTCAAAAAGTTTGATTTGCACGCCGTGCAGGTAATGGGCGCAAACATTGAGCTTTGGCAGTATCGTTTATTCCAAAACAACAATTTATATCTCGAAGAAATTTTTCGTAAGACGGTCAACACTGACCCAACCACCGACGAGATTACGAAAAGTCCGGCGATGGTCGCCGCTGGAAAAAAGGCCGCGCAGACCCGCAAAACCGGCAGCTACAATTTTGAACAGCACATTGCCGGCAAACCAGAGCCGATAAAAAATCTGGCGGTGCAAGCACAGGAGTTTGTCCTTGGGTTGGATGCGGCGATTCAGGAGGCACCAAAGAAGTTTTATGTTGCCTACAAACTTTCACAGAACATCGTTTGTATGGAAGTTAAGAAAAAAACCGTGGTTCTTTACCTGAAGCTTGAACCTAAAAAGCTAGGTTCACTTCCGCCAATCGCCCGGGATGCAACCGACATCGGACATTACGGCACGGGCGATTTGGAAATTGAAATGCAAACTTTGTCTGACTTTGAAATAGCCAAGCCATTTATTCTTCAAGCGTATCAGAAAATTGGTGGCTAAATAATTCGTCGCCCGCGCAAAAAACGAAACGTCGCTTGCTAAATTAGCAGCACGCAACCATCATTTATTCATGGCAACTGTGTCCACCGCCCGGCAAATCAAAGACTCGAAGACGCGCTTTAACTGGCGCGTCAGCGCGTTCCTGCGCCGGACGCTGGTGCATTTCCACCAGACCCGCGCCAAAATCACCGGGCGCGGCTACTACTGCGCCGCGCTCGTCGGCGATTCCGAATACGGGATCACCATCAATTCCGATCTCACCGTCTCGTGCAGTTGTCAGGATTACGACGGCTCTGGGCAGCTCGGCGATCTCAAGAAAAATTCCTTCGAGGAAGTTTTCCACGGGCCGGTCGCCAAAAAATTTCAGGCGGATCTGGTCAGCGGAAAAATTCCCATCCCCACCTGCACGCGCTGCGGGGATTTGCGCCGGCTGACGAAAGAAAATCCCAAGCCGATACCCACGCGTCTGCCGCACAAGGGAATGTTGCTGGAGAACACCGTCGTCTGCAACGTGGACTGCATCGGCTGCGCGCGCGACAGCGCCGCGAACATCCGCAGCATGAAAACGATGCCGCTGGCCGAGCTGTCAAAGATGGCCGATCTCGCGGCCAGCCTAGGCATGGAGCAGATTTTTTATCTGAATTTGGGCGAGCCGTTTCTCTCGCCGCGCATCACGGAGGAACTGCCGTTGCTGCGCCAGAAAAATCCCAAGACGCGCATCGTGATTTCATCAAACGCCGTGTTGTTGAACACGGATGCGAAGCGCGAGGCGGCGCTGAATGTTTCGCAGATTTTATTTTCCGTCCACGGCATCAGTGATGAGATGTGCGAAAAATACATGAGGAAGAGCAGTTTTGAAAAAGCCTACGCGGCGATGCGCGACATGGTGAAATACCGCGACGCCAAAGGCGCGAAGCAGCCGATCCTCGAATGGAAATACCTTCTCTTCAACTGGAACGACCATCCGAAACATCTG
>JANYCI010000241.1 GCA_025360325.1 Limisphaerales bacterium | reverse complement strand
AAGCGCAGTTGCATGATGCTTTACTCGGACAAAATCACGGTGAGCATGGCCACGACGCACATCGGCTATCACGAAGTTCCTAGCAAGCTTTCCGTCGAGCGCGTGCTGAATGTGATTGAACTCACGGCGCAGACGATGCGGCTGATGTTGCAGCGCGAGCCACGCATCGGCGTGTGTGGTTTGAATCCGCACGCGGGAGAACACGGTTTGTTTGGAAATCACGAGGAAGAAAAATTTGTCGCACCCGCTGTAAAGCTGGCGCAAAAAAAGAAATTAAACGTGACCGGGCCGCTGGTTCCTGATGCGGTATTCACCACCGGCCAGCGCGGGAAATACGACGCCATCGTGACGCTGTATCATGATCAAGGACACATTCCGTTCAAGATGCTGGCGTTTGATACGGGTGTGAACATCACGCTCGGTTTGCCGATCATCCGCACGTCAGTGGATCACGGCACCGCGTTCGACATCGCGTGGCAGGGTAAGGCGGATGCGACGAGTTTGTTCTCCGCAATCAAAGTGGCCGCAGATTTGGCCAACGGGAAAAATTTAACTACAAAGAACGCATAGAACTCAAAGAAAGATTTCCAATGAAAAGTTCTTCTCTGCGCTCTGTGCGTTCTTTGCGGTTGAATAATTTTTGAAAAATGATTGGCGTGATTGCAGACGACTTGACCGGTGCCGCCGAACTCGGCGCTATCGGTTGGCGTCATGGCTTGCGCGCAGAGATTGTCCGCAGCGGCAAGCCGGGGGGCGCGGCGGATTTGGTCTGTGTGGACACGGACTCGCGCGCCTGCGAGCCAGAGGCGGCGGCGAAGCGCGCGGCGGCGGCGGCGAAACTGTTGCGCGCAGCGGGTGCGAAGTGGATTTACAAA
The DNA here is from genome assembly GCA_025360325.1 of Limisphaerales bacterium. Lineage (GTDB taxonomy): Bacteria > Verrucomicrobiota > Verrucomicrobiia > Limisphaerales > UBA11358 > UBA11358. The sequence continues at coordinate 12,218 of JANYCI010000241.1, read as the reverse complement.
AAAGTGGATTCAGTTTTGCGCGGGCAGGTCACGGCGGAACTCGAGGCGGTGCTGAAACAATTGAAACTGCAACGCGCCCTGCTACTGCCGGCGAACCCGTCTTTGGGGCGGACGATTCGCAACGGGGAATATTTTCTGGGCGGTCGGGCGTTGCACAAAACGGAGTTCGCCCGCGACCCGCATTTTCCACGTCGTTCATCGTCGGTGCTGCGGCTGGTGAAGGTGCCGGAAACGTTTTCGATGCGCGTCGCGAATGGCGACCGCGTGTTGACGGACGGGATGATCGTCATCGGCGATGCGGAGACAGCGGCGGATGTTCAGCGCTGGGCGGGAAGTTGCGACGCGCAAATGCTGCCGGCGGGCGGCGCGGAATTTTTTGATGCGCTGCTGCGCAGTGGCATCGGCGTTCCGCCGGTGAGTTCTGGCATTTCAAAAAAGCAGAAAAAAGAACCCCCCAGGCAAGCTGCCGGTGCTACTAAAGAATTTTTCATCGTCGGCACTTCGACGGCGGCGGCGCGAAAATTTGTGGCGGCGCAGCGGCGCAAAAAAATGCCGGTGTTCGCCTTGCCGCAGGAACTGGCGTGGGGCGCGACGTTTTCAGCGGCAGCGGTGGCAGCGGTGACGACGCGGGTGGTGGCGGCGTTGGCCTTGAATCCGCGCGTGATTTTGAATGTCGGTTTGCCGCAGGTGCGGGATGCGAAGGTGGCCGGGCGTTTGTCCGACCACGTTGTGCGCGTAGCGGAACGTGTGCTGCGGTCGGTGCCGGTGGAAAACATTTTTGCCGAGGGCGGCGCGACGGCGGCGGAACTGGTGCGCCGCATGGGTTGGGCGCGTTTGGAAATTGTCCGCGAACTCGCGCCGGGCGTGGCGACGCTCGCGGTGGAGGGCGATAAAAAATTTCTGCTGATCATCAAGCCGGGCAGCTATCCATGGCCGGCGAAGTGGACATGACATGGACTCATCTGCTAAAACTTTGCTGATGCCTGACGCGAACACGTCCACCGACAACCTGACGTTCGTTGATCCGTCGCCGGTCGCGCGGCGGCTGCTGTGGCATTTATTTTCCATCGGCTCGCGGCGCGTCACGCAGGTGGATCGCCACGAGCGTTTTGAAAAACCGGGCGCGCATCTGTTTTGGGTGCAGTCCGGCGAGGGCGAATTGGAATACAAGTCCGCCAAGTTCGAGCTGAAGCGCGGCAAAAAAGTTTGGCTCGTGGACATGAGCCGCCCGCGCACTTACCTGCCCGCGCCGGGAAAACATCTGACCATCGTCGGCTTCCGTTTCGGCGGGCCGGGCTTGGAATTCTGGCACGAGGCGATCCGCGTGGAGGAAAATCCTGAATTCATTTTGGACGACGCGCGGATTTCATCCACGCTGCAAAGTGAACTGTTGCGGCTCGTCCGTCGCAAGCCAACCGGCTGGGAATGGCAGGTGCATTTACGCATCACCGAGCTGCTCGGCACGTTGCTCATGGCGCGGGAACTTCTTACCTCGCCGCACGCGGAACTACCCGTGCCGGTGGTGCGCGTGCTCAACGCCATCGCCGCGAATCCGCTGCGCGACTGGAAGGCCAAGGAACTCGCGGTCATTGCGAAGGTCAGCTATTCCGGCCTGCGCGCGGCGTTTCAAAAATCCGGTCAGGGCACGGTGCACGAACATATCCAACGGGCGCGGCTCGACCAGGCGCGGCTGCTGCTCGCGGACAAACGGCTTTCGATCAAGGACGTTTCCGGTCAATTGAATTTCTCCAGCGAATTTTATTTCAGCCACTTTTTCCGCCACCACACCGGCATGACGCCGACGGATTTTCGGCAGCACTTGAAAGGGTGAAAATGATGAATGACGAAATCCGAATGACGAAAGAATGACGAATGACTAAATGCCAAATGCAAACTGCTGGTGCAGCGGGTGAACCCGCGCAAGAACAATTCGTCATTCGAGCTTCGACATTCTTTCGTCTTTCGTCATTCGTCATTCGGATTTTTGCGCTGACCGTGATGGTAATTTTTTCTGCCAGTGCTCAACAAACCGAAGTTCAATTCTTGAGCGGCCACGGCAAAGACGACGCGGTGCCGTGGAAATTCCTTTGCACCAGCGGCGCGCACTCCGGCGTGTGGACGAACCTGCCCGTGCCCTCGCAGTGGGACGTGAAAGGTTTTGGCACGCTGACTTATCACAAGGATGCAACGAACGCTTACGACGAACGTGGACTTTACGAGCACGAATTTTCCGCCGCCGAAAACTGGCGCGGAAAAAAAATATTTCTCGTGTTCGACGGCGTGATGACGGACACGGACGCGAAGTTGAACGGCCAGTCCGTCGGGCCAATTCATCAGGGAAGTTTTTACCGGTTCAAATACGACGTGACCGCGCTGGTGAAATTCGGCGCGACGAATAAATTGGAAGTTGCCGTGTCGCGCCATTCGGCGAACGAGTCCGTGAACAAAGCCGAGCGGCTGGCAGACTACTGGGTTTATTCCGGGATTTTCCGCCCGGTTTCGCTCGAAGCCGCGCCGCAAAATTTCATCGAACGCGGGGCAATTGATGCAAAGGCGGACGGAAGTTTTTCGGCAGATGTTTTTATCAACGCGACCAACGCCGATGAAGTCGAGGCGCAAATCCAAACGCTCGATGGGAAAAATTTCGGCAAAAAGTTTTCCAAACGCACCGCTGCCGGCTCCCTCTCCCCCAGCGGGGGAGAGGGTCAGGATGAGGGGGCGCGCGGCGGGCACACGAACGCCCCCTCATCCCAGCTCTCTCCTCCGCTGGGGGACAGGGAGTCCGAACGGCACGTTCGGTTGCAGGGTTCTATTGATTCTCCAAAACTCTGGACCGCCGAGACGCCCAATCTTTACCGCGTCCAAATCAGCCTCAAACAAAGCGGCAAAATCGTCCACCAGTTCACGCAGCGCTTTGGTTTCCGCACGATGGAAGTTCGCGCGGGCGATGGGCTTTATGTCAACGGGCAGAAAATAATTTTGAAAGGCGCGGATCGCCATTCGTTCTGGCCGGACTCCGGCCGCTGCTTGAGCGAAGCCGTTCACCGGCTCGACATCAATCTGATGAAGGATGCGAACATGAACGCCGTCCGTATGTCGCACTATCCGCCGGACGCGCAGTTTTTGGATTTGTGCGACGAGCTTGGGCTTTATGTTTTGGACGAACTTGCTGGCTGGCACAATTTTTACGACAACGACATAGGCGCAAAACTCGTGGAAGAAATGGTGGTGCGCGATGTGAATCATCCTTCGATTTTATTTTGGGACAACGGCAACGAAGGCGGCTTCAACACGAACCTTGATAAAATGTTTGGCGAATCCGATCCGCAGAAACGCCGCGTCCTCCATCCGTGGGCGACGTTCAGCGGCGTGAACACGGCGCATTACCTGGCCTATGACAAAGCGGAAATCGCGGCCACCGGTAAAAAAGTTTATTTCTCCAAAAATCAGGAACTGGTCGCAACGAACGACCCCGCAAAATATATTTATATGCCCACGGAATTTCTGCACGGCCTCTACGATGGCGGCGCGGGTGCGGGGCTGGAGGATTATTGGCGCATGATGGCCGCGAGCAAAACCCTCGGCGGCGGTTTCATCTGGACGCTCATGGACGAAGGCATCAAGCGGCCCGACACCGGCGAGTTGGATGTGGACGGGAACCACGCGCCTGACGGCATCGTCGGCCCGTATCGCGAACGTGAAGGTAGCTTTTATACGATCAAAGAAATCTGGTCGCCCATCCAGATCACGCGGGAAAAATTCAATGCGTTCACCGTGGAAAATCATTTCTCCTTCACCGACACGCGTGATTGCAAATTCATCTGGCAATACCGCAAAAACGCGCGGCTCGCGGGCACGAATTCCGGTTTCACCATCGTGCGTCAAAGCATGATCAAATCTCCATCCGTCGCGCCGGGCGGTAAGGCGAATTGGAAATTTTCACCGGAACCTTCCACCGCCAGTTTTCAATTCGATGCCGAGGCCTTGCGGGTGGAAGATCCGCAGGGGCGCGAATTGTGGACGTGGGTCTGGCCGCGCAAAACAAATCCTGATTTCGAGGCGTTGCAGGAACCGGCGCGGCTGCACGCGACTGCTGTGCAAACCAACGGCGTTATCACCGTCACCGTGGGCGAACTTACGGCCACGTTCAGCGAGCAGACTGGTTTTCTCCGCGGCGTGCAGCGTGGCGCGCAAAATTTTTCCTTCACGAACGGACCTCGGCTCGCGGTCGGCAGCGCGACGTTGCGGGACATTCATTTCATCGAAGACGGACCGGATGTGGTGGTCGTGGCGAAGTATGACGGCGATCTGGAATCCGTCATCTGGCGCGTGAATGGCAACGGCTGGTTCAATTGCCGCTACACTTACACCGCACGCGGCACGAATGATTTTCTCGGCGTGCTGTTCGACTATCCTGAAAATCTCGTCATGCACAAACGTTGGCTCGGCGACGGACCATTTCGCGTCTGGAAAAACCGGTTGCGCGGCGTGACGGCGGGCGTGTGGGAAAATGATTACAACGATACGCTCACCGGTTTTCGCGGTTGGGTGTATCCCGAGTTCAAAGGATTTTTTTCCAACTGGCGCTGGCTGCAACTCGCCACGCGCGAAGGCGATATCACCGTGCTGAACGAGAGCAATGTGCCGTTCGTGCAAGTGCTCACGCCGGATTTTGGCCCGGATAATTTGAAGGCAAACGCTTTCGGAGCGGTGCCGAAATGTGGACTAGGATTGCTCGATGCGATTTCCCCGATCGGCAGCAAGTTTAAGGAAGCGAAGTTTGGCGGCCCGCAGGGCCAGCCGAATTATTTGAACGGCGAATTTTCCGGCTCAGTAAGTTTTTATTTCGGAAAGCTGCCGTGACCGCGTGAAGGATTTTCAGATGCAATACAACCTCAAAAATGATAAACTACTGACACCATGAAAATCAAATTCCTCACCATTTTCGTCATTCAAATGGCCTGCGCCATACTTTGCAACCAACGGGTTTTGGCCCAGGAACAAACCGCACTCGCGCCGACCGAAGCCGAAAAAGAAGCCTTCTACGCCAAGAGCATCGAATACCGCGTGGCGGATATTCTCAAAGCGATTCCGCTGGCGGACGCCGCCAAATCCAACACGTTGCATGATGTTCTCGTCGCGCATTATCATGATCTCCGCGTGCGCGACGCCGCCATTGACACGCGGCTCAAGGTGGATGGTAAGGAAATCAGTTACGCAAACCGTGCCGAACAACTCGCGATCCAGTCCAAGCCGCTGCACGACGCGTTGCTCACCAAGCTCGCGGCCAGCCTCACGCCGGAACAAGTCGAGCAGGTCAAAGATTTGATGACCTACCACAAGGTCAAGATCACTTACGCGGCCTATGGTGTAATGGTGTCCGGCCTGACCGACGCGGAGAAAGCGAAGGTTTTAGAACTGCTCAAAGCGGCGCGCGAAGAGGCGGTGGACGGCGGCAGCGCCCCAGAAAAATCCGATATCTTCCAGAAATATAAAAACCAGATCAACGCCTACCTCGACGCGCAAGGCCATGACACCGCGAAGGCGTTTGCGGACTGGACCGCCAAGAATCCCAACACCAATAACCCCGCCGCGAAGTAAACGCCGGGCTAGTTCGCTTCAAATCGGTAGTCGCCGGCACCGGTGGCAAAAACGGCGCAATTATTTTCCATCCGCAAAAATGTAGCGGCAGAACTTTTCTTCACGTTGCCCGCCGATTTGGCGGGAATGAAAATTTCGGCGGTGGTGTTGGGCGGGATGGTCGTTTTCAAAATAAAATTATTCCCGTCGCGTTTCCAATCGCTAGTGATTTTTCCGCGAATGGAATGGTAGCTCGCCTTCGCACACGTCACGTCGCCGACCGGTTGCGGCGCGATGATTATTTTTTTGAAACCGTTGCCGCCGGATTGGATGCCCGCGAGATCGTGATAAAACCATTCCTGAATCTGGCCGAGCATGAAATGATTTTGCGAGGAGCCGCCGTCCCACGCTTCCGTCAAACTGGTTTTTCCCTTCGCGAGCTGCATTCCATAGCCAGGTTTATTGGTCTGATTGTTGATGTCAAAAATCACATCGCTGCGTCCGCCGTCCGCGAGCGCGCGCAACACATACCGATAACCCACATCGCCAGCGGTGTTGGCGGTGTTATGCGCGCGCACATCTTGGACGATAGATTCGACCACGGCGGCGCGATTGGAATTTTCACAAATGCCGAAGACCAGCGGAATGGCATTGGCGCATTGCGAACCGGTTGCGTAGTTGTGGGTGGCGGCGTTGTAAAAATTTTCGTTGAACGCGCTGCGAATTTTTTCCGCGAGTTCAGAAAAGTTTTTTGCATCTTCCGTTTTGCCAAGCAGCGCAGCGGCGTGCGCCATGACGTTCACGTTCTCAAAATAAAATGCCGTGGCCGTGAGCGCGACCGGCGTGAGTTGCGAGACGCCCGGCTTCTTTGGGCCGAGGTCATACCAGTCGCCGAGGCCGTAGTTCACAATGAAATTATCCGCACGAGTGCCGAGGTAGCCGACGTAGTTTTTCATCGCATCGTAGTGCGTGCGGAAAAGATTCAGGTCCCCGCTGAATTCATATTGCTGCCACGGCACGAGGATGAACGTCGCGCTCCACTCCGGCGAATCGCCAAAATCATTCCGCAGATGATTCGTATCCGTCTTACTGCGAAAGATCGTGTATTCCGGCGCGGTCGTCGGCACGAGACCGTTCGCGAGTTGCGAATCCGCGATGTCATTCATCGTTTTGGTGAAGAGTTGATCCAGCGCAAATTCGTAGCGCAACGCCGGGCCATTCAGATGATCTTCTTCCAGCCAGCCTAGTTTTTCACGATGCGGACAATCCGTCAGGAGACTCACCATGTTGCTGCGCTGCGCCCAGCGGACAAGCCTGCGGATGCGGTTGAACAAATCATTCGAGCAGGAAAAGTCACCGACAGGTTCCGATGCGGATTGCACGACGAGGCCCGCGAGCGATTTAATTTTCGGCAACGCACCGTTCGTCGTAGCCGGCGTGAAATGCACCTGCACATACCGGCAGCCGACGTAGAAAAATTTCGGCGACCATGTCTCCACGCCGTCGGTGGCCTTGGTGAATTCGCACCACAGCGCGCCGCGATGGCCTGCGCCCATCGAACCTTGATTCACCGCGCCATCATTGTCCAAAAGCTCGGACGGAAATAATTTTATTTTGCTGCCTGCCGGGCCGGTGGCGGAAATTTTTGGAACGTGCGCCGCGTTCTGGCCCAGATCAAAAACAATGTCGCCGTTCGTCAGCGCGTGCGAGGAAACGAAGTTGTGCGTCTCAAAAAATTTCAGCGGCGGGGCCGCGGCGGATAGCCCGCGCAATTTTCCGCCCGGCCCATTGACCACAATGGCTTTCGCCCACTTTGAATCGTCAAAATAAATTGCGTTCCAGTTTTTTGGGACGAGTCGCGCGTCATAATCTTCGCCGCCATAAATTGTGTTGAAGGTGATTGGGCCCGCCGACATGCGCCAGCTTTCATCCGTGCCGATAAATTCCACCGCGCCGTCGGCGTATTCGAGCCGGATCTGCGCGATGGCTTTCTGCGAACCGAATGAACCTTTGAATTTCGTGAAGCGCCCGCCGCCGAGCACTTGATACATCCCGTTGCCCAGCTCGATGCTCACGACATTTTTTCCGCGCGCCAATTCTTTGGTGAGGTCACGCGTGTCGTAAAGGCAGGTCTGGTCATATTTCGTCCAGCCGGGCGAAAGAAAATCGTCACCGATTTTTTTGCCGTTCAACGTGAGTTCGTATTCGCCGAGGCCGCAAAGGTTGATGAGCGCGCGCTGGAGGCCATTCTTCACGGAAAATTCTTTTCGCAGTAGCAGCGAAGGAATGTTCGTGTCCGCCGCGCCGATCCATTGCGCGTGCCAACTGGATTTTTCCAACACCCCCATCGTCCAAGTCGCCGGTCGGCTCCACGCAGAAATTTTCCCGCTCGCATCCCAGGCGCGGACTTTCCAAAAAATGGGTTGCGACGATTCCAGTTTTTTTCCGGCGTAAGGAATTTGAATAGTCTCGTCGGAAATAATTTTTCCGCTGCGCCACAAATCGCCATCGTTGTGCGCGAGAATTTTTTGCGACGAGGCGGCGATGATTTCATAGGCGGACTGGTGTTGGCGGTGAGCCGAACTTGGCAAATTCCAAAACAGGCGCGGTGCCAGCGAATCTACGCCGAGCGGGTTCACGGCGTAGTCGCAGCGCAAATCCACGGGCGTTCCGCTCGCTGGGGCGAGAACAGGGAATGACACCAGCAAAGAAGCAACCACTAGCCAGCCGGGGATATTTTTCATGGAATAAACATATTTCTGCACGCACGGACGATAATGGAGCAGTGCGAGTTTCAAATAAAATTATCTCCGCACATCCGCGTGCGGGATTGCTAGGTCAATGCGTGGCGGCGCGAACCTGGATTTTGGCCTGTGTCCAGTGGCTCATGTGCGTTTTTTCCGGACGGGCTTGGAGTGGTCGTTGGCAAAATTCGTAAGTGAATTGTTGGTTTTCACATTACCCTTTTAGGAATGGGCGTGCTAGTTTATGTCCAACACCAATTTTGAACACCATGCGCCCGACTCCTAATGTCTCGTTGTCTCGTTCAGCCGTCCGGCAGAACACAGGATTTACCTTAATTGAGCTACTGGTGGTTATCGCCATCATCGCCATCTTGGCGGCGATGCTGCTGCCGGCTTTAGGTAAGGCCAAGGCGAAGGCGCAGGGCGTTTATTGTATGAATAACACCAAGCAGTTGACGTTAGGTTGGATTATGTATCAAGGGGACAGTCAAGAAAAATTGATGCCCATAGGTTCGGCAATTGATGGCAATACCTTGAATGCAATAGATTGGAATAATGCTTATGCGGGAGATGTTACTGGTGGTAGCGGTGACGTGAAAGGGCTTACAGGTTCGACCGCATTGATGGCTAACTATGTAAAATCGCCAGGTTCGTTTAAGTGTCCGGCGGACAGCTATCAGTCGCCCGCAAATGTGGGGCCGCGGACAAGAAGCGTTTCAATGAATGGGGCGCTTACCGGCCAGCCGACTTTTGTGAACGATGCTTCACTCGGCAGAACTTATTTTAAGGCGATGAAGTCCACTGAATTGAACACGCCCGGGTCGGCAAATATTTTTGTTTTTTTGGATGAATATGCTGACAGTATCGGAGATTTGCAATTTATGGTTAATCCGGGCTATCCAAAAAATGGAGAGCGCTGGCGGGACTTGCCTGCTAGCTATCACAACGGATCTGGTAGTTTTTCCTTTGCCGACGGTCATTCGGAAATCCATAAATGGCTTTACAGAGGTCCGCTTTATTCAACAGTTCAAAAAAGTGTTAATTATGTCCACACTTCACCCGGTGCTTGGGCTGGGCCCACTTATACCGGGAATCAAGATTATGAGTGGTTGGAAGATCGGATGCCTTACCACTGAAATCTAACTTATCAATATTCAAGCATACTAACCAATCCATTTGACTCGACACCGAAAGTAACCCCAACAAATAGTTATGAACACAACCAACCCACAAACCAATGTAAGTATAAAGCCTACTGCTAAAGCCGGCGTCCTAAAAAAAGGCGCAAGCTTGATGTTGAGTATGCTTCTAGCCGTATCTTGCCTTACCACCGTGACCGCGCGGGCGCAAACCACCATCAAGCCTTTTCAAGTCCGGGTGGAAGCTACCACTGGCTTTACCGGCACAATTTTATTGACCAACAACGTGCTGCGGGTGGCCACCAACGGGGCTTCTGCGATTGACGGTGCCGCCGTTGCCAACTGGATCATTGGCGACGTATTTCCGACGATCACAGGTGCGCCATCGGGCGTCACAGCGAGCTTGGTGGATGCTTCAAGCGTGCAAGTTACCGACATCCCGATTGTCATCAGCACCAACAGCACGAGCAAGACGACTAACTTGGTGGTCAAGCTGGTGTTTGACGGATCACAAGTTGGGGGTATTTCCACCTTGGCCATGAATCTCAATGGTGCGTTGACCAACGGCTATTTTCCGCTGGTGCTGGAAATTGGAAGGATTTGGAACGGCAGTGCCAATGCTGCGGCCAATGGTGCCGGCAACTGGTCGGACGCTTCTAAATGGTCAGGTGGTTCGGCTCCCGGGGCGGCAGACAGCGTTGTTTTTCTCGACGCTGGTGCCCAAACTAATAGCTTACTAGCAGGCACATCTTTTCTGACCAATAGCGTCGTAAATGTTTCCACAACGATTTCCTCATTAAGGTTCGGCATGACCAATCTGCTGGGCACGCCGGCCACTAATTTTCATAACCTTTACATCAACGACAATGTGAATTTGGCAATCAAAGGGCCGGGCGGGTTTAGTATGTTGCGTGATTACACCTACATTACAACGGCGACGGGGACGAAGACCACCGTGACGATTTATGGCACTAATGGAACACTCATCCAGACGAATGAAAATTCCAATTTCGCGCTGTTGATTGACGGGCAGGGATCCATTCCGAACAGCATCCTTGATATGTCCGGCCTGGGCAATTTGCGACTCAACGTGAACGAAGTGGCCATTGGCGACATCTTGGCCTATCCGAACTACCCGCACTTCATCACCAATCTCTACACTCCAGGCACCACGTTTGGTAGCTCGCGGCCCTCGAAATGTCTCCCGAATTGGAAGATGGCCATGACGAACATTGTGCGTGCGGTCTTTGTGGATACCAACAATTACAACAATTCTCTTTCCCGTTCCTATGCGATGGAGATTGGCCGTAATGAAACGACTGGCGGCAGTTCCGGCAACTACGGTGTGAGCATGGGTTTCACCAATTCTTTCTTGTTGGATGGTCTTTGTGTCGGTGGCTACGCATCGCTCGGTGGTGTATTGAATTTTACAACCTCCAACTCCTTCGCGCTGTTCCGTAACACCAACGGAGGCCGTATGTCAGTCATGGCTTTCGGCGACGCCGCAGGTTCATCTGCTACCCTAGCTTTGGGAAACAATACCAAATGTGGCAATGCCGGGTTGGGTGTTGATTTCACCCGCAGCACGGTGGATGTCTTGGTTGACCGCTTGTATATGTCCATGGATCGCGGATATACAACCGGTGGCGGGGTTTGTCAGTCTTCCATGGGCATGAGTGCCGGTATCTTTGATGTTAACTCGGCCTTCCTTGGTTATCAATCGTCTGGCAACCAGACCAATCAAAATAGTTGCAACGCATCGTTAACCGTCAGCAATACGGCAATCTTCCGCGTGAACGGCACCTTGGCGATGGGTTACACTACTGCCACGATTGGTGACGCCTCGACTCCGGGAGCAACCAAGGGAAGCATCACCATCGGTCCGGGCGGCACGTTGACGGCCAGCAACATCACCGTGGGTGGAACTACGAAGGCCTCGGCCGGTAATGCCATATCTATGATCGGTAATGCCACGCTCGTAGTCTCCAACCGGTTGGCAGACGCCTTACCGAACGGTGCGCTCGGCAGTTTGGCTTTCTCCGGCGGTAATAACGCGATCAAGGTCTTTATCAACGGGGCCAATCCTGGTGCAAAAATTTATGTCACTAACTTTACCGCATCCGGAACCGGCAACAAGCTAGTCATTGGTGGTGTTACCGGACTGACTTATCCGGCGGATGTGGTCATTCTGCAAGGTGCGGGTGTGCCGGCAGTGTTAGCGGCTTCGTTTGACGCCGGTGTCGTTATGCCCGCCGGATCGGGATTGTCCGGGTCGCTATCCACCAGCGGGACTAACTCAATTAATGTGCATATCATCAACCGCGCTCCCAACAACCTAACATGGCGTGGGCCGGTAGGTTCCGGAACTGCGGATTGGGATTATACAACCAAGAATTGGTTGAACACCAACGGTGTGATGACCAACTATGATAACCCCGACATCATTTCATTCGACGGCGCGGCTGGTTATGCAACCAACATCAACCTAGCTGGCGATCCCGGCACACCTCTGACGCCGAATGTCATCAATATGACGAACGGCGCGGTGACTTATACGTTCTTGAATGGTGGCAACCAGATTTCCGGCGGCCCGTCCTTGAACAAGTTTGGTTCTGGCAAAATTCAAATTGATGGCAACACCACGGTGTCTGTGCAATTGAACCAAGGCGGGTTCACCGGAGCCGGTTCCATTGGAAATGCGAACGTGGCGTCCGGCGCGGTCATGAACTTTGCTGGCACTATGAGCGGCAGCTTG
>JANYCI010000190.1 GCA_025360325.1 Limisphaerales bacterium | reverse complement strand
GCGCCGAACGCGATGGCCTGCTCGGTCTGCTCGGGCGTGTCGGCGTTGGTGCGAACTTGAAGCTTGGTGGCCTTGGCGCACCACGCCATCAGTTGGACGTAGTTCTTATACTTCTCGGTTTTCTGCGCGGCTTTGTCGTTGTTGAGCAAACCGGAAACAATTTCCGACGGCGCAGTTTTGATCTGGCCCGCATAGACGAGACCGGACGTGCCATCAATGGAGAGGAAGTCGCCTTCGTTGTAAGTCACGCCGTCAATGGTCGTGGTCTTCTTGTCGTAATCAATCACGACGCCCGCTGCGCCGCAGACACAGACTTTACCCATCTGACGGGCCACGAGCGCCGCGTGTGAACTGACACCGCCACGAGCGGTAAGAATGCCTGCCGCCGCGATCATCCCGCGCAAATCTTCCGGCGAAGTTTCGACGCGAACGAGCAAAACTTTTTCGCCCTTCTCGGCGGCTTGCACGGAACGGTCGGCGTTGAAGTAGATTTTGCCAGTCGCCGCACCCGGACCAGCGGGCAAACCGGTGGCGATTACTTTGGCCTTCTTCACTTCGCTCAAATCAAAAATCGGAGCGAGCAATTGTTCGAGCTGATCGGCGGGATTGCGGAGAATCGCCGTTTCCCAATCAATCAATTTTTCCTTCACCATGTCGGCCGCGAATTTCAGCGCGGCAGCGGCGGTGCGTTTGCCGTTGCGTGTCTGGAGCATGAACAACTTGCCGCTCTGGACGGTGAATTCGATGTCCTGCACATCTTTGAAATGGCTTTCCAAAGTTTTGCGGACGGCCATGAGTTCCGCGTAGCTCTTCGGCATCGCAGCCTTCAACTTCGACACGGGTTCGGGAGTGCGCACGCCGGCGACGACGTCTTCGCCCTGCGCGTTGATGAGAAATTCGCCGTAGAATTCGTTCGTGCCGTTCGCGGGATTGCGGGTGAACGCCACGCCGGAACCGGAGTCTTCGCCGGTGTTACCGAACACCATCGCCTGCACGTTGACGGCGGTTCCCCATTCCGTCGGGATGTTGTATTTCCGGCGATAGACACTCGCGCGATCGTTCATCCAGGAACCGAACACCGCGCCCGCTGCACCGCGCAATTGATCCCACGGATCATTCGGAAACGCTTTGCCGGTGCGCGCCTTTACCAGTGCCTTGAAGCGCTTGACGAGTTCGGCTTGGTCTTCGGCGGTGAGCTTGGAGTCTTCGATGTCGCCGTGATATTTTTCGTGTTTGAACGTGTGGATGGTGTGTTCGAATGGATCGTGGTCTTCGCCCTCGCGCTTCTGCACGCCCATCACGACGTCGCCATACATCTGGATGAAACGGCGATAGCAATCCCACGCGAAGCGCGGATTACTGGTGGCTTTTTCGAGTGCGACGACCGCTTGATCATTCAAACCCAAATTCAAAATCGTATCCATCATGCCGGGCATCGAGTCACGCGCACCGGAGCGCACCGCGACAAGCAACGGCATTCCAGTCGTGGAACCGAACTTCGTGCCCATGATTTTTTCCATGTTGGCCATGGCCGCTTCCATTTGCGCCTGGAGCACGGCGGGATAAGTGCGTTTGTTCGCGTAGAAATAAGTGCAGACTTCGGTGGTGATGGTGAAACCCGGAGGCACGGGCAGACCGATACGGGTCATTTCGGCGAGGTTCGCGCCTTTGCCGCCGAGGAGGGCTTTCATGCTGCCGTCGCCGTCAGCTTTTTTGTTACCCCAGGTGTATACGTATTTGTTGGATTTAGCTTTTGCCATAAATTGAGTCTATTGGTTAAAAATTTTGCTGTGAAAACGAGCGGCGAAAATAGCAGATCAACGCCCAGAGTCAACGCGAACGCGCCTACGAAAAAGACCTTATTGACTGGCAGGCAAAAAAAATTGGACAAATCAGCATACATTGTCTAAGGTGAGCCGATTTCCCTTAAAAAACCGTGAACATCCGACTTGTATATTTGAACCAGCTCGCCAGACGGGCTTGGCTGCTTCTGACGGTTGCGTTGTCGTTATTAGGATTCAAGGTTTCGGCGCAAAGTGGCCTCACCGCCACCGTCGCTTGGGATTCCAGCACTAGCACCAATGTGGCCAGCTACCACGTTTATTACGGAACCCGCAGTGGTCATTACACCAACAGCGTTTCCGTGGATGCCGCCGATACGTCCGTCACGATTGGCGGATTGAACGCCGGAACCACTTATTTTTTTGCGGTCACGGCGGTGGATGCCGTTTCTAACGAAAGCAGTTTCTCCTCGGAAGCTTATTTTTCCATTCCATCTGCACCGTGGCTGCTGACGCAAATGTTGAGCGACGCCGCCGGAAACCTTTACTTGGAGGTCACCTCACAGCAAGTCGTCTCACGGTCCTGGGAAATCCAATACTCCGAGGACATGGTCAACTGGCATGGCATTGGCTCCGGCTTCGACAGCACCGTGGACCTGTTGAACTCGGTGGATTCCATCGCCTATCCGCAAATGTTTTTCCGGCTGGCGGTGTTCTGAACCGGTAGCGCTGCAGCCAACATTGAAATAAAACATATCTTCGCATCAAGATGCGTTGATTTTTTGCTTTGTTTTTCCCGGCATGGACGATTACCTTCTTGCCATGTCGAATCACGCCGAACTTCTGAAACAAGCCCTCCGCGAACGCATCGTCATCATTGACGGCGCGATGGGCACGACCATCCGCACCTACGGGCTGGGCGAGGCGGAGATTCGCGGCGAGCGGTTCAAGGATTCCAAAAAGGATCTCAAGAACAACGGCGATCTTTATTCACTCACACAAGCGGCGACGATTTGCGACATCCACCGCCGCTTTCTCGAAGCGGGTGCGGACATTGTTGAGACAAATACTTTTTCCGCCACGAGCATCGGTCAGAGCGAATTTTTCGTGGACGATCCGCGCGAACATGGCGGGCGCAAAGACCCGGCATTTTATCAAGGCGTCATCGAGAATAAATTTCTCAATGACCTCGCGTGGGAAATCAACGAGCAATCCGCCAAGCAATGCCGCGAATGGTGCGACCGCATCGCGAACAAAACTGGTCGTCCGCGCTTTGTCGCTGGCGCGGTTGGGCCGCTGACGGTTTCACTTTCCAACTCGCCGGATGCCGATGACGCCGGCTTTCGCGTCTGCACGTTCGATCAGGTGAAGACCGCTTACACGCATCAGATTCGTGGTCTCATCGCGGGCGGTTCGGATATTTTACTAGTTGAAACTATTTTCGATTCACTCAACGCCAAGGCCGCGCTCGTGGCGATTCAGGAAGTGTTCGAGCAGGATAAAAAAATTCTGCCCATCATGATTTCCGCCGCCGTCGGACGCGGTGGCGAGACGATGATTTCCGCGCAAACCATCGAAGCCTATTGGAACGCAATGAAGCACGTTAAGCCCATTGCCATTGGATTAAATTGCTCGCTCGGCCCGGATTTGATGAGGCCATTCCTCGCGGAACTCGCAGAGAAATCCAACACCGCTATCTCGTGTTATCCGAACGCAGGTTTGCCCAATCCGCTGTCGCCAACGGGCTTTGATTTGACGCCGGACGACATGGGAAATTTTCTCGGTGAATTCGCGCAAAGTAATTTGATCAACATCGCCGGTGGTTGTTGCGGCAACACACCCGAACACATCGCAGCAATTGCGAAGGCGTTGGAAAACAAACCGCCGCGTGAGACGAAAACTGAAACCAAGTTTTC
>JANYCI010000164.1 GCA_025360325.1 Limisphaerales bacterium | reverse complement strand
GGCAAAATTCAAATTGATGGCAACACCACGGTGTCTGTGCAATTGAACCAAGGCGGGTTCACCGGAGCCGGTTCCATTGGAAATGCGAACGTGGCGTCCGGCGCGGTCATGAACTTTGCTGGCACTATGAGCGGCAGCTTGGCTTCAGCCGGCGTAGCTACGGTGGCCGGAACTGTGGCCGGAACCTTAACCGTGCAGAACGGCGGCGTCGTGACCAATTCGGGAACGGTGAACAACCCAGTTACCGTGCTGTCCGGCGGCTTCTTATACAACTCCGGGAGGATGAACAACCTTGGGGTTGGCTCTGCCGGTGCACCGCAAGTTGCAAGTGGAGCAACGTTCGTGAATGACGGCATACTTGGCGGAATTTCCAGCGGTAGTGTTCTGTATGTAAGCGGCGTGTTTCAAGACTTGGGAGATCCGGCTGATAACATGACGTTACAATCGGTCACAATTGGAAACAGCGGGACATTCATACCAGGCGGCGACGGCATTGGATTAAGCACGATTAATTCTGATGGAACCGGCACCTTCCCGGGAGCCGCCCTGCTGGTGCAGGGATCCACGACTGTCTTGAAGGTAAGCGTGGCGGGAATGTCTAACACCGTGGTGCGGGTGAATGATTTGAGTTTTGGCGCAAGTTCCGGCCAACGGTCGCAAAACGGTGCTACGTTACTCATTACGAATACCAGCGGCGCACCTTTTGCTGCTGGCCAAAGCTTTCATTTCTTTGACAATGTGAACTCACCGGGAACCGTGCCTTACAGCACCGGCTCATCCACCAACACATATCCGGTCATCACCCCGTCCGCGCCCGGTTCTGGATTGGTCTGGGATCTTAGCCAGCTTTGGGTGAACGGAAACATCGGGATTGCGGGCGTGAATTCAGGCCCAACCCTGACAAACAGTTTCTCCATCTTGGGCGGGACAAACATCGTCAGCCAGTTTGACTGGGACGCCAGCTACCTCGGATGGCGTCTCCAATCGCAGGTCAACCCGTTGTCCATCGGTTTGAGCAGCAATTGGGGCAACGTGACCGACGGAACCACCAACGGCCCGTCATGGGTCAAGATTTCGTATACCATCACCAACACGATCTCAACGAACGCCGTGTTCTACCGGCTCACGTTCCCGTGATTTGATTTGAATATTCAGAGCCGGGGTTGAGTGCAAACTTGGCCCCGGCTTTTTATTGCCTGCAATAATCTGGAATTAGTCATAACCAAAATCTGCGGCCCCCGTCTGATTGCTTACTGATGAAAAAAATCTTGTTCGCGTTTTCCATTGTGGCTGGGCTGTCGCTGTCGGTTGCGGCGGTAGAAATTCCACCCGCGTTTCCCACGGCAGAAGGTTACGGTCGCCTTGCTACTGGCGGACGCGGCGGGCGCATCATTCATGTCACCAATCTGAATGACGCTGGCCCCGGCAGTTTGCGCGCGGCGGTCGAGCAGTCTGGCGCACGCACGGTGGTCTTCGATGTCAGCGGACTCATCACACTGGAGTCGCGGCTCATCGTCCGCAAAACAAATTCTGATCTCACCATCGCCGGGCAGACTGCGCCGGGCAAAGGCATCTGTCTGCGCAAATATAATTTTGGAATGTTGGGTGCAACGAATGTCGTCATCCGTTACCTGCGCGTGCGTCCGGGAAATATCTCCGGCACCACGCTTGACGGCATGGGCATGGCGTCGGCAAACGATTGTATCATTGACCACTGCTCGATTAGTTGGACGATTGATGAATCTTTCAGTTCACGCGGCGCCAAGAATATTACTTTCCAGCGCAATTTAATTTCCGAAGCGCTCAATGCGGCTGGCCACAAAAAATATCCACCCGGCACGCAGCATGGTTACGCCGCAAGCATCGGCGGCGATGTGGGAAGTTTTCATCACAATCTTTTGGCAAATAACGAAGGGCGCAACTGGAGTCTCGCCGGCGGCTTGAACAAACAGCCCGCGACTTACGCGGGCCGCATGGACTTGCGGAATAATGTCGTCTTCAACTGGAAACATCGCGCGACGGATGGCGGCGCGCACGAGGTCAACTTCGTGAATAATTATTATCAGCCCGGTCCGGCCACGGATTTTTTCTACGCGCTCAATGCGCAATACGGCGGTTTTCCCGGCACGCAACAGTATTTCTTTTCCGGCAATGTGATGCCCGGTTATTTTGGTCTGACGAATCAGGAGGCCGGGCGCAAAGCCACGACCGAACGCGGTGGCGCGGTTCCCACTAATTACAGTCCGTGGGTGGACAAGGAATTTTTCCCGTCGTTCGTGAAAACGCAGAGCGCCGCCGAGGCCTACACGAACGTTCTCGCCGATGTCGGCTGTAATTTCCCGGTGCTCGACGAACACGACACACGCATCATCGCCGAAGTCCGCAGTGGTAAGGTGAAATTCAAGGGCAGCAAAACCGGCATCCCCGGTCTGCCGGACTCGCAGGAGGATGTCGGTGGCTGGGACAATTATCCCGAAGTCCATCGCGCTGCCGATTGGGACGCGGATGGCGATGGTATGCCCGACGTTTGGGAAAAATCCCACGGCCTGAATCCGAACGATCCTTCGGACGCGAACAAAGATTTGAACGGCGACGGCTACACCAATTTGGAAAAATACCTGAACTCGCTCGTCGGTGAATATTCG
>JANYCI010000154.1 GCA_025360325.1 Limisphaerales bacterium | reverse complement strand
AGAACTGGCCTTTGAAACCAATCTGCTTTTTGTAGGCCACGGCGAGGTGCAGCAACTTGGCGAGATGGGCCTGCTCGCGTTTCATGTCGGTGTTGAGCAGCGTCATGTAGCCTTCGCGTCCGCCCCAAAACGTGTAGCCTTCGCCGCCGAGTTCGTGCGTGACTTCCATGGCCTTCTTCACCTGCGCGGCGGCGTAAGCAAAGACATCAGCGTTGCAACTTGTGCTCGCGCCGTGGACGTAGCGCGGATGGGAAAATAAATTTGCCGTGCCCCACAACAGTTTGATGCCGGTGCGCTTTTGTTCTTCCTTCAAGACTTTCGCCACGGCATCGAAATTTTTGTTCGACTCGGCCAACGATTTTCCTTCGGGTGCCACATCGCGGTCGTGCCAGCAATAATAGGGCGCGCCAAGTTTTTGGATAAATTCAAAAGCCGCACGCACGCGGTTCTGGGCGTTCTTCACGGAGTTGGTGCCGTCGTCCCACGGACGTTGCATCGTGCTCGCGCCAAACGGATCGCTGCCCGTGCCGCGAAACGTGTGCCAATATACGACGGCGAAACGCAGGTGATCGCGCATGGTTTTGCCAGCGACGATCTCGTCGGCGCGGTAGTGCTTGAACGCGAGCGGGTTTTTGGAGGCCGGGCCTTCGTAGGCGATGGCCGAGATTTTTGAAAAAGCGGTTTGCATTAAATAATGGTTGTTGGTGTTACAGGTTCAGACAGTTCGGCGCGCATTATTACTGGATGATTGCGGCGCCGCAATTCAACAAACATGGATTTTTTCATGATGACCGCCACTATTGCCAAATGGTCGCGCGCGGATGATTACCAGCCGACACTGCTTCGCTTGCCGGTAAGAACCGTTTTCACCGCGTCGGCTCTGGGCTTTGTGATTGATTTTGAAACGCAAGCCGCTAATTTCTCGCGATGCAATTCATGTTTCCTCTCCGCCACAGCTGGCTGGCTGCTTGCATGGCGTTCTCCATTTCAACCCTTTTCGCCGCCGATGCGCCGCGCGAACATCTGTCGCTCGACGCGAACTGGAAATTTCATCTCGGCGATGATTGGCCGGGCGCGTTGCATCTGGACAAGGCGGGAGCGAGCACTGGCCCGGCGTCGGCTCGGTTCGGCGATACCGCGTGGCGCTCGCTGGATCTGCCGCACGACTGGGCGATTGAACTGCCGTTCGACAAAGCGTCCGACACGAGCCACGGTTTCAAACCCGTTGGGCCAGGCTTTTTGAAAAACAGCGTCGGCTGGTATCGCCGCACGTTCGAGTTGCCGAAAGAAGATGCCAGCAAGCGCATTTGGCTGACGTTTGACGGCGTGTTCCGCGACGCGACGGTGTGGGTCAACGGCTGGCTGGTGAAACGGCACGAGGGTGGCTACTACCCGTTCCGCGAGGACATCACGGACGTGGCGCGTTTCGGCGATAAAAACGTCATCGCAGTGCGCGTGGATGCGACGAAGTTTGAGGGTTGGTTTTACGAAGGCGCGGGCATTTACCGTCACGTCTGGCTGGACAAAACTGCGCCCATCGCCATCGCGCCCGAAGGGATTTTTGTTTATGCGGGTTTCAAAAATAACACACCGGTGGGCGAGGCGGAACTGCACGCGGAATTGAAGCTGATCAACTCCGAAGATTTTCCCGCCGAGGCCAAGGTGACTTACACGTTCAAGGATGCGGATGAACAGGTGCTGGGCGAACTCGGTGACGTCGTGAAACTCGACGCTCATTCGCAAAAAGAAATTTCCACGGACGCTGACGGACTACACCTCGCGCTCGCGAAATATAAACTGTGGTCGCCCGAAGATCCCCGGCTCTACAAGCTCGTCACCACCGTGTCGGTCGAGGGAGCGATGGTTGACCGCAAGGAAACCGAGTTCGGCATTCGCACGTTTGCATTCGACAAGGACAAGGGATTTTTGCTGAACGGCCAACCTTACGTTCTCAAAGGCACTTGCAACCATCAAGACATGGCGGGCGTCGGCGCGGCGCTGCCGGATGCGTTGCAGTATTTCCGTATCGCTAAATTGAAAGAGTTCGGCGACAACGCTTATCGCACTTCCCACAATCCGCCCACGCCAGAGCTGCTCGAAGCGTGCGACCGTCTTGGCATGATTGTGATGGATGAAAGCCGTTTGCTCGGCAGCGACCAGGAAAATCTCCGCAAGTGGGACGATCAAATCCGCCGCGACCGCAACCACGCCAGCGTCGGCATCTGGAGCGTGGCGAATGAGGAATTTTCCGTGCAGGCCACGCCGCAGGGCGGCAACGTCGCGCGCACGATGCAGAGTTATGTGAAGGCACTCGACCCAACGCGCCCGACGACTTACGCCGCGCCCGTCGGCGATACGTTTGACGGCATCAACGGCGTGATTGAAGTGCGCGGTTGGAATTATCATGTCGGCAAAGACATGGACGCTTATCACGCCAAGCATCCCAATCAGCCGAACGTCGGCACGGAACAGGCCAGCACCGTCAGCACGCGCGGCATTTATGAGAACGACAAAGTGCGCGGCTACGTCAGCGCCTACGACGACAACGCGCCAAGCTGGGCGACCACGACCGAGCGTTGGTGGAGTTACTTCGCGGAGCGCCCGTGGCTCTCTGGCGGTTTTGTGTGGACGGGTTTTGACTATCGCGGCGAGCCGACGCCGTATGCGTGGCCGTGCGTGAATTCACATTTCGGCGTCCTCGACGTATGCGGTTTTCCGAAAGACAATTTTTATTATTATCAATCATGGTGGACGACGAACACAGTTTTGCATTTGCTGCCGCACTGGAACTGGCCGGGCAAAGAAGGTAAAGAAATCCGTGTGGACGCCTTGAGCAATTGCAAGCAGGTGGAATTATTTTTGAACGGCACATCGCTCGGTCGCCAAGTGATGAAACCTAATTCCAAACTGTCGTGGCAGGTGAAATACGCGCCCGGCACTTTGAGCGCGAAAGGTTTTGACGATGCCAATAACGTCATCGCCGAGGCCAAAATTGAAACCACCGGCGAAGCCGCGACGCTCCAGCTTACACCCAACCGCTCCACCATCAACGCCGATGGCGAGGACGTGAGCGTGTTCACCGTGGCTGCGCTTGACGCGCAAGGCCGCGCGGTGCCGGTCGCGCAAAATAAAATTAATTTCGAGATCAGCGGCGCGGGAAAAATTCTCGGTGTCGGCAATGGTGATCCGAGCAGTCACGAGGCGGATACGTTCGTGCCGCAAATGCCCGTGCGCGCCATCGCCGTCAACGACTGGCGTTGGAAACTCGCCGAGGTGCCTGCGAAGGGCGCACTCGCTCCCGAATACGCGAATGAATTTGACGACGCGATGTGGAATACCATCAAACCCAAGACCGATGGCGACACCGGCGAAATGTTTTTGAAGGAAGGCGAGTCCGCCATTTACCGCGCCCACGTCAAGCTCACCGAAAACGATTTGAGCAAGCCCGGCGTGCAGCTCCGCTTCGGCGCGATTGACGATCACGGCTGGATTTTTGTGAACAACAAGCGCGTTGGCGAATCGCACGACTGGTCCGCCCAGCCGTTGTTCGACATCAAGAAGGCATTGCACGTCGGCGACAACGTCATTGCCGTGGGCGTGAAGAACGACGCGAATGAAGGTGGTATGAATCCCGATGTGAACGTAGAAATTATTGGCCAGCCGCTGGCCTCGCCGTGGTCGCGCAGCCTCTTCAACGGCCTCGCGCAAATCATCGTTCGCTCCACCAAAGACACCGGCGCATTCACGCTAACCGCCAGCGCGGACAAATTACAATCCGCCACCGCCACTGTGAAAACGGTCACTGGCCCGGAACGGCCCAGCGTGCCGTGAACTGCCGCTCACTTCGTCAACCGATAAAAAGTTGAATTGGTGATACTGGACACGGGAATCGTAACTTGCCACTGACCGCTGAGAATTTGCGGAATTGGCGAAGCCACGTTCACCCAGTTGCCTAGCACCAGATTCGTCCGCGACTGCACCGTGAATCCAGCGGTCGCCAGCGGCCAGGCCAGCGTCAGGTTCGTGGCTGTCGGCGCAACGGTGATGGCTGGACTGTTAGTGCTCAATCCTTGGCTCGGCCCCAGCGCAAAGGTTGCCGCGAGTTCGCGAAATATAGGAAGACCTTACTCTGATTAGAGACCGCCGAGGGTGCCCACGCTAGACTCGCCCAAGAAGTATTTGTGGCGCGAAATACCACGCCGTGATCCGTCCAGTTTTTCAAATCATCCGTGGAGAAACAAGTGAGCGAAGACATGATGTAACTGTTCGTGCCATTGTCGTCGTCGTTGGAACAATAGACGTAGAGTCGGCCATTAAATTCCACAGCGGCGGGATCGGCGGCGTAGTGATGGGAAACAATCGGATAATCTGCTCGCACAGAAAACCCCGACACCAACGCGATGATAGCAATAACTGCTATCAACATGGCACTGGGCATCTGCGCCCTGCAGTTGGCTTTTAGTTTTATAGGCTTGTCCTAATACAATCTTCGGCGGCGGGAAAATTTCAAGCAGCATTCCATAGCGAATCCTACTAGCGTTGGCACATTCATATTAGGTGGCGCACCCAATCCGCTAATGTTAATTTAATTTACTGTAGCTTAAATGAAGAAGTGATGCGCGCAGGTCTGTAGCTTGTTTCTTCATTATTCATTCATTCGGCTCCATTTTTTCGCCAACTGCAGCTTGGCGCTTTCAGGTTGCTCGATCATTTCTGCCACCACAGTTTCAAGCGTGCCGGCCGACAGTCGTGCTAGGTGCATGAGCATCCTCGCCAGTGGCACCGCGTCCGGAGCTGCGGTTAAGATGCGCCGCCAAAATTCGCCGCCAGATTGTAACATCCACGGTTCCAAATCGAGATGGTCGGTGACACTCAATACTTGGTGATAGGTTTCATCGTCCAGCCGGTTTAGACCATGCAGACAAATCAAATCAGCCGTTCCTTTTACGAGTTCTTTACAGAGCAGTTGCCAGTTGGTGGCTTTACTGACCACCAGCAACCCGGTGCCGGATTGCTGGACGACTCCATAACCGACAATGCCGGCACGAAACATGGCACCTTGAAAATTTCGCGGCTGCAGCATCCCCGGTTTCAGCATAATCTTGCTGCAAAGTTCGGCGTCAAGCTGTTCGCGTGAAATGCCCCAAACCAGCGAAGCGGTCGCCTTGGCGATCTGAACCAAGCGCGCTCGATGCGGTGCTTCCAGAGTGCGGAGTTGCTGGACGATACGCTGCACTTGAAATGAAAACGCAATCGGCAGGCGCGTCAGTTTTTTTTCTTGGCAACGCCCCAAGGCTCGTTGCCTGCCTGCTTCGGCAAACCTTCCGCCAAATTTGGAAAGGAGCGGATGGTTGTAGAATGGATGCTTAGGATCGGCTGCCGCCCGCCGCCAAAACCATGGCGGCCAACCAAGAATAAGCGCGCCCTCGATTTGCCAGTATTGAAGCAAGTTAATCAACGCATACTGGTCGTATAAGAGCAGCAGCTTTGGATCGAGGTCATTCAGTTCGTCCCGCACCAAATGATGAAAGGTCATGCCGGCATGCTGGGCCGCACCTTGAATGAGCCAATTCAGCGTGTGCCGCTTTTGAATTTCCAGCCGCAAGTCACTCATCACCACCCTCGGCTTTCGGTGGCGGCGTGGGACGCGTTTCCGGCCAGTCAGGCCTGAACGGATCCGGTTCCGGTCGCGGTTGAGCTGGTGGTGCCGACGGAGTTTGTGGCCTCGGCACGGTCTGCGGCGGCGCGCTCGGCGGTGCCAGCGGTTCAGTTTGTGGCATGGCGGTTAGGATTCTGACTGAATGACAGCTTCGCAGAAACCGTTCTTGCACGCCTCTTCACACCTTCACCCATTTCCCTTTCGCCGAAGAAATTTCCACGGCTGTAAGCACACGCTGGTTTTGTAGGCCGTCCTCAAAAGTCGGTTGCACGGATTTTCCGTCGGCGCAGGCGTTCACGAAATCGGCGACGGCGTGGACGAACGTGTGTTCGTAACCAATGCCGTGACCGGGCGGCCACCAGTTCGCGACGTAGGGCTGGATGCCGTCGCGCTGCGTCACGAGGATGTCGCGGAAACCTTGGCGATCTTTCGGGTCGTCGCCGTTGTAAAATTTTAATTTGTTCATGTCCTCAAAATCAAAAACGAGCGAACCCTTGCTGCCATTGATTTCTACCGTGATTTGATTTTTGCGACCGGGCGCGTATCGCGTGGCTTCGAGATTCGCCATCACGCCATTTTCCATCCAGCCGAGGAAGGCGGCGGAATCAGGCGCGGTGACTTTGCCGAGCACGCGTTTGCCCTGCGCGAGCAGATCGGCTCGCGGTCGTTCCGGCACGAAGGTGTGAACGAGGCCGCAAACGCTGGTGAATTCGCCGACGAGATAGCGCGCGAGATCAATGATGTGGGAGTTGATGTCGCTGTGGACGCCGCTGCCGCTGGTCTCTTTTTGCAAACGCCAGTCGAGCGGAAATTCCGGATCAGCGAGACGATCCTGTGCATAGCGGGCGCGAAAGTGGTGGAGCTTGCCGAGCGCGCCTTCGGTGAGCAGCCGTTTCGCCAGCACGATGGCGGGAATGCGGCGGTAGTTATGGCAGATCATGTGGACGCGCTGGGATTTTTTCGCAGCGGCGAACATGGCCTCACATTCCTTCAAATTGCGCGCCATAGCTTTTTCGCAGAGGACGTGCTTGCCGTTTTTCAATGCAGCAATGGCCATCTCGGCGTGCGTGAACGTGGGCGTGGCGATATCTACGATGTCAATCAGCGGCGACTCGACGACCTCACGCCAATCCGTCGTGGCGAACTGCCAGCCGAGTTTCGCGCGCGCAGCGTTCACGCCGGCGGAGTCGCGTCCGCAGATGGTGTGCAACTCGACGTTGGCCTTGAGATCAAAAAATTTCGGCGCCTGCCGCCACGCGTTCGAGTGCGCGCGCCCCATGAATTTGTAACCGATGAGTCCGACGCGAAAGGTTTTTGGCATAAAAATGGAAATGGATTGAACGGAATTTTTCACGCTTTATAGTGAGCCGCACATTTCAAGTCAATGAATCTCACCACAGCTGAAATCGCGAAACGGCTCGACGGCGAAGTCCTCGGCGACGCCAACGCTGCGCTCACCGGCTTTGCGCAAGCCGCCGAAGCCAAGCCCGGCGACCTGACATTTGCCGAGAACGCGGAATTTTTTGCCGCCGCCGAAAATAGCGCCGCCACCGCGATCATCGCGGGCAAGGAATTTTCCTCTGACAAAAAAATTGTCATCCGCGTAGCAAATGCGCGCATCGGCTTCGCCAAGGCACTCGCGATTTTTTTCCCGGAGCCGAAATTTGCGGCGGGAATTCATCCGACCGCCGTCATCGCGAAGTCCGCGAAGATTGATGCCACCGCGCACATCGGACCGCACTGCGTCGTCGGCGAGCGCGTGAACATTGGCGCAAATTGCGTTTTGCAATCGGGCAATTCTGTCGGCAACGATTCGAAGCTTGGCGACGAGACAAATTTATTTCCGAACGTGACGGTTTATCCGCGCACCCAGATCGGCAAACGCGTGCGCATCCACGCCGGTTCCGTGATCGGCTCGGATGGCTACGGCTATGTGTTGGATGCGGGCGTGCATCGCAAAGTGCCGCAGGTCGGCAACGTGGTCATCGGCGACGATGTGGAGATCGGTGCCAACGTGACGATTGATCGCGGCGCGCTCGGCTCGACGACCATCGGATGCGGCACGAAGATTGATAACCTCGTGCAGATCGCACACAACGTCGTCATCGGGGAAAACTGTATTGTGATTTCACAAGTCGGCATCGCGGGCAGCACGAAGCTCGGCAACTACGTCATTCTCGCGGGGCAAGTCGGTGTGGCGGGACATTTGAAAATCGGCAATCATGTCACCATCGGCGCGCAGTCGGGCCTGATGTATGACTGTGCCGACGGCGAAAAATGGATGGGGTCGCCCGCGCGTCCCGACCGGGATTTCAAGCGGCAGTTCATCGCGCTGCAACATCTGCCGGACTTGCTGAAAAAAATTTCCGCGTGGGAGAAAAAATTTGGCGTGGGCGAGGAAGAGTAATTTTCAACCACGGATGGACACGGATTAAACCGGATGGCCTAGCAAATGGCCGCGAGGTTTTGGACTGCGGCAGTCCTCTGCCGCT
>JANYCI010000148.1 GCA_025360325.1 Limisphaerales bacterium | reverse complement strand
TTTTGCGGAATCGTCCCAGTCAGCACGGAGGCACCGCCATTGTTCAAAGTCAGCGTGATGGCTGTGCCGCTTTGCGCCACCGGATTCCCATATTGATCCTGCACCTGCACCACGACCGGGGCGAGGATGGCAGCCAAATTCGTGCTGCCCGGCTGGCTGGTGAAGGCCAGTTTGCTGGCGGCCGCCGGGTTGACCGTTTCCGATTGGTTCGCCGGATTCGCACCGGAGGCCGCAGCCGTCAAGTTGGGCGTGGCCGGGGCAAGCGCGTCCACATACCTAAAGCTCGCGCTGTTGTTCCCCGCCGGAATAGTGATGCTGGTGATCGTGGCCGTGTCACCGGTGTTCCGGAAAACGCCGCCCGAGGTCGTGGTCAACACCACCGTTAAATTACTGGCCGTGTTCAAAGGCGCATTGCCCGCATCCTGCAACTGCACCGTCAGCGTCCCGGAAGTAACGCCAGCCGTCAGCGTTTGCGGACTGGTGGTGAAGACGAGGTGATTGGCCGAGGGCACATAATCGCCCAAGGTGAAACTGCCAAAAGTCGTCAGGCCGGTAGCCGTATAATTTGGCGTGGCGAATGTGGTGCTGTAACTCGTATCCGGCGAGCCTTGCTGAAGCAGCACAGGAGTAGCCGCCGGCGTGAAACCTGTGCCGTCCACGGTCAAACTATAAGTCAGTCCGCTACCACCGGTCTGGCTGATCGTCCAGAAACGGCCGCCAAACTGCGTCGTGCCGGGCGGCACCGTCCCACCCATCACCGCTTCAAACTGTTCCACTGTCACCGTGCTGCTGCCGGTCAGGGCTGTGTAATTCAAAGTCACCGGTCGTTTGTTGCTACCCTTGCCCACGGCAAACGTCTGCGCGCCGGTGCTGCCATAGACCAAAGCCAGTGGCCCGCTCACATACGAACCATTCATGCTGGTGACACTGGCGGCAGTCGGCGTGGCACCGCTGGTTGTGGTCAAGACACCACTATTCAATGCCAACGTTCCACTGGCCGCAGTAGCCGCGCTCAACGTAACGCCGGCGGCATTAGTGATGGTCAGATTTTTCACCGTGGCCGGGAGGCCGAGGGTGACTTGGGCACTCGTGCCGTTGAAGGTGTAATTGGCGGCGGCATTCAGCGTGACTGCCCCGGCGAAGTTGAGCGTGCCGGTCGCACCATTGATGAGTCCGTTAGAATTGGCCGTAACCAACGTGCCGCCCGCCGCGAGGGTAAATGAACAAGTTCCATTAGCATTACCATTGATAACCTGTGTGCCAGCGATCAGCGTGCCGTTAATGGCTGAAACCATGGTTCCCGAACTTCTGAATTTTAATGGGGCGGTCAGACTGGAAATATCCAAAGTCGCACCGGCATTGACCGTTAGGCCACACTTGGGATTCGAAATGTCGCCAGACCCCAACCAGAGTGAGGTGAGGCTGGTGTTGTTAAACGCAATCACATCTGAACCGCTGGCGCTGCTGCTTGTAATGCTGCCATTGTTGACGAAATTGCCATTCATTGTCAGTGTTCGCCCGGTGGCGCTGGCATTTAAGTTCAACGTGCCGTTGTTTGTCATCAGACTCGCCGTCATACTGGCGTTAAGAGCAAGCGTGCCGCCGGCATCAATCTTCACCAACCCTACCGAAGCTCCGGCCACCGTGTTGGTGACTAGGTTGCCGCTGGCAATTCTTATCGTGTCGAGTGAACCTGGAGTTCCGTTTGGAGTCCAAATGGTCGTGGTTGACAAATTGCCGCTGGCGTTACTCACATACACGGTCTGCGCCCTAACGCCAGACGGTGCGGCAAATAGAGCAAGACAAAGTCCTGTAACTAAAAAAAGGCTGCGTGATTGCAGGATGTTTATGGGGATATAGGTTCGTTTATTTTTCATGGTTTTAGGTTGGTTCAATCGGTTCGTTGGCCGATGGGAATGGTTTACTTTTCCACAATAATGCCAATCTCGCTAGTCGGCAAAACTGCGGATAGGCCAGAGAATTTTATAGATGTGTCGTCTTCAAACCCGCAGATACCGCGCCACCGCCTGCGCTCGCGACTGGACGTGCAGTTTTTTGTAGATACGCTCGATGTGCGTGTGAACCGTGCCGTAACTGATGCTCATCGCCTCCGCAACTTCCTTGTAGCTGTATCCCTTGACGAGATAATCCAGCACCTCGGTTTCGCGCGGCGAAAGATTGTCCGTAACCGGTGCCGTGGGGGCAAAGCGTTTGAACGAGTGCACAACCTTGCGGGCTATGTTGCTGGTCATCGGCGCGCCGCCGGCGAACACGTCCTTCACTGCCTCCAGCAGCTCCGCCGCACGCACCGGCTTGAGCAAATACCCCGCTGCGCCTGCCGCCAGGGAATTGAAAATCGAATCCGAATCTTCATGGATCGTGAGCATCAAAAAGCTAGTGCCCGGAACCAGGGGCGCAAGTTGGCGGACACATTCCACGCCATCAATACCCGGCAGATTGATGTCCATCAGCACCACCTGCGGCCTGAGCTTGGGAATTTCCAGCAAGGCATCCTCGCCGCTGGCAAACGTGCCCACACAGGTGCAGCCAGGGGCGCGTTCCAAAATCTGGGTCATGCTGACCCGCACGTCCGCGTCATCTTCCACAATGGCAATTTTTATCGGCATGGTTTGAGAGGGTTGGTTTTAGTATGCAGCAAATATGGTGACGGCGCACTCGGCAATTCTGCGGACGGCAGTTTTTAACTTTAGTTCAACGCGTCATTGCGGTTTCCTATTTTTCAATAGCACGGTGAAGGTCAAAATCGTGCCACCGGCCGGACGGTTGGATAAGTCGCAGTGTCCGCCGATTTCAGCCATGCGCCGACGAAAATTTTCTAAACCATCCGCTCCAGGCGCGGGCGTCTGCCTCGCTTCCCAACCGCGTCCGTCGTCCTCGACAATAATCGTCAACCTGTCTGCCGTCAGCCGCAACCGCAGCCAGACTTCCGTCGCGTCCGCATGCTTCACAATGTTGTGCAGCGATTCTTTGACGACCAGATACATGTGATGCCGCACTTCAGACGGCAATTCCAGAACCGGCAAATCCTCGGGCAAATCCAGCCGGGCGCGCACGCCGGCGGCGCGTAAAAATTCCGGCGCGTAGGTGGACAGGTGCGCCACGAACCGATCCAGCGCGTCGTTCTTCGGACTGACTGACCAGACGATTTCATCCAACGACCGGGTGACGGTTCGAGCTGTCCGAAAAATGTCGTCAATATGCCGACGCGCCTGTTGCGGCTCAGCCAGATCATTTTGCGCCAGTTCGCTCAATAGCGCGATGTGCGTAAGGCTCGCCCCGAGGTCGTCGTGTAAATCCTGTGCGATGCGCGCACGGTCGCGTTGCAAGGCCGTTTCCTGTTCCAGCCGCGCTAACCGCGCGTGCAACCGTCGGAATGAAACGTAGCGCACCACCGCCGCCACACCGAATGTGAAGGCCATTACTACCGCCACACGGAACCACCACGTTTGCCAGTAAAATGGCGCGACGAAAAAGGCCAGCGTGGCATCCTTCTCATTCCACACGCCCGCGCTGTTTGCAGCGATGACCCGAAAGCGATGCGACCCGGCCGCGAGCTGCGAATAGATCACCACGCGCGGCGTGCCACCGTCCATCCAGCCATTATCCACGCCCTCGAGCTGATATTTCCAGCGCGCATTTTCTGGCGCAATGAAGCTCAAGACCGCGATTTTAAATTCCACCTTGCGATGCTGCGGCGGCAGGCGTAACACGGTTCCCGGCACCAAATTTTCCACTTGTCCGTCCACTGTCATCTGTTCAATCTGAACCAGCGGCGGAATGTAGTTTGCACGCACCCGACCTGGGTGGATCATAGCCAAGCCCGTCCGCATCGACAGCCAGACGCGACCGTCGCGGCTGCACCACGCGCCGGGAGTGAAACCGTAGCTTGCCTGCAAATTCGGCAGTGCCTCGTCCCGGCCATAGACAATCGAACGCACCGAATTTTTCTCATCCGCCGCAGCCTGCCTCAATTCGCGCTCGTTCACCTGAAAAATTCCATGATCCGAACCCACCCAGAGTGTCCCGCCATCATCTGCAATTAGCGAGCAGATGCCGTCGTCAAACAAACCCTGCCGCAACGTGACCCGGCCAAATTTCCCGTCATGCAGCCAGCCAATGCCGCCGCCCGCGTAACCGATCCACAGGCCCCCACCCGTTGGTGCATACAGACAGCGAATTGGTAACGGTGGCGAGACGGTTTGCGCCGTCTCATCCACAAGTTTGTCGCCGTCTACGCGAAATAAAAAACCATCAAACGTTCCCGCCCAGATTTCTCCCGCCACATCTTCCGCCAGTGCCCGGACAGTGCGGCTGCCTGGCGGCTGGGTGTAGGTGGTGAAACGGCCTTGCGACAGGCGTTGCACGCAATTGGTGGACTCCAGGCCAATCCATAAATTGCCCTTACGATCTTGCAGCAGCGCCCGGATAATCTCAGAAGCTAGTCCGTTTGACCGTTGTAAGAACGTGAACTCGCCGTTCTGCCAATGCGCTAACCCGGAATGCGAAGTGCCAATCCATATACCGCCTGCGCCGTCATCCGTCACGCAAGTCGCCCGCACCCGCGGCCAGCCATCGGCACGGGAAAAGGTTTTCCAGACGCCGTCCACGCACCGCGCCAACCCGCCGTTTTGCGCCGTCGCCCAGATCGTTCCTTCAGCATCCTGACAGACCGAATGGATGGATTCGGCGGGCAGGCCGGATTCCACGCCCTGCAATTCCAGCACGCGCAACCGTAACCGACCCAACCCGCCGCCAGCCGTGCCGACCCAGAGACTACCCTCGCGATCTTCGCCAAGGCTTAAAATGTCACTGTGCGATGCGTCCACTGCCACCGCATTGGTGCCGTCAAACTGAAATAGGCCGCCAGCCGTCGTGCCCACCCACAAAGCCCCCCGCCGGTCTTCAAACAAAACGGAAGGCTCCACTCCGAGCCGATCTGGCGCAATCTGGCCAAGGTTCACTGGCGGGCCGCCTTCCTTGAATTTCAAAAGCCGCAGGCCGGCGGCAATCCATATCCCACCGTTACTGGCTGCCTGTAAACGCACGGTGGACTCAGGCAGCGTCAGCAACGTCACAAACTGATTAGTGCGCCATACCCCTACCCGACCCGCCTTGGCAAACCAGATCTGCCCGGATACATCAGCCGTCAACCAGCACGGCCCGGTGCCCGGCAGGTTGAAATATCGTTTCACCTTTTTCGCCGCGATTTCACACGCTGAACCGTCAGCATAACCTATCCAGACTGATCCCGTTTTTTCGTGCGCCAGCACCATCGGGCGGAAATTGGATAGCCCGTCCGCTACCGTAAAGACATTGGTGACTTTAGGCGCAACCTGCATCACCACGCCACCTTCCGCCGCCAGCCAGAGCGTGTCGCCATCCACCAGCAGCAGCGACCGGATCAACAAATCCGAGCGACCAGAAACCGGCGGCAGCGAAACGTGGTTAAACTGCACGCCGTCGAAACGCATTAAGCCATTGTGCGTGCTGACCCAGAGATAGCCGTCCGCCGACTGCGCCACGCCGGTAACATTGTTATCCGGCAGGCCGTTGTCCCTCTGCCAGACGCGCAAGGACCAGTCGGAATTTGAAACCTCTGCCAAACTTGAAATGACCACGAATAGCAGCAAGAAACATATTATGGGAAACTTATATTTCATTTCATTACTGTCCGGTTTAATTTTTGATGACCAAGGTTTCACCATTGTAAAAACTGGATAAAACTGCTGTCCGGTCATTTTTTGATTTCAATTCGGCGACGATTTCCCGAGGGGGGTTCCCCGCATTCCTGCGGTTTTCAACCCGATGAACGAAGGTCGCACCGTCTTCGCCCAACTCCTCGACTTTCTCCCCCAATACGAGTTCGACAAGTGTGTCGCCCGTTACCACGGCAAACGCCGCGTCCGCAAGCTGCCCGCCTACGAACAGTTCCTCGTGCTCGCGTTTGGTTTCTAAACCGGACAGTTGTGAGCCCAGATATTTTTTCTGGAACAAATTAAAAATGGGTTTTTATCTGAAAAAATCCAGCTAAAAGCACGATTGTTTGTTCCGTTTTGAGTCAGAACAAGGATTGCAGACACATTTTTCGCATGGTTACCAATTTCGCTCCGCCGTGACCAACGCGCGGATTTCTTCGCTTCACGGGCTGCCCGTCGCTCGTATGCCTCGCGACTAAGCCCCTGCCGCTTCGCAAACCGCGCGTTCGTCCCGATCTGCACTCGCATGATGCCGAATGATCGGCGGGCTTTCCGCCTGCGGTTCGGCGACGGTCGTTTCGCTCCGGCTCCGTTCCTGCGTCTCTGCGCCTGCGCTTCACTTTCCCGCTCGCCGAACCGCAGGCCGAAGCCACGAGCTGATGAATTGATGATCAATTATGCTGACTCGGTTTAGCACCAGGCTCGATTTCCGTGACGACAATATCCCGAATCCGGGGCTGGCCTTCGGCAACCAGCGAATGATATTTCGTTGGCAATGTGGTGATGAATGACAATTCCAGCCGGTGAAGGGCGGTTTCAATCCGCCGTAGCGAGTGGCCGCGAACCATGATTTCATGTGTGGCGAACGACAGATGGAGCAATTGCTCCTTGCCGTCGCTGTCCATTTCGGCAAACGCGAATTGATCCAGCGGCAGCAGATAGATGCGGCCCGTCGGCATTTCAATGCGCAGGCAACTCGCTTGCGGCTCAGTGGTGTAACATTCGGTTGATTTTGTGCTCATGTTTTTGTTGGTTTTTATGGTGACGTGACATCTTCAGACGGCAAAACGTATCGGCAGCCCGCTGGCCAAACCGAAGCAGATAACCATGCAGCCGGTCCCATAGCCGGTTGTCGTGACGGGGACGAATACCGTGCGCCAGTTCCAACGCCAACGGCCTGTGGCCGGAGCGAACCAGGTTCTCACGCAGTTGAATTTTATCCGGCGTAAAAATGCGGATGCCGCGCCGACCCCGTGAAATGGTGACATACCATTGCTGGGCATTCGTTGCCGCCTTGATCGTGGAGTCAGAAAAGAGAACATGATCCACGGTCTTACCCTGGGAACCATAGGACGTGACCGCGTAGCCGGAGAGGAACTCCCGGAAACCTTTTCCCAAAACCCGGCCGTCGGCCAGTTCAATTCCGCCATCGGTGCGGACGGTTTTGACCGTGACCAGTTCTCCGTTGGAAGTCCGCCCACCGGCAGCAAGGGTGCGATTAGCCTTGAGGTGCAGACGCTCGCCCACCGCAATCGGGATTTCGCGCGGGAGACAAACGGTGATTTTGTCGAGCAGTTTGTTGCCGACGGTGACACATTTGCCATCCACCTCGACCAGCACGCCAATCTTTACTATGCCCAATAATTTTCCGCTCGCTCCGGGAGCGACCTGACGCACCTTTTGATTGAACACAATCACACCGTTTTTCGGATAAAAACGCTGATCGCGCTTCTGGGCATTCGTCAGGTCAGATTTTTCAAGCACTTGAACGGTGACATCATTTGCGCCGAGCAACCCTTTGGATTTTAGCGCATCGCGCACGCGCGAGTTGACGCGATGGACTTCCGCCCAGGTCTGCGACACGACCACGGCGGACGATTTTTGCTCTGCCAGCCGGAGATATTCGTCGGCCAGCTTATCGGCCTGTTCACCCAAACCGCACGCAACAATCGCGCCCATCTGGTCGAGCCGCTTGAATGACTCGACCAGCTTGCCCGCCGCCGCCGCTTCGACGGCTTTGCGATACTGCGTGATGCGCGCCCGTTCACTTTGATCGCGGGCCAGCGCCGGGTCTTGCCGTCGAATGGTGTGTAATTCCACCGGCGCAATGCCGGAATACCGTTCAATGGCCAGCAACGCATCGGAGGCTTCAACCGCGCCATGTTGACGGGTATCGCCGGAAAGAATCACCCGCGCATTCCGCTCGCGTGCCAGTTGCAACACCTGGTGCATCTGACGACCACCGATTTGGCCAGCCTCATCCACAACAATGACCGCACCGGCGGCTAGTTCACCCTTGATCAGAAAATTGGCAATCGTCTTGGGCGACGGGAATCCCGCGCTTTCCATTTCCACGACCTGCTGACGCTGCGGTGCGAGGACAATGACACGCCGGTCTGAGTGCCGGATTTGTTCAACCAGCTCGCGCAGCACAAAACTTTTGCCCGTGCCCGCACCGCCCCGAAAAAGCGATACGGTGTTGGTGGAACGCAGCAATGCGTCCAGAGCCTGGTGTTGTTCGTCATCCAATTTTGGATTTGCCGGCGGCGGGTTCTCTACGAAGGGGCGGCAAGCACCCACACCATCCTTGACGCTCTGGACAATTTCCAACTCGCGCGACAACACTTCGCGCAAGGTCACTTCATTGGGACGTTCAGGACTGTGGATGTAATTGCGCTGGCGGGTGACTTCCTTGAGTTCATCCAGCGTGAAACTTTCACCGCGTGCCCGTTCCAATGCCTGCTGCCACAACTGGCATTCCAGCACGACCGAGTTGCGGTCGAACAAATGTTCTTCCGCCCATTGCACCGCCTCACCGACCTCAATTCTCCTGTCTGCAATGGTGACTTTTTCCGAACGGCTCGAAAGTTGTCGTAACGAAGCCCGCTCGGAATCGCTCAATTGCGCGTCCCATAACGTCCGCAATTCAGCCCGGCTCAAATCCTTTTGTTTCCTGGCACGGGTTTTAACCGCCAGTGTTGCGCGTATTTCCTTGAGGTTTGCGCCGGCCAATTTTGGTTTGTCGGCCAGCAACTTTGCCAGCGCCTTATCCACTTCCGCATCCCGTTTGGAAAATCGGTCGCAAATCTCTTCGGACACGCCCTCAATCTGGAAATCGCCGCGTGGGTGGTTGTTAATCTGATAACCGAAACTCTGCAACTGTCGGGCAAGCTCGTGGTAATAGACGTTCTCGGCGAATTTTCGCGCCCGCAACAATTCGTAATTTTGCAATGCCTTCCACCGTTGCTCCACCGGATCAAAGGTTGCGTTGAACACGACACAATGCGTGTGCAAATGCGGGTCGAGAGCACGGGAG
>JANYCI010000137.1 GCA_025360325.1 Limisphaerales bacterium | reverse complement strand
CACACCAGCACGTTCCTCGGTCATCCCGTCGGCTGCGCGATGGCGCTGGCGCAAATTTCAGAGATTGAAAAATTAAAATTGCCTGAACGCAGCGCGGTGCTTGGAAAAATTTTGTTGCGCGAATTGCAAGCGATGCAATCTGAAATTTCAAATCTGAAATTTCAAATCCAGCCGCGTGGCTTTGGCTTGATGGCGGCAGTGGAAATAACTTTGCCAGATGGAAAACCCGCCACCGAACTGGCTCTAGTTGCGATAAAAAAACTGCTACATCGCGGCTACATTTTCCTGCCGGAAGGCGAACACGGGAACATCATCAGCTTAACCCCGCCGCTCACTATCAATCAAGCGCAGTTGATTGCCGCCGTGACCGAACTTAAAGGCATTTTGAAATATGCTTGCGCTTAAGCTTTGAACTACCCTGCGTTTCATTCGCGCTCAGAAAACTTGTGCGGCTCCGGCAGTTTCACGCCTTGGGAAATTCCGCGCGGTAATTTAATAGTTGCTCCACTTCAAAAAGAAATGAACTATCCAAATCCACAATGCAAAAAATGAGAAGAGTAATTTGGCTCGTCGTTTCGACGGGCCTGATTTCTTTTCTTCCAATCCAAAACGAGGTGTGGGCGCAAACCAACTCGTCGTGGGCCGGATTGGTGCAGGCTATTTCCAGCAACAATCTGGATCAGGTGAAATCCAACTTGAGGGCGGATCCTGCTCTGGCAAATGCAACCGTTGATTTCAGTGATCCGCCGCTGGTGTTGGCCGTGGTGCAGACAAACCTAGAAATCATCAACGCGTTGCTGGATGCGGGCGCAAAGGTGAACACGGTCGGGCTTCGCCGGGTTACAGCGCTTCGCGCCACTATTGAGCCCATGTTGGATCATGATTTTGCTCTGGCGCGGAGATTCCAAAACGACACCAATTATTTTTCTCCCGACCGCGAGAAACGCCTATCCATTGCCGAGGTGCTGCTCAACCATGGGGCTTCAGTTTGTGAACCGGCGGAATTTGGCCGCAGGAGTCTGCTTCGTGCAGCCACCGAATACGGCGATGGCGGGCTGGTTGATTTTTTGCTGCTCAACCAGCGTCAGGAAAACGCCGTGGACGAAGAGGGGAATTCGGTGGTTCACTTCGCGGCCCTTTGGGCGCGAACGAATACGCTCGCAAAATTGGCGGAACAAAAAACAGATTTTGATGCCACGAACTTCGCCGGGCTTACGCCGCTTCAGGCGGTTTCACGCCTGCCGAAACAGGAAAATCCATATCGGTTTTTCAATCGCTGGCCGGGGCTGGATGACAATGCGCCAAAGTTCCGTGAAGTCACCGCCCGTCTACTCATCGCACTCGGAGCGAAACGCGATGTTTTTTCGGCCGTCGCGCTGGGCTGGACCAACGAGGTGGCGAATTTGTTGTCGCAAAATCCAGAACAGACCCGTCGGCTGGATTCAGCGGAACGGACGCCCTTGCACTGGGCCGTTGAATTTGGCGAGATCGAAATCGCTCGGCTTCTGCTTCGGGCCGGCTCGTTGATGGAACACACCAACTGGCAGGGCGAACGCCCGCTCGATGTGGCGGCATCAAAAGGTCGCAATGACATTGCGGAGCTGCTGGTGAAAAGTGGCGCGTCGGTCAATCGCCAGAACGGCAGCCAGTCGCCGTTGCATTGGGCCGCCGTGCAGGACAATGAACCGCTGCTGAAATTTTTGTTGGCCAACGATGCGGATCCTAACCTTGAAAACGCACAGGGTGAAACCGCGCTGGATCTGGCGGCGAAGGGAAATTTTGAAACGGAAGTAATGCTGCTGCTGGCCGCTCATGCACGGTTTTCATCCAGCACAAATCAAGTGATGACGACACTCCATTGGGCGACGGCAAACGGCAATACCAATTTGATCGCCTTGCTGCTGCGGCACGGGGCGGATGTCCGCGCGAGAAATGCCGAGGGCAAAACCCCGTTCCTGCTGGCTCACGACCAGAATAATTTTCAAGTCATGGAATTTCTGCTGGCGCACGGCGCGGACATCAATGCCCCGGACATCAATGGCAATACTGCCCTGCATTTGCGCGCCGCTTCCGAAGCAGACCGGATCACGCCGCCCGCCGATCCTTCCCAACCGGAAACCGCTGCCATGCCGCCCGCCCGCAGCATGATGAAATTTCTGCTTGAGCACGGCGCGAACGTGAACGCGACCAATCTGGCCGGGGAAACTCCGTTGCACCGGATCGCCGCAAAATCATTTTCAACCAACGACCCGACGGCAGAAGTCCGGGCCTGGATTCAGCCGCTCTTGGATCATCATGCCAGCCTTGAGGCGCGCGACCCAAATGGCTGCAACGTTTTTCAACTGGCCGTGAAAAACTTCAATTATCCTCTCGTGGACACCCTGCTCAAACTCGGTGCGAATATCAACGTCCGCGACAAATCAGGGGCCACCGCCCTGCATCTGATTTTGGAAGGCAAGCATCCGTTTTTTCACAATGACCGGCAGTTGCCGTTTGTGGAACTGCTTTTGCAACACGGCGCCGAGGTGAACGCCGCCGACAGTTCCGGCACGACGCCGTTGCACCTGATTTCAGGTGACACTCATGCCATCATCGTTTTCAAAGAAGAACTGAAAGAGCAAATCACAGACTTGCTCTTAAAACATGGTGCCAACGCCAATACCGTTGATTCCAAAGGGCGCACGCCGTTGCACCTGGCGTGCAGTTGGGAAAGCCGGCCGCCGTTCAAGAACTTTTGCGGATTTGATTATGTGCTGCCCGGCGAGACAAACCGTCTGTCCGTTTTTTTCGGCTGGCAGATGTGGGCCAAAGAGGAATCCATTCCTGCATTGCTCCTGACCAATGGAGCACATATCAATGTGAGGGATTACGAAGGAAACACTCCATTGCATTATGCTGCCGAGGCGGTTCGCAGCAACACCGTCGTCTTGCTGTTGCAGCATCACGCCGAACGCGCGGCCAAAAACAAAATGGGCCAGACGCCGCTGAACCTGGCCTATCGGACGGCGGGTGGTTACCTGATCATCCCGCGGCTTCAACCGCCGGGTGTTTCAGGTGAGATGAGCGACGCGGTGCGGCGGAACGACCTTGAAATGGTAAAACTTTTTTTGAAGGACGATCCTCGCAATGTCAACGCCCTATTGTTATGGGATTCGCGGCCGCTGCATTGGGCCTGCAATGAAGGGCATCGGGAAATGGTCGAACTACTTTTGGCACACGGCGCGGAAGTCAATCCGCCGCCGCATCAGTTGAGCGACAGCGAGCGCATGGAGGAGATGAACCGCATCGAGAACCATTATCAGACGGACACCAACGCGGCGGCCGCGAACACAAACCGCGAAAGCGAAATCACCGCGCATGACGATGAAGCCTTTCCACAAAGAATGTTGCCGCTGTTGTCCGCTTCGCCTCTGCAATTGGCCTTGGCCAACGATCATTACGAGATAGCAAGGCTGCTGATTCGTCACGGGGCAAAAGTGGACATCGCCTCCGCCGCGAGCTTGGGTTTGATAAAAATTCTTCGGCACGCACTGCCAAATGAACCGCGCGGCGCAAATACATATTCGGGGCGCGCCACCTGGGTTTTTGGTTTCGATGCGTCTGCCCATGAAAAAATCCAGAGCGGCACGCTGCTGCATTTTGCCGTGAGGGGAAACCAACCGGACACGGTTGAATACCTGTTGAAAGCCGGGGCCGATGTTTCGATGCTGGATGACGAGGGACGAACGCCGCGCGAACTGGCGATGGAATTGAAACTGCCAAAAATCGCCGATCTTTTGGGACACCAAGAAAAAAAGATTTCTGCAACACTGCGTTGACGTCTTGACCGCCGCTAGAAAAAATCCCCGCCCGTTTCTGGGCGGGGATTTTTGTCAATACCCGGAGCAATTTGTCGCTTATTTCTTCCCGTAAAATTCCGCGATGGCGTCGCAGACTTTGTCCGCCGCGTCCAAGCCCATCTCACCGTGGATCGGCAGCGACAGGATTTCCTTCACCGCCTTCTCTGTCTGCGGCAATTTCGGAATGTAGGGGAATAGACCTACGACCGCCGGTTGCAGGTGGTTCGGCTTCGGATAATGCACGCCCGTCTCAATGTTTTTCTCTTTGAGAAATTTTTGCAGATCATCGCGGCGTTCGCAGCGGGTGACATACATGTGATACACCGGCGTGGCCCACTCTTTGATGATGGGCGTCTGCACGATGCCTTTGAGTCGTTCGCCGTAGCGCGCGGCGATCTTGCGACGGTTTTCGTTGAAGCCGTCGAGATGCTTCAACATCACGCGGCCGATGGCGGCGTTGATTTCGTTGAAGCGCACATTGTAGCCGGTGAATTCGTGATCGTATTTTCCCTGACGACCGTGATTGCGGAGCATCTTCAAACGTTCCACGTAATCCAATTTATTCGTCGTGATGCAGCCGCCATCGCCGAGCACCGTCAAATTCTTTGACGGAAAAAAACTGAACGCGCCGAAATCGCCCATGCTGCCGACAGTTTTGCCTTTGTATTTCGCACCCTGCGCCTGCGCGCAATCTTCGATGACCCAGAGATTATTTTTCTTCGCGATGGCGAGGAGTTTGTCGTTGTCAATTGGATGGCCGTAAAGATGCACGCCGATGATGCCGACAGTGCGCGGCGTGATGAGCGATTCGACG
>JANYCI010000063.1 GCA_025360325.1 Limisphaerales bacterium | reverse complement strand
CATCCAGCCGACCGCTTTGTGCATCAGATCGTGTTCGTCATCGCGCAGAAGTTCCGCGAGCCGGAGCGCGTCGGCGAAGTCCTTTTGCCGGATGAAATGAAACGTCGCGAGCATCGCCACGCGGCGATGCCATAAATTTTTTGCTCGCGCCAACCGGAACAAAATCTCCCGCGACCGCTCCGCCAACTGCGGCCCGACGATGTAAGGCGCAGACGTATCCACCAGATCCCAATTGTTCACGCGGTCAAGATGTTTCAAATAGAGCGCGTAGATTTTGGCGCGACCGGCGGCATCGGCCCG
The DNA here is from genome assembly GCA_025360325.1 of Limisphaerales bacterium. Taxonomy (GTDB): domain Bacteria; phylum Verrucomicrobiota; class Verrucomicrobiia; order Limisphaerales; family UBA11358; genus UBA11358. The sequence continues at coordinate 28,099 of JANYCI010000063.1, read as the reverse complement.
CGCATAGCCGTCCACCAAAATCAGTAATGCCAGCAGCCGTTCCTCGTGGATGGGCGAATGCAGCAACGCCGTCACCTCGGGCAATAGCAACGCCCGAAATTCCTTAGCCAGCTTGCGCAACACCGGCACGCGGATGCCGATGAATTTATCTCCCGCGCCGTATTCGCCCGGCGCCGTTTTGAAAAAACCTTGCGCCACCTTCGCAACGGCAGGCGAGGCGAGGGTTTGCAGACGCAAGCGCAAGGTTTGCAATGAGATTTTGGTTAGGGCGCGCACGCGAAGACCATAATAAAAAGCTACCAAAGTGAAAAGCTACCGCAGAAGATTGCGCCTGCCCGACGAATCTGATTTACACACCTTCAACCAACTTTGACAGCCGGACGTCAAGCGCTTGGGCAATCTTAACCAGCTTATCGAGGGAAATATTTTCACGCCCGCGCTCAATTTCCGAAAGATAGGGCCAGCTCAAATCCGCCTTCTCCGCCAATTGTTCCAAGGTCAAACCCGCATCGGTTCGACACGCGCGGATGTTACTCCCCACGATCTCCCGGTGTTTGGCGGCATGAGCCATGAAATCGGCAAAAGTGCGTTGTATTATTACGACGCGCTTTCGAGTTGTTTCAAATTTTTCCCGTCTTCATTGCGCCAAGCTGTCAGGCCGTTGACGTGACCGCCACAAACAATGGCGGCGGCTGCGCTCGGACTTGCAAACTCCACATCTTTTGTGAACCGGAATCTGTCGCTCAATTTTTCAAACGTTCCATTCGCAATATATTTTTCTCGTTGCTGAATAACCCAAGGTGGAGCGGAAGGTCGCAAATCCAAAATCGCTTCGGAGTTTTTGAAAACGACAAACCCGTTCGGTGTTCTTTGCCCGGTCGCCAACAGTCCTTTGGTTGGAAACGTGAATGCTTCACCTGCTGATTTCATTTTTTCGGTTTTCACCAAAGGCGTGAGAATATCGCAACCCAAAACCGGCAAAAGTTGTGTGATGCGAGAAAGAAAAACTTCCATGTCTTCGCGGTCAGCTTCCGGCAACTTTGCTCCGCTCGTCTGGTCATTTTCCAATTGAAAGCGTCCAAGTTTGGCGGCGGCGCCAATCAATCTGCCTTCCAAATAGCGAATGTGTGACTTCGTTAGATTTTCATCTTTGCTGACGAACACGATGACTTGAACCCAGAATTCTTTTTCTCGGTGTTGTTTTAGCCTTTTGCCAACATCTTCCGCCTCTCCGATGTAAGCTTTTGGATTATTGGTTTCCGCATCAGTTCCAACCAAAAAATAAACACCCGCCTGATTCATTTCTTCGCGTTTGGACAGATTTTCCAATTCCGTGCGCGGCGCAGCGAGAGCTTTGCCCGTCCAGTTTGAGATTTCTGCAATTCGCAGGCTTTGAGCATCACCGTTTGGCAGAAATAATTTTATTGTTGCCGCAGGCATAAATTTGATCCGACAGATTAGATCAAAGGACAGATCGCGCGTCAACGGCGCGCAAATCACATGGCGGATCGGCTGAAGAAAAGATTCCATCCACAATTCAAGACATTGCTGTGTGACCGATTCCAGGCATCGTGGTTTTTTCGGGCGACGGCATCACGGAAAACATGAAATCATTTTTGATTTCCACAGGAAAAGCAGTTGAGTTAAACGAGCTAGAACCATGGCTGCGATTATTCTTCGGGCTCGAACTACAATAGCTCCGTAGGAGCGGAATCTTTGTAGCCTCGCCGTCCACCCAAATTTCAAAGCCCCGTCGGGGCGGCATATTTCGCTCCTGAACGGAGCTTGAATATATTTTGGATTTGGTTCTACAAATATGCCGCGCCTACGGCGCTATGAGCTTCACAGTTTTTGCCTGTCAGCTTTTCATACGCCTCCAGATACGTCGCGCTGGTTTTAGCGGTCGTTTAGCACGGTCAGGCGCTTTGATACTGCAACTCTTGCAAGTTCAGTTTCTGCGTGCGCTTGGAGAGATGCAAAATTTCCACGCCAACCACTTGGTTATTTTGGTCAAAGTCCAGCACCACGCCGGGTGACACTTCCTCCGACTCGATGATTTTGGAATCATCGAGGCGCAGGTAAAGCGCGTCCGCTTCTTTGTCCACATGCAATTTCATAACTGGCCTTTCATTCTCCGGTCAAAGAATACACTCACAATGCGGACAGGTTAAACTGTTGTATTGACGGCCACGCGCAAAACGCGCCCGCCAAATTCTGGAATTTTCCGAAAACGACGTTCCACTTCCGCATCGTCAGGATCGGGCAAGGTCAGTTCCGGAGTGGTCAAGGTGCGCTCCAACCATTCCACAGAAATCTCGCGCTCGGCCAGAGCTTTCTTTGCGTGGTTGGTCAGTTCGTATTTAACTCGCTGAAAAACTTAGAGCTTCTTCCCCGTCAGCCGTTCGTAAGCTTCCAGATACGTCGCGCTGGTTTTGGCGGCACGCGGTTTCACCGCTTGCTGGCGTGCAGCACGGTCAGGCCCACCACTTCCTCGCCTTCGTAACGCACGAGGATATCGTCTTCGGTCAGTTCTGAGTCGGTGGCGTGGCTGGGTTTCTTGAAGTTGATGTAAAGCACATCCGCCTCGGCATCGTAGGACGACCAGAGGTAGCGATGCGGCGTGCCTTTCACGGTGGCCAGCATCTTCACATATTCGTTGATCTCGGCTACGGCCATAATTGTTTTCTCCGGTTGAGCGACGCTTCACGCCGCGTCTGAAACGCGGTGATGATAAATCCATCGCCAGCGTCTTCACGATACACGGCTATCAGGATTTTGCCATCCGTTTGTTTTTTGAGCGCTAGCAGTTCGTCCGCGTTCCCGGCTAAAATCCGTTCCGGCTCAGCCACCGTTTCCAACACGTCCAGCTTCAGGCCTGCCAGTTCGGCATGTTCTTCACAGATGTGCGACCAGCGTTCATCAGTCAGCCGGATGATGACGCCGTTCTTGGATTTAGTGATTTCAGTCACAGCTTCTTGCCGGTGAGCCGTTCGTAAGCTTCCAGATACGTCGCGCTGGTTTTGGCGACGACTTCGGCGGGGAGCGTCGGGCCGGGCGGGGTTTTGTCCCACGTCAGCGTTTCGAGATAGTCGCGGACGAATTGTTTGTCGAAGCTCGGCTGGCCTTTGCCGGGCGCGTATTTGTCCGCCGGCCAGAAGCGCGAGGAATCGGGCGTGAGCACTTCGTCAATCAGGATGAGTTTGCCCTCGAACAGGCCGAACTCGAATTTCGTATCGGCGATGATGATGCCGCGTTGACGGGCGAAATCGCGTCCGGCTTTGTAAATCATCAGGCTCAAGTCGCGCGCCTGCGTGGCGAGGTCTTTGCCAACAATTTCGCACGCTTGTTCAAAATTAATATTTTCGTCGTGGCCTTCCTCGGCTTTGGTGGATGGCGTGAAAATCGGTTCGGGCAATTCGGAAGAATCCACCAAACCGGCGGGCAGCTTGATGCCGCAGACGGTCTGCGATTTTTTATATTCCTTCAAGCCGCTGCCGGAAAGGTAGCCGCGCACGATGCACTCGATGGCAAGCGGCTTCGCCTTTTTCACGATCATCGAGCGGCGTGCGAGTTGCGCCGCGAACGGCTGCAAATTTTTCGGTAACGGATCTTCGGACTTGGCGAGCAAATGATTTTCCACGAGCGCGGAAAATTTCTCGAACCAGAAGTGTGAGATCTGCGTGAGGACTTCGCCTTTGCGCGGAATGCCGTTGGGCATGATGACGTCGAAGGCAGAGATGCGGTCGCTGGCGACGAGCAGGAAGCTATCGCCGAGGTCATAGACTTCGCGAACCTTGCCGGAGCGAACTTTTGTGATGCCGGGCAAATCGAGTTGGAGAATGGGTTCGTTCATGTTGGCGCGAAAAATAAAGGGCGGACGCGGAAGTTCAAAGCAGAAAGTGGATCAAGCTGCAGAGCTACTTCAAAAAATCTGTGACCGATGTGCGGTCTGGCGTGAACGGGAAGCGCGCCAGCGTCTTGGACTGCGGCAGCCCTCTGCCGCTTTTCCATCACAGGCCTAGCAACGTAAAGCGGCAGAAGGCTGCCGCAGTCCAAAACCTCACGGAATTTTTCAAACGGCTTTGCAAAACCCGGCACTATTTTTGAAACGGCTTGAATTCAGCACACAAACAAACTGGTTTTCTTCAACTTCGTGGCATCAATCAAACCTTGATCCGTGAGTTTCAGCGACGGAATCGGCGACAGCGCCAGAAATGACAGCGCCATGAACGGCGCGGCGAGATCGCAGCCCATCGCGTGCGCGGCGGCATTGAGATCGTCAATCAGCCGCATCGCCTTGGCGAGCGGTTGGTCGGTGACGAGTCCAGCGATGGGCAGCGGCAATTCCGCCTTCACTTTGCCATCCACGACGGCGACCTGTCCGCCCTGTAATTTTTCCAATTCTTGAATGACGCGCAAAATGTCTGCGTCATTCGTGCCGGCGACGATGACATTGTGCGCGTCGTGCGCGACCGTCGAACCGATGGCCCCGTGCTTGAGCTTGAACCCGCGCACGAAACCCACGCCGACATTCCCGGTCGCGCGGTGGCGTTCAATCACCACCATTTTCAAAATGTCGCGTGACGTATCGGCGACAACTTCGCCATTCACAATTTTCGGCGACACAATCAATTCCTTCGTGACAATCTGGTCGGGGATAAGTTCGATGACGCGGATTTTTTTAGAACCGCTGGCCTTGACGAAAAAATCTTTCGGCGAATAACGCAGATTCATCGTGCTGCGCGGCAATGTGATTTTCGCGGGCGACTTGCCGAGAAATTTTCCGTTCTCCGCCACGAGCACACCTTTCTTCCAAGTCTGACGCACGCGAAAATTTTTCAGATCATCGAACACGATGAAATCCGCCCAGTAACGCGGCGCAATCGCTCCGAGATTGTGCAGACGATAGTGCCGCGCCGTGTTGATGGTGGCGATTTGCAGCGCGGCAATCGGCGGCACGCCGCCTTGAATCGCCAAGCGCACGGCATGATCAATGTGGCCTTCGTTGACCAAATCGCCCGCGAGTTTATCGTCCGTGGCAAACGAGCAGTTCTGCGAATTATGCGCGTTGATCAACGGCAGCAGATGTTTCAGATTCCGTTCCGTGCTCCCCTCGCGCAGCAGAATGTGCATGCCGAGCCGCAGTTTCTCTCGCGCCTCGTCAACCACCACCGACTCGTGATCAGAGCGGACACCGGCGAGCGCGTAAGCATTGAGATTTTTTCCGCGCAAGCCCGGCGCGTGACCGTCAATGGCTTTGCCTTTGCCAGCCGCAATTTTCGCGAGCTCACTTTTCGCGCCGAGAAATACGCCGGGAAAATTCATCAACTCCGCGACCCCGGCGATGCGCACATCGTGGATCATCAATTTCAAATCATCCGCCGTAAGTTTCGCGCCGGCGGTTTCGAGATGCGTCGCGGGAACGCAGCTCGGCAGCATGATGAAAAAATCCACGGCCAGATTTTTGGTGGATTCCAAAACATAACGAATGCCGTCGAGCCCAAGCACATTGGCGTATTCGTGCGGATCAATGACGACCGCACCGGTGCCGTGCGGGACGACGGCGCGCGCAAATTCCGGCGCGGTAAGCATGGAGCTTTCGACATGAAAATGCCCGTCAATCAAGCTCGGCGCGAGGTATGCGCCTTTGAGATCAATGGTTTTTTTGGCGCGATAATCGCCGAAGCCGATGACGCGTCCGTCCTCCACCGCGACGTTCGTCTTGTGGATTTCGCCGCTGAAAACGTTGACCACACGGGCGTTTTTGAAAAGCAGTTCAGCGCGCTGTTCGCCGCGCGCCACGGAAAGTTTCTGTTGGATGTTACGCATTTAATTTCCCCTTCTCGCCGAAATCTAGAATTTTTGTGCGTTGTTTCAAAGCGAAATTAAACCCGACAGCCAAGGCAATTTAACAGGAGGTAACGGAGGAAACAGAGCCAATGCTTTCACCCCCGCGACTTTGTAGCGCAAATCCACCTGTAGGTAAAACAATCCAGCCGCCTCTCCGTTCCCTCTGTTTCCTCCTGTTCAAATTCCGGAAAGCTTCGCCAATGTTTCCGCCAGCACACGCACGCCTTTTTCAATTTGTGCGGGTGAGGAAAATTCGTCGGGCCGGTGGCTATAGCCTTTGTAGCACGGAATAAAAATCATCGTGGTCGGGCAGACTTGCGCCATGAACAACGAATCGTGATACGCGCGACTGATCATTTTCCGGCAGGAAATTTTTTGCGCGAGGCAGACATCGGAAATGGTTCTTACCAGCGTCGCGTCACAGATCGCCGGCGGATCCTGGTTCAAACGCTCCAACTTCAGTCCGATTTTGCGACGACTGCAAATTCTCTTCGCTTCAAATTCAATCCGCCGCAGCGAGGCGTCGCGCGAAATCAGGTTCGTGTCGCGCAAATCAATTTCGAGATAAGCCTGGCAGGGAACGCTGTTCACCGCGCCGGGTTCGATCTTGAAAATACCCGTCGTGCCGACGGTGTCGCGGCTGCCGCTGGTCGTGACAATATTTTCCACGGCCAGCGCGATTTCCGCGCCCGCGAGCAGCGCATCGCGGCGGCCCGGCATGAGTGTCGCGCCCGCGTGCCCCCCCACGCCGGTGAGCTGCAGGCGAAGCGTGCTCGGCGCGGCGATTTTTTCCACGATGCCGATGGAAATCTTTTCACGCTCCAAAATCGGCCCCTGCTCAATGTGCAGTTCGACAAACGCTGCGTGACAATTCTTCGGCAATCTGACCGAATCCAATTTGCCTTTGGCACCGCCGCGCTGCCGCCAGTAGTCCAGATTCTTCCCATCACGATCCCGCAAACTCGCCGCTTTCTTCGGCGGCAAAACTCCGCCGAGCAAACGGCTGCCGAGACAACCGAGACCAAAACGCGTCGGCTCCTCCGCTGTGAAAATAATCAATTCAATGGAACGCTGCGGTTGGAAACCGGAATTTTTTAGCGCCCGCATCGCTTCAATTGCGCCCAGCACGCCGACAACACCATCGTATTTTCCCGCGTTCGGAATCGCGTCAATGTGCGAGCCGGTGGCGACGGCGGGAAGTTTTTTATTCGCACCTTCCCAGCGTGCAAAAATATTTCCCACCGCATCTTCGCGCAGCACCAGCCCGACTTCGCGGCAAAGTTTTTTCACGAACGCGCGCCCGCGCAAATCCGATTCCGAAAACAAAACGCGCGTCACGACCGGCGGCACGGCTTCGGTGATCAGCGAGAGAGTGTCTATTTCGCGCTGCAACCTGTTTATATCAATCGCGATTTTCATGTTCAAAAGAAACTAACGGGAAGTAGGAATGGCAGGGAGTTGCCGCTGTCATTTGCGTTTACGTTTCAGTCGAAGAATCTCCTTTTGCGCCTTGAACAGTTCAGCTTTGGTGTCTTTGCAATCGTCGCGGACTTTGACCAGTTCCAAAGCGTGACGACGAAGTTCGAGCTGGGTCATGACATGGCGCGCGAGCACGCGTAACGCCTGCTTTTGATTGTCGTTGAGATTGCGCGGCACCTTGTCAATGACGCAGAGCGTGCCGAGCGCGTGGCCATCCGGTGTGATGAGCGGCGCGCCAGCGTAGAAACGGATTTTCGGGCCGCCGGTCACAAGTGGATTGTTTTTGAAACGTTTGTCCTTCGTGGCATCGGCGATGATGAACAGTCCGTCCTGCAAAATCGCGTGCGCGCACATCGAGACGTCGCGGTTGGTTTCGCTCAAGGTCACGCCGATCTTGGCCTTGAACCATTGCCGATTTTCATCCACCAGCGAAATCAGCGCGATGGGCGCGCCGCAAATCAGCCCGGCGAGGTCGGCCAGCTCGTCAAAAACTTCTTCGGGCACCGTGTCGAGCACGTCGTATTCCCAAAGCACTTTTATGCGTTTGGCTTCGTTTTTTGGCAGCGGTGCTTTCATAATTATTTCTTCACATCGGCGCGCGGTTCACGTCCTTGTAATAAATGTAGCTCGCGGGCGTCTTGCCCATCGCCATAAACCATTGCGGACAGTAGCTCGCCATCCAGATCACGTCGCCCGCCGTCACCGGATAATGATCGGCGTCGAGACGATAAACACCCTGTCCCTTCAGCATCAAAAGCCCGTGCTCCATGATGTGCGTCTCGACGAATGGCAACGTCGCGCCGGGTTGGTAGGTGAAAATATTTACGGCCATGTCGAACGCGGGCTGGTCGGGCAGCAATACTTGCAACCGCGCGTCGTCATTGCCGAGGAATGGATTGCCTTTGATCGCATCCGCATGACCGCAGAGCACGCCGGGAATTTTTTCGCCCGCGAGCGGCTCGAATTTTTTCTGGAACACGAGCAACTTCGTTCCCTGGCTCGCACCGGAAAATTTGAAGTTCGTTTTCGGCGGCAGGAATAAATAACTGCCCGCTGTCAGTTCGTGCTGCTTGCCGCTGAGTTGCGCGGTGCAATCGCCGCTGATGACATAATAAAAATGTTCCAGCGCACCGGTGTTGCCCGTGCCGGTGCTATTCACGTCGAGCGTGATTTGAATTTGCGCGAAACGCGGGCGGTTCATCACCGGCGCGATGTTGATGATGGCGACGACATTCTTCCAGCCGGGCAGCACGCTTGGCACGAAGCCGTCGGGCGTGATGAGGGCGTAGTTCCGCTTGATCACGGTGCGGGTGGAACCAAATAAGTCTGACATAATTTTTCAGCGTTGCGGTTTGACAAGACGGCCAATCGGCGGCGAAACCGTTTTGCCATCCTTGAAAATTGTTTGTCCCCGCAGGATGGTCTGAACGATGCGACCTGTCAACGCGCGGCCAACATACGGGCTTTGTTGATGGCGGTAAAATAAATCTTCCTTCGCCACGGCGAACGTCTGCTTCAAATCCACGAGCGCAAAATCCGCGTCGAAGCCGATAGCGATTTTTCCTTTGTGCGAAATTTTGAAACGCGCGGCGACGTTTGCAGAAAGCAAATCAGAGATGAACTTGAGCGCGATGCCACGGTTCACGCGGCCTTCCGTGAGCAGCAACGGCAACGTGTGTTGCACGCCGGAGATGCCGCCCCAGACTTTGAAGAAATTGTAATTCCGCTTCATATCCGGCAGCGACGGCGAATGATCCGAGCCGATGGTTTTGACAAAACCATTTTCCAGATAACGCCACAAAACATCCTGCGCGGACTTCGGGCGCAGCGGCGGCGCACACTTGGCAACCGCGCCAAGTTTTTCCACGTCGTCCTCCGTCAGCACGAGATAATGCGGACACGTTTCGCACGTCACATCCACACCCTGCCCTTGCGCGCTGGCGATGAGCGCCACGCCCGCGCCGCTGCTGACGTGGACGATGTGTAACGCGCATTTGGTCTCGCGCGACATTTCAATCGCGCGGTGAATGGCTTCCAACTCCGCGTGGATCGGGCGCGAATCAAGATAGTCGCGCACGGAAATTTTATTTTCCGCCAGTGCTTTCGCCGCGAGCCGCGTCGTGATGGCATCGCTCTCGGCGTGAACGGCCACGAGTTTGCCGAGGGCGGCGCAACCTTTCATGCCTTCGCGCAACGTCGCGTTATCCACGCACTCGAAATCTTCGATCCCGCTATTCGACATGAAGGCTTTGAAACCAATCACGCCGCGCTCGGCGAGGTGTTCCAATTTATCAAGATTGCCCGGCACGAGTCCGCCCCAAAGCGCAAAGTCGGTCAAAGATTTGTCCTGCGCCGCAAAAACTTTTTCGTCGAAACTCGCCGCATCGCACGTCGGCGGATGCGCGTTCAGCGGCATATCGAAAAACAAAGTCCCGCCGCCCGCCGCCAATGCGTGCGAACCAGTTTCTATGCCCTCCCAATCAGTGCGTCCCGGTTCATTGAAGTGAACGTGTGAATCAATCACGCCCGGAAAAATGTGCAGACCGGTCGCGTCAATTTCCTCGCGCGCCGAACCGCTCTCGCCGAGCGAAATAATTTTTCCAGCCGCGATGCCCACATCCGTTTGCACCAAGCCGTCCGGCGTGATGACCGTGCCACCGCGCAAAATGAGGTCGAGAGAATTCATGGGTGCTTCGCCAGTCGCAAAATAAAATCCGCCAACACCTCCACGGCCACGCGCACATCAGAAGTTTTTACGGACTCCGCCGGGTTGTGGCTGATGCCGCCCTTGCAGCGGACGAACAGCATCGCCACCGGACAAATCGCCGAAAGCGCTACGGCATCATGGCCCGCCCCGCTCGGCAATTTCAAAACTTCCAGCCCGCGTTGCGCAACGCATTGGGAAAAAATCTGCGTCAATGTTTTGTCGCAGGGAACAGCGGACGTTTGTTGCACCAGCGTCCAATTCAATCTAAGCCCGCGCCGTTGGGCGATGTTTTGCGCCTTTATTTGCAATGCTTTTACGGCGGCGAGGCGGCGCGAATCATTTTGGTCGCGCACATCGAGCGTAAGGGAAACATTTCCTGGAATCACATTGCTCGCGCCGTTTGCGACTTCAATTTTTCCAACCGTCGCCAGCACGCCGCATTTTTCGACGGCCAAAATAAATTCCGCCGCGCCCGCGAGCGCATCGTGCCGCAGAGTCATCGGCACGGTTCCGGCGTGGCCGGCGACGCCAAGAAATTCCACGCGCAAACGACTTTGTCCCGCGATGGCCGTGACGACGCCGACGGGTATTTTTTTTTTCTCCAGCACCGGCCCTTGCTCGATGTGAACTTCTGCATAACCGAAAAATTCATTTTTGTTCCTACGCGCGGTGACGATTTGTTTCTCCTCAATTCGCGCCAAGTCAGCAGCGGTCAAAGTTCCGGCGAGCGCACGGCTGCCGAGATAGGTCGTCTGATAACGCACGCCCTCTTCGTCGCTGAAGCCGACGACTTCCACGTTGAAAGGTAATTTCACGCCGCGTTCACGCAGCAATTCCACGGCGGAAATCGCCGTCAAAACACCAAGCGGCCCGTCATATTTTCCCGCGTCGCGCACGGTGTCGAGATGCGAGCCGAGCAAAAAAGTTTTCGCGCCGCGTTGCGTGGAATTCCAGCGCCCCAGCAGATTAAAAGCCGCGTCCACGCGCACTTCCAAACCTGCTGCACGCATCCACGCGCCAACTAGTTCGTTTGCGCGGCGCATCGCGGGTGAGGCGAATGTGCGCGTGATGCGACCCGGTTCTTCGGTGATTTTTGCGAGCGCTCCAATTCGCTGCTGAACAATTTTGGCGGAATGACTGATCATTCGGATGCGAATAATTACACGAAGCGCGACGACTTGTCAGCCCGGCGTTTTGAAATTATTTTGCGCCTCGCTTTGCAAGTTTGCCGTGCATCTGCAAAACTTCGACGAAGTTTTAACGGTCATGCACAGCCTCGCTTTTTTACAAGACCTCGCCGTCGTGATGATCACGGCGGGATTGGTCACGCTCATCTTCCATCGGCTCAAGCAGCCCGTGGTGCTGGGCTATATTTTGGCGGGCGTCATCATCGGCCCGCACACGCCGCCGTATCCGCTCATCCACGACGAAGACACCATCAAGACGCTCTCGGAAATGGGCGTCATTCTGCTGATGTTTTCGCTCGGATTGGAATTCAGTCTCGGCAAATTAAAGCGCGTCGGCGCGCCCGCCTTCATCGCGGCGATGTTGGAAATTTTACTTTTATTTTGCGTCGGCTACCAAATCAGCCGCTGGTTTGGCTGGCGAACGATGGATGGAATTTTTCTCGGCGCGATGCTGTCCATGTCGTCCTCGACCGTCATCATCAAAGTGCTGGCCGACCTCGGCAAAATGCGCGAACGCTTTGCCCAACTGATTTTTGGCATCCTGATCATCGAGGACATTTTGGGCATCGCCATGATTGCGCTGCTATCTGGCATCGCGATGACAGGCAGTTTGAGCGTCGCCGATGTCGGCCTCACGCTCGGCAAACTGGGAATTTTTCTGACCGTCGTGTTAGTCGTCGGCTTGCTCACCGTGCCGCGCCTGATCGGTTATGTGGCGAAATTCAAGAACAACGAGATGATGATCATCACGTTGCTGGGCCTGTGTTTCGGCGTGTCGCTGCTCGCGGTGAAACTCGGTTACAGCATCGCGCTCGGTGCGTTCGTCATCGGCGCGGTCATCGCCGAGGCGCGAGAAATTCATCAGGTGGAAAAACTCATCGCCCCGGTGCGCGATATGTTCAGCGCGATTTTTTTCGTCTCCATCGGCCTGTTGATTGAACCCGCCTTGCTCGTCCAATACTGGCTGCCGATCCTCATCATCACCGTCGCCGTCGTCATCGGCAAAGTCGTGACGTGCTCGTTTGGGACGTTCATCGCCGGCAATGACACGCGGACTTCGTTGCGGGTGGGCATGGGTTTGGCGCAGATCGGCGAATTTTCCTTCATCATCGCCGCGCTCGGTTTGAACCTCGGTGTGACGAGTAAATTTCTTTATCCGATTGCCGTGATGGTTTCCGTCATCACCACTTTATTGACGCCGTATCTCATCAAAAGTTCTGACGGACTCGTGACGCAATTCGACCGCCGCGCCCCGCGTTCCATCATCAACTCGCTCGAACTTTACACCACCTGGCTTGGCAAAAAAGGCGAAGGTCAGCAGAAAAACATGGCCGCGCATTTCATCCGCCGCTGGACGCTGCAAATGGCCTTGAACGTCATTCTCACAGCGGGAATTTTTCTCGGTGCCGTTTTTGTTTCCCGGCAACCACCCGCTTGGCTGGAACAATTTCGTCTGGGCAAAACCGGCATTGATGCCGCGCTCTGGTTCGCCGCCGTATTTTTGGCCATGCCATTGCTCATCGCGACGTATCGGAAACTGGAAGCACTCGGAATGTTACTCGCCGAATTGCGGGTGAAACAAATGCCCGACGACGCCCGCGCCGCGCAGATCACCGCCGTCATTTCCACCACCGTGCCACTGGCCGGCGCCATCGGTCTCGGTCTGCTCATTTTCGCCTTGAGCGCACCGCTGCTGCCGTCGGGAGAAATTTTGATCGCGCTGCTGCTCATCCTCGCCGGCCTCACTTTTTTACTCTGGCGCTCGTTCGTGAAAGTTTATTCCAAAGCGCAGGTCGCCTTGCATGAAACCTTTGCCCAGACCGCTTTGCCCAAGGAAACCGCCATGCCCGCGCCCCTGCAAAATTTGTTGAAAGACGCCAAGCTGCAAAACTTTCTCATCACCGAAACCGCGCCCGCCCGAGGACGTTTTATCCGCGAATTGGAATTACGGACGAAGACCGGCGCGAGCATCGTCGCCATCGAACGCAACGGCACAAACCTGATCAATCCCGGCCCCGAAGATGATCTGCAAACCAATGACCAAGTTTTAGTTCTTGGCCTCGAAGTGAATTTAGAAAAAGCGCAACAGCTTCTGCTCGGCGAAAATTCTTCCGCTCAACTGCCGCGATAAGTCGAGTAAGCCCACGGCGAACACAGCAACGGCACATGATAGCCCGCGCCCGCATCGGCGATGCCAAAGCGCACGGGAACTTTATCGAGAAACCGAAGCTTCGGGAGGTTCGCCGACTTGGCGGCAAAATAATCGCCAACGTAGAAAATGATTTCGTAATGCCCCGCCACCATTTCATCCGCCGCGAGCAACGGCATTTCCGGGCGGCCATCGGGATTTGTTTTCGTGGTCGTGACCAACGTGCGGTCTTCGCCGTCGAGCGACCACAGTTCGATCTTCATTCCGCTCGCCGGGCAGCCGTGCGCCGTGTCGAGAACATGCGTGCTTAATTTGGCGGGCATAAATTAATTAACAATTAAATCCTTGAGCCGAAGTTCCGCGATTTTGAAAATTTCTTCAAGCGCCGTTTTAACTTCCTGCGCGGGCAAATTTTTCAAACGCAGTTCAAAGCCATTCAGAATCACATCCTTTTTGTTCAGCCGCGCACAGATGACGAACGGAAATCCAAACTTATTTTTGTAGGCGGCGTTTTGCTTTTGGAATAACAAAATCTCTTCCGGCGTCAACTGCGTCAAACCTGCGCTCGCTTGTTCGCCGGTGGATTCACGCGTCAATTGACCAGCCAATGCGAGTTTGCCGACGAGATCAGGATGCGCACAGATCAAGGCGAGTTGTTTTGCTTCGGCAGAATTTTTCACCGTTTCGCAAAGTGCGACGTGTAATTTTTCAATACCCGCGAACGGCCTTTGTTCACCGACGATTTCCGCGATCCACGGCGAATGTTCAAACACCGGGCCGATGGTTTTCACAAAATCTTTCGGCGATAGTTCGTTCAATTCCGCGAGCGAAAATTTTTTATTTTCAGCCATGCAATTTTTAGCGTGTCATCCTTAAATCTGGGTTTAAGATAGGACTTCAAACGAGGAAAGCGACATGAAACTCATCCAACATCAATACGGCAAGGCGCGCGTGCGCGTCATGAAAATCACCCGCCACGGCCAGCAACATTCCGTCAAGGAACTCACCGTCGAGGTTGGGTTGTCTGGCAATTTTGACGCGTCCTACACGCAGGCGGACAACCGGCTCGTGGTGGCGACGGATTCCATGAAAAACACCGTCAACATTTTCGCCAAGAAAAAACTCGGTGCGGAGAGTGAGGAGTTTGGCGTAGTGCTCGGCGAACATTTTTTGAAAACCTATCCACAGGTCAAGCGCGCGGAAATTAGTTTGAGCGAACGTTGCTGGGCGCGGATTTCAGTAAATGGTAAACCGCACGCTCATTCGTTCACGGAAAAAAGTCCGGCGAAACCGTTCGTGAAAATCGTCTGCACCAAAAAGGAAACGCAGGTTGAATCTGGCATCGAAGATTTGCTGATCCTGAAATCCACCGGCTCTGGCTTCGAGAATTTTTTGCGCGACGAGTTCACCACGCTGCCGGAAACGAGCGACCGCATCTTCGCCACCAAACTAAAAGCGACGTGGACTTACTCGCGGAAACCAAAAAAATACTCCGTGACGAATGAAAAAATTCTCGCGGCGATGCTGGCGACGTTTGCGAAAAATTTCAGCCCGTCGGTGCAAGTCACTTTGTTCCAGATGGGCGAGGCGGCGTTGAAAGTCGCACCGGAAATTTCCAAGGTGCATCTCGCGATGCCCAACCAACACTGCCTATTAATCAACCTTGCGCCGTTTGGCTTGGAAAATAGCAGCGAACTATTTGTGCCGACGGATGAGCCGCACGGACAGATTGAAGGCACGGTGGCGCGGTGATGAACGCAGGGTTTGGTGGCAACGTCTGATTCGGAGGCTGCCGACCTGCGCTCGACGCACCGCTAAAGAATTGTCTCTCTTTGTTTCCGAACATTGGCTATCCTGCACACTGTCGAATAGACAAATTTTATGACGCCAAAACTTTTTTCCGAATTAGGACTTTCTCCCGAACTGCTCAAGGCCATTGAAAAAATGGGCTTTGAACAAGCCTCGCCGATTCAGGCCGCCGCGATTCCCGTCCTGCTCACGGGCAAAGACATCGTCGGCCAATCCATGACCGGCTCCGGCAAAACCGCTGCGTTCGGCGTGCCCGCCGTGGAAAAAGTGGATGTCACCAAACGCGAAGTGCAGGTGCTGATTCTTTGCCCGACGCGCGAACTCGCCGTGCAGGTGTCGGAAGAAATTCACAAACTTTCGTTCTTCAAACGTGGCGTGAATTCGCTGCCGATTTACGGCGGACAATCTTACGACCGTCAGCTTTTCGGTCTGAAACAAGGCGCGCAAATCGTCATCGGCACGCCGGGTCGTGTGATGGATCATATGCGGCGCGGCACGTTGAAACTCACCGGCGTGAAGATGGTGATTCTCGACGAAGCGGACGTGATGTTGAACATGGGTTTCCGCGAGGACATTGAATTGATTCTCGCCGCGACGCCGAAAGAACGGCAGACGGTTTTCTTTTCCGCCACGATGCCGAAGCCGATTCGCGATCTGATTGAAAAAAATTCGCGCGAGCCGCAGAGCGTCAAGATTGAGCAGAAGGCCATGACGGTGCCGACGGTGGATCAGGTTTATTATGAAGTGGACCGCCGTTATAAAATGGATTTGCTCACGCGGCTGATTGATATTTTTGATCTCAAGCTCGGCATCGTTTTCTGTAACACCAAGCGCATGGTGGATGATCTCGTAGATCATTTGGAAGCTGCCGGCTATCAGGCGGACCGTTTGCACGGTGACATGACGCAAGCGCAACGCGACCGCGTTATGAATAAATTTCGCAAGTCCGGCCTCGAATTTCTCGTGGCCACGGACATCGCCGCGCGCGGCATTGACGTGGATGATGTGCAGGTCGTGTTCAACTATGATCTGCCTTATGACCCAGAAGATTACGTTCACCGCATCGGGCGCACCGGGCGCGCGGGGCGCAGCGGCCGCGCGATTTCGCTCGTGCCGGGCCGCGAATTATTTCAGATCCGCAACATTGAGCGCTTCACCAACGTGCGGATTCAGCGCGGCAAAATTCCGACGGCGGATGAAGTTTCCGAAGCGCGCGAAAATGTTTTCTTGGAAAAACTCCGCGCGTTGCTCACGAGCGGCGAATTTCAAAAGCACGATCGCGTGATCGAACGCCTGCTCGAAGAAGGCCACAGTTCCACGGACATCGCGTCGGCGTTGATCCATTTGTTGCAGAGCGGCGAAGCGGCCAAGGCCGCGCCGAAGACAGAAAATTATGATCGCCCGGAACGTGAAGAACGTCCGCCCGCGCGGTTCGATGATCGCCGCGAACGCCCGGCGTATCGTGATGATCGCGGCGGCGACCGTGGAAATTTCCGCGATGACCGGCGTCCGAATTTTGAGCAACGCCGTGACGACCGTCCCGGTCGGTTTGAAGATCGTCCGCCGCGCGGTCTCGCGCCCAGCCCCGTGCCCGCGCGGCCAAAAAGTTTTGGCCCAAAAACGGAAGTCGCTTTTGCCGATCCCAAAAAATCCAAGGCCACCCCGTGGAAAAGCGATGCAGCACCGGTGGTAAAAAAAAACATTCCGGCGGCGGAAATAAAGCCGCCGGTCGAAGCTGGCGCTGAAACGGTGAAAACTTTTTCCGATGAAGAAATTTTAGCCTCGGTGAAGCCGGAGCCGTCAAAATTATTCATCAAGCCGAAAGCTGTGGTCGCCGCTGATGCGGGGCCGAAGATAAAAGTGAGCCGCGCAACGCCGCCGGAACAAACTCGTTTGTGGATGAGCCTCGGCGAAACGCAGGGCGTCACACCGATTGATGTGGTCAATGCGGTTTCGGGCGAAACCGGGCTGCCGGGCAAAGTCGTTGGCAAGGTGGATGTGCGCGAAAAACATTTGTTCGTGGACGTGGCAAGCGAACACGCGAACGGCATCATCGCGAAATTAAACCGCGCAGAAATCAAAGGACATAAGGTCAAAGTCAAGTTGGCGTAGCGGGGCGGGTGGCTGGTCTGTGATTTAGCCCGAACTCCGAAGTAGCGAGGCCGGCGCAGATGTAGCGCAGGTTGGTAACCTGCGGTATCGCCGACTGGCAGTCGGCAGGGCAGCACCACGGAGCGAGGCGTCAAAAAAATCCGGCGCACTTGGACGAAACACGCCCTGCGGATTGCCAATCCGCGACACCGCAGACTGCCAGTCTGCGCTACGAGGTGGTTCGCGGCTCCAACACCCACCATTCCCTACTTCAGAGTTCGGGTTTAGGAACGTGTTTTCAAAAAAATCAGTGAGGTTGTCGTGGCGCACAAACTGTAACGGTCGCTACCATTGCAACTCACAGGTGAGACGCCGGTGCCACTACCGTCGGAAAAATCTTGAAGCCCCAATAGCGCACAGGCCGCCGATCAAAAGCGTAATGCTCGCCGGTTCCGGGACCGCCTCGGCGGTGACATTCAGTAACGCCCGGGCGCCGGTTGTCTGCGTGTTGAACAAATACCCCACAGTGCTGCCGACGGTGGGCTGGCCCAAGAGTGTCAGCAGTTCGCCATTGGAAATTTTCTGAAATAAATTCTCGTCCGGGTTGAGGGTCCAAGTCGAACTGGGCTGGCCAGCGGCGGGCCAAAAAAATGCGCCGAGCGAGGTCAGCGTGTTGCCATTGTTATTGCCGGGTAAAATGCTGGGCAAGGTGTTCCAGGTGATTCCCTCTTCATTCCAATCATCATTTCCCAGCAGATCAAACTCGAAGCCACCGGCGGCGATCCGGTTGAAGCTGGCGTTGCCGGGCTGCTGGCCAGCGATGGACACGCTGGAAAAAAGCGTGAGTGACGCGGCGGTGACGAGCCAGTTGCCCGCGCCATAGTCGGCATCAAAGGTGGCCTGCAAACCGGCGGCGTCGAAGCGGAGCAACGTCATCTGGGTGCGGGGCTGGGACGCCGTGGGTGCGGCGATTTCCATTCCCCCGCGCGTGCCAAAATTCGCGTTCGGCTCACCGGAAGAGACGAACGTATCGACCCCGACTGGCTGACTGTAAGTGGTGGCGTGCGCACAAAACGCTGTCAAAAAAATCGTCAGCGTGATGAACGTGAACAGGGTTGGCTTCATGGATTTTTTCAAGGTGAACGAATCCGATAAAAGCGCGTCTGGTTGCTCGCGCCAAAGTCCGTGAACTGCCAGACGCCCGCGCCGTTGTTGGTAGCCGTGCCGATGACGGGCCAACTGGCGAGCGGCGTGAGGAGGTTGGTGCTGAATAGCACGCTGTAAACTCCAGCGCGGATTCCGTTGGTGAAGCTCAACTGAAATACGCCGTTGGTGAGTGCGTTGATCTGGGTAAAAACTGGCACCGGCGGCGCGCCGTCTTGGACCACGGAAACATTTTGACCGAGCACGGTGATGAACGCACTCCGCACGGAGAGGTTGGTGTTGGCGGCGTAATTGAAACTGACCACGCCACCAGCGACGCCGGTGAGGTTCACCCACGGAACGCTGCTGGTCGGCGCGAAAGGCGCCGCGAGATTTTGATTCGACGGCACCACCACCCCCAATGAATCGCTGCCAGCCGTGAAGGGTTCAAACTTGGTAGTAACATCCACGAACGCGTAGGGAATTTCCTTGATGGCGTTGTTGCCGTAATCGGCCACATACACGTTTTGATTTTTGTCCACGCTCACGCCGGTGGGGATATTCAAACCTGGAGCGGAGAGCGTGACCAAATTGCCATTCGCCGCGACCCACTTCACGATGCTGTTGCCGAAGCTGTCGGCCGCGTAAACATTGCCTGATCCATCTACGGCCACATTTCGCGGCGTGAGGGTTTTACTGGTGGCGAGCGTGGTGAGTGAGCTCGCGACGGGATCCCATTTTTTGATGGCGTGGTTGAACGTGTCCCCGATGTAAATGCCGCCGGCGACGTCCACGGCCACGCCGTAGGGATTGTTCAAGTTGGTGGCGACGAGCGTGACGACGTTGCTGCTGACGGCCGACCATTCCTTGACGGCGTCATCAGCGGGACCAGTCCAATAGACATTCGTAAAAATATCCACCGCCACGCTGGCGGGCGTAGCGGGCGCGTCATCCACGAAGGTGGTGAGAACACCATCGGAGGCGCGGCGTTTCATGATTGCTTGCAGGGTGAAATCAGCGACGAAAACATTCCCGCCGTTATCCACCGCGACGTTGTATGGCGATCCCAGCCCGCTGGTGATGAGTGGAGAAACGGAGTTGAGAACGGGCGTCCACTGTTTGACGGCAGCGTGGCTGGTGTCGCTGAAAATCACATTGCCCAATAAATCCGCCGATACGCCCCACGGTTGCGCCAAGCCCGTGGAGACGAGCGAAGTCAGCGGGCCGGGAGCCTGCACATACGTTGAGCCTGCTTGCGTGATGGTCACGGTTTTTCCGTTGATGATAAGTTTGCCCGCACGCGTGACCCCGGCATTGGCGTCATAAGTGAAAAGTATGTTTGCGCTGCCGGAGCCGGAAGCAATCGGCAGATGCAACCACGCGGTCGTGACGGATGCCACCCAATTGCTGCTCGCGGGAATCAGTGCCGCCGTGACCGTGTTGCTGCCCGCGATTGGGCCGACCAAAAGATTCGTCGTGCCCAGCGCAAAATAACTGCCGGATTGATTGATGGTGATGTTGGTGCCGAGCACGGTGAAAGTTCCCGAACGCGGCGCGCCCGTGTTGGCGGTGACGGCGAATTGCACAACGCCAGTTGTCGAGCCGCCGTAAAAAATCCACGCGGCGTTCGGCGTCGGGACAAACGGTGCCAATAGATTTTGCGTCGGCAAAACGATGCCCGGCAACTTATCAATCGTCAGTTCAGCCGGTTCATATTGCGGCCTCGGATCCAGAAAGGCGTAGGGCAATTCCTTCACCCGATTGTTGCCGAAGTCGGAAATGAAAACATTGCCAGTGCTGTCCACCGCTACACCGGTCGGGTCGTTGAGGCCGGATGCAACCAAGGTGTCCACCGTGCCATCGTCGGCGTTCCAGCGCTTGATGGCATTATGCAAACCATCGGCGATGTAAATATTCCCGCCATCGTCCACCGCCAGATTCCACGGTGAGTTCAGATAGCTGGACGAGACCAAAGTGTTCCAGTAGGGAATGAAGAATGGGGACACAAATCTGAATCCAAGTTTTTTTACGTCGTTGTCAGTGGTGTCGGAAACGTAGAGATTGCCCAGCGCGTCCACCGCCACGCCACGCGGGTTAACTAGTCCATTGGTCGTGTAAGTGGTGAGCGTGCCGGTGGAAGGCGACCATTTCCTGACGGCGTGGTCGCTGGGGTCGGTGATATAGACATTGCCAGCACCGTCTGTGGCCATACCAGAAACTCCGGTCGAGGTGTTGGTGAAAACGGATGTCACCGAGAAAGTATCTGGCGACCATTTCTTGACGACCGTGCTGAAGAAATCTGCGAAATAAACATTTCCCAAACCGTCCAGAGCAATTCCTTGCGGCGTGCCGACGCCAGTCGCCAGCGTGGTGACGGTGCTGGAAGAGGGATTCCAACGCTTGAGCGCGTGGTTCCCGCTGTCGGCGTAAAACACATAGCCATCACCATCCACCGCAATGCCGACTGGCTGATTGACGTTGGTCGTGAGAATTGTGACTGGGCCGGGAGCTTGAATATAATTTGTGCCTGCTTGCGTCACTTCCACGGTGGCTCCGCCCACGTCTAACGTGCCGACGCGCGGCGCGCCGAGATTGGGGTCGTAGGAAAATAATACGGTGTCATTGCCCGCGCCGGAGCCGGAGCCGGACAACAAATGCAACCACGGCACATTGTTAGTGGCCGTCCACGGAACACCAGAACCGGCGGCGAGCAGCACGCTGTTCGTGCCCGCTTGCGGACCGACGAGCCGGGTGAATTTATTCGGCACCACCACGAGTTCGCTGATCATGCCAATCGCGCCGTGTAGAAAAATATGACAGTGCATCAACCAGCGGCCGAGACCCCCGCCAGTCGGGGCACTGGTTGCCAACGCTGCCGGACCACCCGTGGCGCTGTCCGCAATGATAGGTCGGTCTTGTAGCTTGATGCGGAACACCAGCGCTTCGCCCGGCAGAATGTCCAACGTATCTACAAACTGGTTGTTCGAAAAATTGTAGAGATTGGTTTGCAGGTTCGAGGTGAAAATGCTGACCGGTTGCATCGAGAAGCCGTGGAGATGGAAGGGATGCACTGCACCGCCAGCGCCACCGGCGCCGGTATTATTGGCGATGGCCAGTTGCAGCACCGTGCCAATTTTTGCCCAGAGCGCCGTGGGTGGATGCGGCACGCTCGGCCAACTGTCAAAGCCGCTGTTGCCATCGAGTGCGGTGGCTGCGTAGCCGCCGATGGTTGGTCCAGCCGTCACTCCGTTGCTAGGGATGTGATTAAAAAATTGAATCGTGCTGCTTTGCGAGCCGAGCGCATAATACGGTGGCGACGTCAGCGTATTTGTGTTCAACAGGCGCAGGTTTTCATTCGTCGCTCCAACCGCAGTCAATATGGGCGAACCGGAGGCGAGCACTAAATTGGTGGTGGCACTGTTGGTGATCACAAAAAATGCGACGGGATAATTCGTCGGAAAATTCGGGCTAAGATTCCAAAGGCTAACCCCCGGCAGCGGATTACCGACGAGTTGAATCACGTCGCCATTGTTGCCGGAAGAATAAAACATCACGTCCGACCTCATGCCAGAGCCGAGATTGATGGTTCCTTTGCTATACTGAAAATTGTAACCGCCCACCACCCCGCCTTCCAAAACCGCGCTGTCTAGCAACCCGCCTTGCCCGCCGACGTGATAGAGATTGGTGTTGCCCGTAGGATTGCTACACGGATAGCGCAGCGTCAGATAACTATTGCGGGAGATCGTCGCGTTGAAAAGTTGTAGTCGAACCCGCTGGTTTTTACCGATGTAAAACACCGGCGCAGAACTGGGCGTCGGCGTGCAAAAAGTGCCGGCCCGATTAGGCACGGAACCGTTACACAAAAAGACATCGCCCGGCCGCCCGGCGGGTCCGCACATATCAAAAGGAAAGGTAACGGGGGTGACCAAGATACTGTTTTCACACAGTTGAATCAGCGTGTTGAGACTGTAGTTGGTTCCATTAACCACCTTCCCCACTGTGCCGTTAGTGAAACTGATGTCGGACAGCACCAACGGAAAGGTGTAGTTCGTCGAGGGCAAAACGTTAGCCGCGATGAGCGCCGTCTCATTGGCGTCATGAACAATGATCGGCCCATACATCCCGCCAAACGTCGTCGTGCCGGGGATCATGTGGGAGTGATACCAAAACAATCCGGGGCGCGTGACGACAAACCGGTAGGTATAAGTCTGCCCATTAAAAACTGTGTCCTGCGTCACCCCGTGCCGTCGCTGTCGTTATCTAATTCGATGCCGTGCCAGTGAACCGTTGCGCCCTCGACGTTATTGGTGAGTTTGTTTTTGAAATGACACACGATGGTCTGCCCGACGTTCGCCTCAATGAGCGGACCGGGCATCTGCTTCGGCGCGCCGCCGCCGCCGGGAGGATCATCCATGTAGATCAGCACCTTCACGTTCGTGCCATTGATGCTCGTGGTGATGTTCGTGGCGGTGAGATAAAATTCATTCGTCAGCGTGGGATTAGGGCTGACGTTGGTCGCTTTGAATAAAGTATTGGCTTGGCTGGCGGGCGTGAACAGGCCGACGAATAAAACCGTCACCGCTATTTTTTTAACGAATAACTTCCATGTCTTCATAATGATTTTCCTAGTTAGATTTACCGGCTTCCTTGAGCGCACTCACCAAAGCATCCACCGCCGCGCGTCCGTCAAACGAAGTTAAATAGGGTTTCGCGCGGACGATCCCCGATTTATCAATCACGAACGTTCCGTGTTGGGCGGAACCGGTTTGATCGCCCGCTCCGGTTATCGCTCGAATCGCATACGCATCAATCGTCTGGCTGTCGGCATCGGATAAGACCGGGACTTTTATTTTTCGGCGATGAGTGTATCGCTTCACTTTTTCCGGCACGTCGTAACACACCACCACCACCTGTCCGCCCGCAGCTTGGATTTCGGGCAGGGCGTCCGAGAGTTGAACGGTCTGGAGTTGGCAATAGGTGCACCAATCAATTGAACGGATAAACACCACCGCCACCGGCCCTTTTTTTATCATCGTCGCCAGCGAAAATTCCTGATCGTTTTGATCCTTCAGCGTGAACGCCGGTGCGCGGTCGCCCACGGCAATTTCCTTCGCTGGCACCGCCGCCACATCAGCGGCCTTGGCCGTTGCGGCCAAAAGCACCAGCGCGGCGGCACAGCGCAAAATCTGAAGTGTGATTGAGTGATTCATGGGAACATTCCTTGGTCGCTGATAATTAAACTTTTTTGAGCGGTGAATCAGTTTTATCCCGCTTCAATTATTCCACAAGCAAATTGTTTCGTCTGTAATTTTACATTTTCACCGGTCGAAAAATCTGTGAACATTTGCGCCCGTCGCCTGTCAGATTCGACGGATAAAAATGCGGTTCACCCTGAAAACATTAGTGTTGTTGCTGGCCATCGCGCTGCTCGCGCCGACGGCGGGCGCGGCGGCCTTCACCGCCACACTGGATCGTGATGCGCTGACGCTCGGCGAAAGCGCGACGCTCGCGCTGACGTTCGTGGGCGGCTCGCCCGGAAACGTGCCCACGCCAAACGTGGACGGACTGCAGTTCATTCAGATTGGCACTTCGCGAAATATCAACATCGTGAACGGCGCGATGAGTTCCACGATAACAATTTCTTTTTCCGTGCAGCCGCAGCGCGAGGGCGAGTTCACCATTCCCGCACTGACAGCGGATGTCGGCGGGCAACCGTTGACCACCGAGCCGCTGAAAATAAAAATCAGCAAGCCCAGCGCGCCATCGGCGGAAGCGGTGAATTCAGGAAACGAGATTGCGTTCTTGAAATTAATTTTTCCCAAACTAAAAATGTTCACCGGCGAATCTGCCGTCATGCGGCTGGATCTTTTTTTGCGCGAAGAGGTGCAGCCAGCGGGCAACTTCCAACTCAACAGCGCCAACCACGACGGTTTCAGCACCGGCAAAACTGTGGAGCTGCCCGACCAACGGCACCGCGTGCAGATCGGCAGCCACATTTTCAACGTCATTCCCTTGAGCATACCTTTGACGGCGGTGAAGACCGGCGCGTATCCGCTCGGCCCGTTCACCGCCAGCCTCATCATCATCATCCCAAACGGCCCTTTCGGCGAACAACGGCAGATCACGCTGACCACTGAAGCCGTGAACGTCGAGACGTTGCCGCTCCCCGCCGAAAATCGCCCGGCTAATTTCAACGGGGCCATCGGCGAGTTCACGCTGACTGCGACCGCCGGGCCGACCACGGTGACGGTGGGCGATCCGGTAACGGTGCGCGTGCAAATCTCCGGCAGCGGCACCATGGATACACTCACGCTGCCGACGCAGACGGCGTGGCAGAATTTCAAAACCTTTCCGCCCACGGCCAAGCTGGAGACGAGCGACCCGCTTGGATTTCGCGGGCAGAAAACATTCGAGCAGATCGTCTCGCCGCTGAACGCGGACGTCCATGAACTGCCGCCGGTGACGTTTCCCTTTTTCAACCCCAACGATAGCCAGTATCACACACTCACGCAGGCCGCCGTGCCGCTGACTGTGCGCGCGGCGGGTGCCTCGCCGTTGCCAAACGTGGTGGGAAATAAAAATGCGGCGGAAGAAAAACCGGTGGCGGACATTTTTCCGATCAAGGAAAGCCTTGGGAAAATTGATGGAAAAGCCGTCCCGCTGATCGCCCAGCCGAAATTTCTCGCGCTGCAAACCGTGCCGGTGCTGGCGTTGCTCGCCGCGTTCGTTTGGCGCCAGCGCACGGACAACCTCGCGAATAATCCGCGTCTCCGCCGCCGCCGCGCCGTGGCGCAACTCGTCCATGGCGGAACCAGCGACTTGAATAAATTTGCCACCGAAAATAAATCGGATGAATTTTTCGCCATGTTATTCCGGCTGTTGCAAGAGCAATTGGGCGAGCGTTTGGATTGCCCGGCCACGGCCATCACGGAAGCCGATGTAGATCAGCGACTCATTCGTTTAGGTATCAGCCCGGCGACGCTGCAATCTCTTCACGAACTTTTTCAATTTTGCAACCAGGCGCGTTATGCGCCGATTCAAACGCGGCAAGAACTAGCGGCTATTGCCATAAAATTCAAAAAAACCGTCGGCGAACTTCAGGAGGTGAAGGCGTGAAAAACTGGATGGCACATTTCATTGCGTTCGCCGAAAAGCGGCGGAGGGCCGCCGCACTCTGGCGCTTTGGCCTCTTGGTGCTTACGCTAACATTAACTGGGAATATTTTCGCAGCGGATACCACCGCCGATTTTTCAGCGGCGAACAAGCTTTACGCCGAGGGAAAATTTCCCAACGCGGCCATTGCTTACGCGAATATTTTGGAAACCGGCGTCCGCTCGCCCGCACTTTGGTTCAATGCGGGCAACGCAGAATTCAAGTCCGGCCAGCTCGGCCAAGCCATCGCCGCGTATCGGCAGGCGGCGCAGCTCGCACCGCGCGATGCGGATGTCCGCGCGAATCTGCAGTTCGTCCGCAGCCAGGTTCACGGCGCGACGCTGCACGAAAGTCGCTGGCAGAATTGGCTCGGTTTTCTCACGCTGAACGAAGGCGCGTTGCTGACGGCAATTTTTTTCTGGCTTACGCTGGCATTACTAGCCGCGCGACAGTTGCGGCCTGCGCTGGTTCCGAAATTAAAAAATGCCACCTGGATTTTTTTTGCGCTCACACTTTTTTCCGGCGCGTTGCTGGCGTTGCAAGCGGCCAATCATTTTAATTCCGCCGTCGCCGTGGTGACGAGCGCAGAAACCACTGCGCGCAGCGGGCCGTTTGCCGAGGCGCAGAGCGCGTTCACGTTGCACGACGGCGCGGAGCTAAAAGTTTTGGAACGACATGATGATTGGGTGCAAGTCGCGAATGGCGCGGGAAAAATCGGCTGGCTGCCAGTGAAGCAGGTGGCGGTGTTGCCGGGCGCGTAAAAATTTTTGCCGCTGGTGGAGCGAGCGTCCTCGCGAGCCGGGCGTCGCAGGTATAAGCGGCTCGCGCGGACGCTCGCCCCACCAGTCAAACGGGATTTGAACGTCGCTATAAACTTTTTGTCTGATTGTCGTCCGCGAAAAAAAATTTAGAAAATAAAACATGAGCACAGGAATCAACGCCATTAACGAAGCGGTAAAAGAAGCGAGCGCGTTCACGCATCCGCTGTTTAACGAACTTGGCAAAGTCGTCGTTGGCCAAAATTATTTGACCGAGCGACTGGTCGTCGGCTTGCTGGCGGGCGGCCACGTTTTGCTCGAAGGCGTGCCGGGCTTGGCGAAAACGCTGGCCGTCAAATCCATGGCGAATTGCATCAGCGTGAAATTTTCGCGCCTACAATTCACGCCGGATATGTTGCCCGCCGACGTCATCGGCACGCAGATTTACAATCCGCAATCCGGCGGCTTCACCACGCGCAAAGGCCCGGTGTTTGCGAATCTGGTTTTGGCTGATGAAATCAATCGCGCGCCCGCCAAGGTGCAGAGCGCGTTGCTGGAAGCGATGCAGGAAAAGCAGGTCACCATCGGCGACCAGACTTACAAATTGGAAGAGCCGTTTTTGGTTTTAGCGACGCAAAATCCGATTGAACAGGAAGGCACATATCCGTTGCCCGAAGCGCAGGTGGATCGCTTCATGTTGAAATTGAAGATCGGCTACCCGACGCGCGCCGAAGAAAGACAGATTCTCGAAGTGATGGCGAAAACTTCCGGCACGCCGACTTGCAACGCAGTCGTCACGCCGCAACAAATTTTTAAGGCGCGCGAAGTCATCAACGACATTTACGTGGACGACAAGGTGAAGGATTACATCGTGGACCTCGTCTGCGCCACGCGTGACCCGGACCATTACAAGATCGCGGTGAAGGATTTCATCCAGCTCGGCGCGTCGCCGCGCGCGACCATCGCGCTGACGCTGGCGGCCAAGGCGTATGCGTTCCTCAAGGGCCGCGGCTACGTGACGCCGCAGGACGTGAAGAGCATCGGCATGGACGTGTTGCGCCACCGCGTGGCCATCACCTACGAAGCCGAGGCCGAGGAAAAGACCAGCGAAACAGTCATCCAGAAAATCTTTGATGAACTGCCCGTGCCGTGAAAATAAAGGCAGAAGGATGAATGAAGAATGCAGAATAACTTCTGCGCCAATTGGCAAGCGCCGTAGGCGCGACATCTTTGTAGAACCAAGAATCAAAATAAATCTAGCTCCGTAGGAGCGACATATCACAAAACCAAAATGGCAAACACCTACACGCAAATTTATATCCATGTCGTGTTTGCCGTCGAAGGCCGCCAAAACCTGATTGCTCCCGATCACAACGACGAATTGCAAAAATACATCACCGGCATCGTCACCGCGCAGAACCACAAATTGATTGCGATAAACAATATGCCCGACCATCTGCACATGCTCATCGGCCTGCGCCCCGACGCGGCGTTGTCCGATTTGGTGCGTGACGTGAAGGCCGGTTCATCCAAATTCATCAACGAGAAGCATTGGGTGGTCGGAAGATTTTCGTGGCAGGAAGGCTTCGGTGCATTTTCCTATTCCCGCTCCCAGCTTGGCACGGTGATTCGTTACATTGAGAACCAGCAAAAGCATCATGCGAAGAAATCATTCCGTGAGGAATACGTTGCGATGCTGGAGAAATTCGGCGTGGAATACGACCCGCGTTACATATTCAAACCGCTCGATGAATGAATTTTAGAATATGCCGCC
>JANYCI010000009.1 GCA_025360325.1 Limisphaerales bacterium | reverse complement strand
TCCCCGGCCAGTCCGCCGCTGGGATTGTTATTTGCGTCCACACCGAACGGCATCCGGTCGTGGTTGTCGTTGGCAAACAGATTGATCGCCAGCGTGATTTGTTTGAGGGTGGAAGTGCATTGAATGGTGTAAGCCTTGGCCTTGGCTTTGGCGAGGGCGGGCAACAGCATCGCGGCAAGAATGGCGATGATCGCGATCACCACCAGCAGTTCAATCAAAGTGAATCCCCTCTTGAAAAGCAGTGCCGGGCGGCGAGGCTTGGTTGTAATCATGGATTAATCCTGATGCTCGCATTTGGGCTGGTTTGCACAATCACGAGAACTCGGTATGACTGCTCTTTTGCCGACGGCTATTTCCAATCGTCCGTGCGGAACTGCGTCGCGGGCAGGCCGACGCCGTTGAAAAGATTGCAGTCCGGGTTCGCCGCCCACGCGTAGCGCGCGGCTTTTGGCGATTTCACTTCCGGGCTGGAGACGATGACTTTGTTGCCGTCAATGTGCGCGTTAGCCCATTGCCATTGGTGATCCTCGCCAGCGATGGCAAAGCCGCGCAACTCGCCATCCTTCGCCGCGAGTCCGCCGTCCGTGTGCTTGAAATACAAAATAATTTTATCGCCCTTAATTTTGTATCCATCGGGCAACGGGCCGGAGTAAGGAATTTTCTCGCCATAAACTTTCGCCCGCGCCCAGAGCGCGAGCCGATGCCCGACCGCCTGTTTGTTTTTCGGATGAATTTGATTCGCCTCGCCCACATCCAACGTGATCGCCATGCCGGTGTTTTTCACCGCGAGCGTTTTCAACATCTCCTCGCGGATGACGCACCAGTTGTTGTAGTTGGTCGGAACCGGGTTCGTGGTCTGCGGATGAAAGTTCGGCAACTGCACCCACGCAAAGGGAAAATCGCCTTCGCCCCAGCGCTGCCGCCAATCGCGGATCATCAGCGAGAGCTGGGCGGAATACAGTTTCGCGAGATCGGTTGCCGCATTGTTTTCGCCCTGATACCAGATCGCGCCGCGAATCGCGTAGCCGGTGATCGGCGCAATCATGCCGTTGAAAAGATTCGCGGAAAAATTTTTGAAAAGGCGCGGGTCACCTTTTTTTTCCGGCGCGGGCGGCGCGGGCTTGCCAGCGGCCTTCAACTTCGCCGCATTGTTGGTCCAATTTTCCAGCGCGCTGACATAATCCGTCTCCGCCTTTTGCGCGTCGTAGGGAACTTTGAGCGTGTCGTTCCAAACTTTCAAGATTGGCGCGAGTTCGGGTTTTGCCTCCATGCTGCTCATGCTGGACCAGGCTTCAATCGGCGTGCCGCCCCACGAGGAATGAATGACGCCCACGGGCAGATTTAATTTTTGATGAATCTCACGCGCAAAGAAATATCCCGCCGCCGAAAAACCGCCAACGGTTTCCGGCGCGCAAACCAACCACTTGCCCTCGCAATTCGTCTGCGGCGTGGTGGCCGGACGCCGGGCGACGGTGAACATTCTGATTTGCGGAAACTTCGCACCGGCTTTTTCGTTCCACGCATTTGTCGCGTCGTTGACCGACATCTGCATATTGGATTGCCCGGACGCCAGCCACACTTCACCGATCAAAACGTCTCGAATTACAATCGTGTTTTTCCCGCTCACGGTGAGGGTTTGCGAACCATCAGCGGAAAGTTTTTTAAGTTTGATACTCCATTTTCCAGAAGCATCCGTTGTCGCCTTGCGGGTTTGCCCCGCGATGCTGACGGTGATTTTTTCGCCCGGCTCGGCCCAACCCCAGACCGGCACGGCGGCAGCGCGTTGTAAAACCATGTGATCGGAAAAAATGGATGGCAGGCGGACGTCGGCGCGGCTTGAAATTTGAACCATCAATCCGGCGATGAGCAGCAAAAGTCGGAAAGGATAAGTGCGGGTGTTTTTCATTTTGTGAGTTTAGGTGCGATGAATGAAAAATTTTAGACCAAATACAGTAGTCGTGCATCACGAGTATTCGGGATTGGGAATTTCTTGTTTCATCAGCCGACGAGCAGCATTCTAAAACTGCATCCATGACACGTCTTAAATACTTTCTCCCGCTGTTTTTCGGTTTGATGGTTTCAATTCAGAATTTTCCGGTTCACGCCGCCGTCATCGCCGAGACCAATTCCCCCGCGCGCCTCCAGTGGTGGCGCGAGGCGAAGTTCGGGATGTTTATCCATTGGGGCATCTACGCGATTCCCGCGCGCGGCGAATGGGTGCAGTGGAACGAGCAGATTCCCGTGGATGAATACGCGAAGTTCGCCGAACAGTTTGTGCCGACGAATTTCACTCCGGCGACCTGGGCGGAAATCGCCAAGTCGGCAGGCATGAAATACACCGTGCTTACCTCGCGGCATCACGACGGCTTCGCGCTCTTCGCCGACGGCACGAACACTTACACGAGCGTGCAGTCCGCCGCGCACCGCGATTTCGTCGCCGAATATGTGCAGGCCGTGCGCGACGCGGGGCTGCACGTTGGGTTGTATTACTCGCCGCTGGACTGGCGTTTTCCCGGCTACATTTTGCCAGACATTCAGCGCCCCAGCGCCGAGGCGATGCGTGACCAGTATCATCGCCAGATGAAAGAACTGCTGTCTAACTATGGCCAACTCGACGTGCTGTGGTTTGACGGCGGCGAAACGGACTGGCTTTCGTTCGGCGGCAAATGGCAGGGCGCGCAATGGGTCAAGCGGCCGATGGTTGAAGGCGCGAAAGGAACTTACAAGGAACATTACAAAGGCAAGTTCAGTTGGCAGCACGATCAAGTCTATTCCATGCTCCGCGAAAAACAGCCCGACCTCGTCATCAATGGCCGCGCCGGGATGCCGGAAGATTTTCACTCGCGCGAAGGCTGGGGCGCGCTCGGCGATTTCGATAACCAGAGTCCGTGGGAATTGTGCATCCCGATGGCCGGTGCGTGGGGCTACTCCGCGAACGCCAAGGTCAAGCCGCTCAAAGATTACATTCAACTGCTCGTCGGCGCGGTCGGGCGCGATGGAAATTTGCTGATGAACGTCGGCCCCGACCGCAACGGCAAGGTGGACGACGCTCAAGTGTCGCGGCTCCGCGAAATCGGCGCGTGGCTGGAAAAATATGGCGAGAGCATTTACACCACGCGCGGCGGGCCGTTTCTCCCCGCCGACTGGGGCGTTTCCACTTTTCGCGACAAGAATATTTACCTGCACATTTTGAAATGGCCGGGCGAAAATTTTTCTTTGCCGAACATTCCCGCAAAAGTTTTGTCCGCCACGACGTTGGCCGGCGGCGAAGTTCAATTCAAACAGTCCGCCGAGCGTCTCGAAATCGTTTTGCCCGAAGCCAGCCACGATGCGATGGATACG
>JANYCI010000325.1 GCA_025360325.1 Limisphaerales bacterium | reverse complement strand
GCGCAAGAAGCGCGAGCGGCTTGCTGAAAGTGGCGAACGATTAACCAAGCGCGCCGTCGGCTGGATTGACAATCAAACGTGGAAACCAATCAGCGAGCGGGTTCGCATCGTGAAGCGGATTTTCAAGCTGTATGACGAAGGCCACGGCATTTCAACGATTGTGCGCCAGCTCAATCAGGAAAAAGTTTCGACATGGGGAGACAAGCGCAACGACAAGCAAGGCGATTGGAATTCGTCTTACGTTTCGCAGCTTCTTCATTCCCGCGCCGTGATTGGTGAATTTCAACCGCACGTCTGCCAGAGCGCGGAGTCAGGGAGCTACTACCGCAGAACCAAGGCCGGTGAGCCAATCGAAAACTACTACCCCGCCATTGTTAGCAGGGACTTGTTTTTTCGTGTTCAAGGCAAACTCGGCAATGGCAAGAAGGCCGCAAAGACAGACTGCATTGGCAATCTCTTTTCTGGTGTCGCCTACTGTGAGTGCGGCGCGAAAATGTATATGGTCAACAGCAACAAGAAAGGCGCGGCACGAAAGTATTACACCTGCTGGGGCAAACTCAAAGGGCTTGGCTGCAATGCGCCATCCATGCGATACGAGCCGATTGAGCTTTTCTTTTTGAAACTGGTGGGGGAAAACGCGCACAAGTTTTTTGACGACGAAAACGGCGTTGCCGAGCGGGTGCAAACATTGAGCGGGCAACTCAAAGAAGTTGAACGTCAGATTGCAACAATCACGAACGCCATGTTTGAGGCGGGCGTCAATCCCGTTGCGATGGTGAAAAAGCAAGGCGAGCTTGAACGCGAAGCCGACAGACTCAAAGACGAAATGGAAATCACGGAATCCAAAATCATCGCAAAACAAAAAATGGCAGCAACAGAATTTGCTTCAACGACCTTGGCAGACCTGTCGAAAAACATGAATGTTCGCAGACAGGTGAGAGAATTTGTTCTCGCCAACGTGGAACGCATGACTTTCGACAAAGCCAGAGACAAGGTTGGTGTTCAGTTCAAATCGGAAAACGTCGGCAAACTCGCGCACAAAATGTTTAAGCACGGGGCTGCAAAAAAATAACCCACCAGTCTTGCCCCTGATTCCCGCGCTTGCCGCCAGTTCGTTCCCCGCATACCAGCCACACCCGCCGCGCGTGGCCGTCGCCGCACAACTGACGCCGCAACGCCGCGCCCGCGCCGTGGACGCACCCCAGGATTGCCCGCGCAAACCGATTGATTCAACGCTTGGCTTTTTTGGCGGGAATTTTCGCCGCGCGGATTTTTGGGAAATTCGGCGCAAGCAGTTCGTGAACGCCAATGCCGTAAGCCTTCGCCAGTTTTTCCAACGTGGACAGCCGCAAATCTACGCGGTGTCCGCCTTCAATGAGTTGGTAATACTTGTAGGCCACGCCGGAAAGTTCGCTAAACTTTTCCTGTGTCAGCGCATGGCTTTTCCGCAGTTCCCGCAATCGTGCAATCAGCGGTTTGCCTGTGGTGGATTTTGGCACCCTGTCAGAGTAGCCGCGCCCCTAATCACCAGACACCCAACGAATGATAGCGTTTCCCTTGCGCCGTTACGCCAAGTTTGCAACCATGCCGCCGGAACACACAACTGCGGGAACAAAAATGAAAACTATTCTCATAAACGCACTGAAATTCACCGTTACCGACTGGCGGGAAAAACTTATGTCTTCCCTTGCTGGAATACACCCTAAAGTTCAAGATGCAATGGACGCCGAAACCGCCATGCGTGAAGGAGCGCTAAAAAATTGGGACGCCAGCTTTCAATGCGCTATTACTCCTCGCATATCGGCAGGGACGATTTTCTTGGATGAAGCCGGAAGCAAATTCATCCTGTCGGCAAATAATGGCGAAAAATACTGGGTGAACCTCGTTTGAACATGAAAATTAAAACAACTCTCTCCGCGCTTGCCGCGTTCGTTTTGCTGATTTCCAATGCCAACGCGCAAAGCTGGCTGACCAATGGACTCGTTGCCTACCATCCGTTCAATGGCAGCACGTTTGAAGCAACTTACAGTGGTTACAATTTTTCTAACCTTGGAGCGACACTATGTTCTGACCGTTTCGGTAATCCCAATTCTGCTTACTACTTTAACGGAAGCGGCTACATGATAACGGCTACAAACACCTCATTACCTTCCGGTTCATCGGACAAAACTTTGAGTCTTTGGCTCAAAACAGATTCATCAATTACGAACAGCAGCGCAAATTATGTAGTCGCTGATTTTGGTAACACGACAAATGGAACAATGGCCAACACCACATTTGGCTTATTTCTCGGCGG
>JANYCI010000122.1 GCA_025360325.1 Limisphaerales bacterium | reverse complement strand
CGTCGCTCCGCGCGCGCCGTCGTCTGCCTGACCAATCCCGGCGCGCGCGGAGCGACGCGCCCTACCTCGCCCCGCTGAAAATTTTGCCGGTCGGCAAAAATTCAAAAAGCAAACGATTGCAATTTCTCCAGCAACTGCGCGTCGGCGGCGGGAAATTCAAATTGGCCGAGTTCTGATTTTTCAATCCATTTCACTGCTGCGCAATCCAGCGGCTGCGGTTCACCGGAAATCAATTCACACAGAAAGAATTTCAGGCGCACGGATTTTTCCGGGTAGTCATGGGAAATGTCCTCGAATAATTTGCCGACGGAAATTTCCACACCGAGTTCCTCGCGGATTTCGCGGACAAGGCATTGTTCAAACGTCTCGCTCGCCTCACGTTTGCCGCCGGGAAATTCCCACAGCCCGCCGAGGTGCGCGGTCGCGTGGCGTTGCGTGATGAGGAGCTTACCGCCGTGGAAAATCAACGCGGCTGAAACTTCGACGCAGTTTTTAGTTTTTAATTTTAAGTTTTTAGTTGAAGCGGATTCGGACATGGCGCTTTGCAACTAAAAATTAAGAATTCAAAACTAAAAACTTACCGCCCGACGCTCTTGTAAATCCACCCCAACTTTTCCATTTCCGCCGGGTCGAAGAGATTGCGACCATCAAACAGAATCGGATGCGTCAGACCTTTTTTCGCGCGGGCGAGATCGAGTTGCTTGAACTCGTCCCATTCCGTCGCGACGATGAGCGCGTCGCAGCCTTCGGCCACGGCATTCATGTCGTCAACGTAGGTGACGTTCGGCAAAATTGACTTCGCTTTTTCCATGCCCTTCGGATCATGCACGCGCAACGTCGCGCCTTCTTTCAGCAAACGCTGGCACAAATCAATCGCAGGCGAGGAGCGCACGTCGTCGGTGTTCTGCTTGAAAGCAAGTCCGAGCACGCCGATTTTTTTGTCGCGCAAAACCCAGAGCGTGTCCGTAATTTTTTTCACGAAACGATCCATCTGGTCGGCGTTGATTTGCTGCACTTCTTTCAGCAATTTGAAATCGTAGCCAATCTGCTCGGCGATCTTGATGAACGCGCTCAAATCTTTCGGGAAACAACTGCCGCCGAAACCGATGCCGGCGTTGAGAAAGCGGCGTCCGATGCGTTCGTCGAGGCCGATACCTTGCGCGACTTCCTGCACGTTCGCGCCGGCGGCTTCGCAAACATTGGCGATGGCATTGATGTAGGAAATTTTCAGCGCAAGAAATGAATTTGCCGCGTGCTTGATCAGTTCGGCGGAATTGATGTCAGTGACGATGATGGGCGCGTTGAACGGCGTGTAAATTTCCCGCATCGCGGCCACCGGACGTTGCGAACCGACGCCGATGACGACGCGGTCGGGCTTCATCAAATCGCCGACGGCAAAACCTTCGCGGAGAAATTCAGGATTGCTGACGACATCAAATTCTACTTTCGCGGGGCAATAGCGCTTGATGGTTTCGGTGACTTTTTCGCCCGTCTTTACCGGCACGGTGCTTTTATCCACGACGATTTTGTAGCTCGTCATCGCGGCGGCGATGTCGCGCGCGACGCGTTCGATGTAGCTCAAATCCACCGAGCCATCCGGCTGCGGCGGCGTAGGCACGGCGATGAAAATCACATCGGATTTTTCCACGCCCTCGGCAGTGCTGTTGGTAAATTTGAGGTGGCCGGAGGCAACGTGTTTCTTGACGAGTTCTTCGAGGCCGGGTTCGTAAATCGGGATGCCGCCCGCTTGGAGCATTTTTACTTTCGCCGCGTCGTTGTCCACGCAGATGACGTGGTGGCCGACTTCGGCGAAACACGTTCCGGTGACAAGCCCGACGTAGCCGGTGCCGATGATGGATAATTTCATTTTAAGATTTTGACGGAGCGACTGGAGCCACTACCGGAGCCATCGCCGATTTCGGGGTGAGCCGCGTGGCGGCCTGCCGCGCAAGTTCGGCGCTGACTGTGCCGGGATAATTGCCGACAACTTTTTGATACGCCGCACCCGCTTCGGGCTTATCCTGCGCTTCGAGGCAGGTGGCTACCCCGAGTTGCGCCGTGGCTGCGAGCGCGCCGCCGGAATTGTCCCCGTCGAGAAATTTTTGGAATTTCGCCTGCGCCTCGACATATTGTCCCGCGCTGAACAGCGTCGCCGCCGCTTGCAACTGCGCGCGTTCACCCGCCGCCGTGCCGGGATGCTGCGCGGCGACGGTGGCAAACGCCTCCGCGATCTGCGGCGCGGTGACTCCGGGCGTGGCGTTGAACATCACTTTCGTCAGCGCTTCCCCGGCGGCGACTTCGTTCTCGCCGCGCTGCGCGGCGACATACGAATAGCCAGCTACGGCCAACGCGGCGGCGATCACGCCGATGATGAGGCCTTTTTTATTGGCTTCAACCCACGGCCAAAGTTTGAACAACAGTTCAGAGGATGCGTCTTGTGTTTGCATAATAGAACCTCAAGTTTTTATTTCGCACCGCTAAAACGCAAGCCCAAAGCGGCAGGTAAATTGTCCAGTCGGGCGACAGCGCGTTATCGTTTCGTTCTATCGGCCGGATTTTGCCCGAGGTTAAATCAAAACATTTTTCCGCCGCCAGCCCATCGGAAAACAGCCTCCCTTTGCAGAAATCGGTTGGACATTTCCGCACCGCCTTCTAATCTCCACCCTGCAAAATCCTAGTGCCTGTTATCATCTTAACTTTTATTTTCCACCCATGAAAAATTTTCGTCACCATCACCTTCTCCCCGCCAGCCTGCTCGCGGTTTTCGTTCTCCTGAATCTGCCCGACATCGCCCGCGCGTTGCAATACGAACCCAAATCCACCAACGCCTATTTTGCCAAGTTTAATCCGCGCCTCGCGCCCGCGCCCGGCCCGTTGCTGCTCCAGCCCGGTGACCAGCTCGCCATCATCGGCGATTCCATCACCGAGCAGAAAATGTATTCGCGCCTCATTGAGACCTACCTCACGGCCTGCACGCCCGAGCTCAAAATCACCGCGCGCCAGTTCGGCTGGAGCGGCGAAACGGCGGAGGGCTTCCTCCACCGCATGACCAACGACTGCCTCCGCTTTCATCCCACCGTCGCGACCCTTAACTACGGCATGAACGATCATCGCTACCGCACCTTCGATGAAGAGAACGGCAAGTGGTATGAGGAAAAATATTCCGCCGTCGTGACCAGCCTCGAAAGCACCGGGGCGCGCATCGTCCTCGGCTCGGCGGGTTGCGTCGGCAAAGTTCCCGGCTGGACTCATTCCAACGCCTTCACGCGCGACGAACTGAACGTCAACCTCTGTGCCTTTCGCGACATAGACATCGCCATTGCCGAAAAACTCAACACCCGTTTCGCCGACGTTTTTTGGACGATGTTCAACGCCAGTTACGAGGGCGAAACCCGTTACGCCACGACTAACGGTTCCTACATGGTTTCCGGCAAAGACGGCGTGCATCCCGGTTGGGCCGGACATCTCGTGATGGCCTACACTTACCTGCGCGCCTTGGGACTCGATGGCGACATTGGCACGCTCACCGTGGATCTCGGCGCGGAAACCGCCACCGCCACCACCGGCCATGAAGTGAAAAGTTTCAAGCACAACACCCTCACCGTCGTCAGCACCAAGTATCCCTTCTGTTGCAGCGGTGCCACCAACAGCGATAGCTCCCTCCGCTCCGGCACCACGCTCGTTCCGTTTTTTGAACAGTTGAGCCGCTTTCGCCTCGTGCTCACCAACGCCGCCGCCGCGAACTATCAAATCGTCTGGGGGCAAACCACGAACACCTACACCGCCGCGCAACTCACCGACGGCGTGAACCTCGCCGCCGACTTCGTGGACAATCCGTTTTGCGATGCCTTCAAAGGCGTGGACGAAGCCGTCGCCGCCAAACAAGCCTACGAAACGAAACAGATCAAGACCGTCTTCCACAGCAAAGAAGCTAAAGACGAAATGCCCCGCCTCGTCGAAGAAACCGAAGCCCAACGCGCCCCGCTCGCCGCCGCCATCGCCACCGCGATGGTGCCCGTGCGGCACAGCATCATGATTTTGCCAGCGCAGTAAGTCAGTTGTTAAAGAAAAAACGAGCCGCACAAACTAGTGCGGCTCGTTGGTTTTTTAACTGGATGTTTGATTCGGTTAGTTCGCCACCGCCGTCTCCAAACTTCTCACCGGCAATTGCGGCTGTTCGTCCTCCGCCTTGTGGAATTTCACACTCACGATTTTGCTGATGCCATGTTCCTGCATCGTCACACCGTAAAGCACATCCGCCATGCCGATGGTGCGCTTATTGTGCGTGATGATGATGAACTGTGAGTGCGCAAGAAACCGTTGCAAAATTTTCACGAAGCGACTGACGTTGGATTCGTCCAGCGGCGCGTCCAATTCGTCCAGCACGCAGAACGGACTGGGCTTCACTTGATAAATCGAGAACAGCAGCGACACGGCCACCATCGTTTGTTCACCGCCGGACAGCAGCGAGATACTTTGCAACTGTTTGCCGGGCGGACGCGCCACGATTTCAATGCCGCTTTCGAGAACGTCATTTTCATCCGACAACACCAAGTCCGCTTTGCCGCCGCCAAACACGTCCACGAACATCGCGCGGAAATTGTCGCGGATCTTCTCGAACGTCGTCAGGAACATTTCGCGCGTCTGCGTGTTGATGCGGTTGATGACCTCAAGCAACTGAATCTTGGCGTGAACCAGATCATCATGCTGCGTCGTCAGAAATTGGTGACGCTGTTCCGTCTCTTCGTATTCCTCAATCGCCACCAAATTCACCGGCCCCATCTCATCAATCTTCTGTTGCAGCGCGGAAACTTGTTCGCCCACTTGGTTCCAATCCGTCGCGGCGCCGGCGGCGGCCATCTGCTCCGGCGTCAACGTCTCGACCTTCGGCTGGCCTTCATCGGCGTAAGTAATCGTGATACACTCGCTGCGGATGTCGTCCAGATTCAAATGGTATTTCTGCTGCACTTTCTCGCGCAGGTTTTGCACCGACATGTTTTTTTGCGCGAGTTCAATTTCCACCGCGCCGCGTTGGTTTTGGATTTCCGTCAAACGTCCGCGCTGCGAACGCAACGTTTCTTCGCGCGTAGAAATTTCGCGATCCTGCGAATTTTTAACGCCGACTAATTCCGCCGTTTGCGCGTTGACCTGTTCGCGCTCATGCTGCAAACGCTCAATCTGGCCGCGTGATTCCTGAATTTCCGTCTGCGCCGTTTCCTGCCGCGAAACGAACGACGAACACTCGCCGCGCCGCTGTTCGACGACTTGCGTGAGTTCGCGGATGCGTTGTTCGAGCGCGGTGACTTGCTGCTTGAATGACGATGCGAGTTGTTCGTCCGACGCGAGCGCGACCTTGCTTTCCGTCAACGCGAGATTCGCCGCGTCGCGCTGCTGGCGCAAATTTTCCAATTCTTCCGTGAGCGTTATGACTTGTTCCTGCGCGGATTTTTCGCGCGCTTCGAGTTCGGCCAAGCGCGCCGTAAGCGCGTCGCGCTTCTGCAATCCTTCCTGCTCTTGCGCGGCCAAACTTTGCACTTCAAACACGACCGTCTCAATTTTCTGGTGCAGCAAACGGTTGGAATTTTGCAGCGCCTTGAACTCCCCCTCGCGCGTCGCAATCGCCACTTCCTGCACGCGCAATTCCGTCTGCGCTTGTTGCAAACTGGCCTGTAATTCCGTTTGCTCGCTCAACAATTCGCCGCGCTTGCGGCTCGCGTCCTCGACAAGTTTTTGCAATTCGCTTAACTCCGTTTGCAATTCCGTGATCTGATTTTTGCGGCCAAGAATAGACGACGGCGCTTTGCCGTTGCTGCCTTTGTTCAAATAGCCGCCGGTGTAAATACCGTGGCGATTCAGCAGTTCGCCGCCCATCGTCACAAAATCACAGCCCGCGTGACCGTTCTGGATTTGCGCCGTCGCGGTGTTGAGGTCGGCGGCGATGAAGGTGCGGCCGAGCAGCGATTTCAGCAGTGGTTCAACATTCGGCTCCGCGTGAATCACGCTCATGGCGTGGACAATTTTGCCGCTCGGCAACCCTTCGTAATGCTGGTTGGTTTCGCTCGGCGACATTTCGCCCACGAACGCCAACTGCTTTTCGTCTTGATACTGTTGGATGGAAAGCGCGGCGATACTCGCGCGACCCGATTTGTTCGTGTTGAGTTCCGCCAAAATTTCCTGCGCGCTCGACGGCTGTTCGGTGAGAATGAGTTGCAGATTGTGACCCAACGCATTTTCCACGGCGGTGATAAATTGATCCGGCACGCGAATGCGATCTGCGAGCGAGCCGATGACCGAACGCGATTGGCGCAACGCCGCCACCGCGCCCGCATCAAAGCCTTCGTGCGAACCTTCGAGCTGCTCCAGCACCGTGAGGCGCGAACGCTTGTCGGATTGCTGATGCAAAAACTTATCCTGCTCGGTTGAGGCGTGGTGCAATTCCGTCTGCAATTCGCGCAAACGATTTTGCCGTTGCTCCACGGAACCGCGCGTGGTGGCGACGTTTAATTTTTCTACTTCCACGCTCGCCGTGAATTCGTGTAAGCGCGAATCCAGCCCGACGCGCTCGGTCTCTAATTGGATTTTTTCCGCCGACAATTTTTCGAGGCGGACAAAATTCCCCTGCTTCTGCAAATCCAACGCGGCGATTTCGTTACGGAGGCGGGACAAATCTTGCGCCGCCGAAAACGCCACTGACTGCGCCTGCCGAAATTGTTCCTGATTCTCGCGCTGGGCATTTTCAATCTGCTGCAAACTTTCGCGCTTCGTCTGCAAACTTTCTTTGTGCTGTTCCAGCGCGGCTTCCGCGACGGCGAGCCGCTCCGTGACGGACAACAATTCACTCGAAGCCGCGTGACAACGTTCCTCGGCCTGCGCGATTTCCGCGAGCGCCTTGGCATTTTGCGCTTCGATTTCCGCGAGGCGTTCCTCGTTGAACTGGATGCGGCTATCATGGCGATCAATGTTCGCCTTCAATTCCAATCCGCGCTGCTGCTGCTCGGCAACTTGATGTTCCAGATCGGAAAGCAGTTCGCGCAATTTAGAAATTTCAGTTTCAAACCGCAGCACGTCGTTCGAGCCGGTTTCGATTTCGTTCCGCAAATTTTCCACGATGTTCTGGCGTTCAGAAATTTCTCCCGACAACACATCAAACTGATGCCGCGCCAACTGCGTTTCTAAATGCTGTAATTCCTGCGAGATTTTTTTGTAACGTTGCGCCTTGCCCGCCTGCCGTTGCAGCGAACCGATTTGCCGCTTCACTTCCTTGATCGTGTCCGCGATGCGAAGCAAATTTTGCTCGGTGTATTCCAGCTTGCGGAGCGATTCTTTTTTCTGCGATTTGAATTTCGTGATGCCCGCCGCTTCCTCAAAAATCATCCGGCGATCTTCCGGTTTGCTAGAAAGAATTTGCGTGATGTGGCCTTGCGCCAAAATGCTGTAGCTCGTGCGCCCGATGCCCGTGCCCATGAAAAATTGTTGAATGTCTTTCAAGCGACACGGCGTGCGGTTCAAAAAATATTCACTGCCGCCGTCGCGAAAAATCCGCCGCGTCACCGTCACTTCGTCGTAAGTGACTTCCACGCCGGCCGCCTTCAAATTTTCTCCGTCCACGCCGCCGAGAGTAAGCGAGACTTCGCCCATGCCCATCGGTTTGCGACCGTCCGTGCCGTTGAAAATCACGTCCGCCATTTCGCCGCCGCGCAACGCCTTCGCCGACTGCTCGCCGAGCACCCAGCGAATCGCGTCGGACACGTTGGATTTGCCGCAGCCGTTCGGTCCGACGATGGCCGTGACGCCGGGCTGAAAGTTCAGCGACGTCTTGTCCGCAAAGGACTTGAAACCGAAAACCGTGAGATTCTTGAGATACATAAAATTCTTGGAACTAGAACACCAAAGCCGCTGATTGGTGTAAAGCGGAAAACACAATATGTTGTGCACAATCCCGCTTGTGGCACAACGGATTGTGAATAACTATGCTTTGACTTGCGGTGGAATAGTTTGAAAAGCGATAAAACAGGGCGTTTTTTTGCCCCAAAAAAAGCGCGCCGCACGAGTCCATCAAAAAAAACTGCGAAAATATTTTTGAGTTTTGTTCCAAAGGAACAATCGAAAATAGCCCGGCGTTGAAACGCCGGGCTATTTTCAAATGTCCCTGCGGGACGCGATGCAAAGCACTAATTTCAGCCGTGATTTTTTACCGTTCCATAAATTCACTTGGGATTATCTCAATGCCCTGAATTTCCACGTTACGATAAAAAACCTCCGCGCCTTCGGTCTGCAAACAAATTGCGCCGGAGTTGAGCGCCGCTGGTTCCGCGCCGTCAAGCCGTTGCGCGTGATGCAACCGCATCACGACTTGGCCGTTGACGATGTGGACGCTGTCGCCGTTGACGCAGACGAGTTCCAGCGTGTTCCATTCGCCGCGCGGTTTCTCAACGTCCACCAACCGGATGCAGCGATTGCCAATCGGTTTTTTTTCTACAAATAAAGTCGGTTCGCCTTGGGGATCGTAATGGTAAAAAGTTTTGCTGTTCGTGCCTTGAATTTCCTTGCGCGACGGCACGGTGATTTGCGTGCCGACGGCGTAGAGATCGCCCATGTCGTGCTCTTGAATTTGAAACTCCACGGAGCGCGGCCACGAGCCATCGCGAACGCCCGGCTGGCCGTGGGCGAAATACAGCAGCCCGGAATCGCGCACGGCATTGGTGCGCGAAGCCCAGCGGCGTTCACCCCATTTCACTTGCAGCCGCAGATGAAAATTGGTGAACGTTTCGCTCGTCGTCAGCGTGCCGAAGCCTTGGCCGGAAATGTGGATCGTGGGTTGGCCGTCCACTTTTTCCACGGTGAAAACTTTGAGCGGGTCGCGGTTTTTGCCAATGGATTCAAGGTAATTTCCATTCGTGCTGCGCTTCAAGCCCGCCACCTCCCAAGTGTAAAATGGTTTGTTCAAATACGTTTCCCAGCCGGAAAAATCTTTACCGTTGAACAGCGGTCGCCACGGTGCATCAGCAGCGGCAGCGATTTGGAAAAATAAAATTCCGGCGAGGAGCAGGAGGTGTTGGCGCATGAAGGGAGATTAGGCGCAGATGAATTTTGATTCAACCGCTTTTCCAGTAGCCAGTCAGTTTGACCGGGGCGCGGACGGTTCGCGCTCCGGTCGTTTCAAATTAACTCACAATCCCTTTTCCTTGGCCGACCAGCCTTGCTGCATCAGCGTGAGCAGATGTTTCAACGCTTCGTCGTAAGGCCGATTTTTCTCGGCGGCAAGTTGATGGGCGCGCTTGTCGAGTTGCGCGGCCATGTCGGCAGATTTTTCCGACGGACAACCGAGCGCAACGAGGACTTGGGCGAGTTGGGAAATTTCCACAGAAAAAAGTTCAGCCACAGATAGGCACAGATGAAACACAGATGCTCATTTGGGTTAGCAACCGAAAATCATAACTTTTATCTGTGTTTTATCTGTGGCTAAAAATCATTTCACCGTTTCGCGCGGCACGATTTTTACGCTGGTCAGCGTCATCTTCGTCACCGGACGATCACCGGGGCGCGTGGGCGTGGTGCCGATTTTTTCCAGCACGTCGTCGCCCTTGATGAGCTTGCCGAACGCGGTGTATTGCTTGTCCAAAAAGCGCGGATCGCCGTGGCAGATAAAAAATTGCGAGCCAGCGGAATCGGGACTTTGCGAACGCGCCATCGAAAGCACGCCGCGCGTGTGCGCCTTGTCATTGAACTCGGCCTTGATCTGGTGGCCCGGCCCGCCGGTGCCCCATTGCGATTCTTTGCTCGCATCTTTCGTCAGCGGATCGCCGCCTTGAATCATAAAGCCTTTGATGACACGGTGAAAACACGTTCCATCGTAGAAACCTTTCTTGGCGAGGTCGGTGAAGTTTTTGACGTGGCCCGGCGCGACGTCCGGCCAGAATTCGAGAACCATTTCGCCGACGCTGGTGGTAAGGATAGCAACTTCGCTCATATAATTATTGGGTAAAAGTGGGAGTTAAATTTTTTACGGCACGATGCTCGCGGAATTGATGTAGTCGAGGTTCGGAAAATCTTTTTTCAAAAACGCGTTGCCTTCGGCCTGAACGCGGCCTTGATCTGGCCCGGCACCACGCGGAGCGCCTTCGCCATATTCGCTGTTGATCTTGTCCACCACGTCCATGCCCTCGGCCACTTTGCCGAACGACGAGAAACCCTGACTGTCGAGATTCACATTGTCGCCAAAGTTGATGAACAACTGCGTAGTGCGCGTGCCGGGACCGGCGGTGGCAAAGGTGATTGCGCCGCGCGTGTTGCTGCCTTTGACGGCATCATCGGGGATGTTCGCCTCGCGCCATTTCGCCGCCACGGCGGGGTCGCCGTGAATTCCGAACTGGCACATGAAGCCGGGAATCACGCGGAAGAAAGCGATGTCTTTGAAAAATCCTGAACGCACCAAATTATAGAAACGATCCGCACCATTCGGCGACAGCGAGCGCGTCACTTCGATGGTGAACTTCCCTTTCGTGGTTTCAAACACGGCCTTGAATGTTTCCGGCGCTGTCGCGGTCAGTTTGGACGGATCATCGAAGGAGGGTGAAGCGGCTTCGGCGGCGGGAGCCGGAGTGACTGCTGCGGCAGCCGGGGTGGACATGGCCGCTTCTTTTTTCACCTCGCCCGGCGTGGGCTGGGTTGAATTTTTTTCATTGGAACAGCCGACGGCGAATAGGCCAAGGACGGCGAGCGTCAAAAATAAATTAACTTTGAATTGTTTCATGGGTGCAAAATTTTCCAGAACGCGGCGCAAAAGTCACGCGCAGAAATTTTGTGGCAACTCACGCGCGGAGACGCCTATGCCGCTACTTTTTCGGCGGCAGGCGCGAAGCTTTCAACGAATCCGTGATGAGGCTGCCGCTCGGCTGCCGCGAACGCGCGACCAATAGAACCACCAGCACCAGCGCTAGCACTAGCGCCAGACCACCGACCAAACTCAAAAGCCGGTCACTGTTGTCCAGCGACGACTTTGTGGAAAATTTCACACTAGCCGGCGGCAGGTTGCTCGCGACGACTATAACACTTTCGGCAGCGGCGTTAGTCACCGCCGGATTGGTGACTGTGGCGGGCGCAACGGGTGGACGGTTCGTTTCCAATTTCGCGAGCAA
Source organism: Limisphaerales bacterium (assembly GCA_025360325.1). Taxonomy (GTDB): domain Bacteria; phylum Verrucomicrobiota; class Verrucomicrobiia; order Limisphaerales; family UBA11358; genus UBA11358. The sequence goes on along the minus strand of JANYCI010000122.1, from coordinate 4,614 downwards.
TGCCGGCAAGTTCGCCACGTTGGTCTCCACGTTTTTGCCGACGATGATGAGTGGGGCACTGTCTAGCGGCGAGGTTTTGCGCTCCACCTCCAGCGCGGCGACGGGCACCACCGGCTTGATCTCCTCCGGCAACAAGGGAAACGGCGGAAAATTCAACTCGCCTGGCGGAAAATTCACCGAACAACCGAAATAATTTCCCTCCTGCACGCGCAGCAAAACGACGAACGGCTGGCCGCTTTTTTTACGCTCGTCATAATTAAGTTGCAGCGACGCGTTGATGGCCTGGTTATAGGGCGTCCAGATGATTTCGCCTTTGCCTTCGCAAAAAATCAGCACCGTGAGTCGGCGCGAACCGGTCACGACCTCGCCCAACACCGGTTGCAGCGCGTTGAAATTCGCCTCACCCTTGTAGCTGCGCTTTTCTAGGAAGGCGACGAGATTGGACGCGCTGGTCACCGCCGATTCCGGCTCCCAGATTGAAAGCGGAAATTCGCCGACGTGCAATGTCTGATCCACCGTCCACACGCCGAGGCTGTCGCCGCCGTGAATCTGACCGGTTATGCTCGTGGAAAAAAGTTTTTGCAGCTCCACCTTCATCGCCGGCAACCGCTTCTTCATCGCCGCTGAATTTTCAAAGATCAGCAGCCAGCGATCCTGCGCCCGCGCGCCGCCCGCCGACAAAAATAAAACCAACGCGACCACGGCGAAAAAAATTCGCGCGGGGGAAAAATTTGCGGAGGGGCGATTCATAAAATTTCAGCGAGTGCGAAAAAAACGATTTCGCTCACTACGATTGTGATTGTTGAGGCTTTCCGTCAAATCCGCCAGCGCATTCTGGATCAGGCGGATGAAATTTTCGCAGCTCGCCACCGAGCCGCCCAAACCGCTTACCGTATCCCGCTCCGCAAAATCATTCGTCACCACCAGCACTTCGCCATAGGGCTGAAACCGGTGCGCCGCGCGTTCAATCAAGTCATCGGCAGTTTGGCCGGAATTTGAAAACAAAACTTCCACGGATTTGCCCGCCTCACTTTTGGGCTTGGACTTCCGACCGCCGCGCCCATCGAAGAACACCGTCACCGGCGTGCCGCTGGCGTCCTGATACTGCGTGAGCATTTCCACCAAGGCATCGCGCGCGGTTTCGGAATGACGCGCCGCGCCCTCCGCCAGTTCCGGCCAACTGTGCAGCAGCGAATAACCATCAATGAGAATGCGCACCAACGCCATGCGCAAAGAGTAACGGGAAAAAGTGCCGGCTTCCAAGTCTCAAGCGATGGAGAAAATGTAGGAGGCAAATCTGAACTGACGTCTTTACGCTGAGGCGAGGCGGTGAAATAAATCAACGGGTAGAATCGGGACTGTTGAATAAGCCACTCACAGTTTTAGCAAGTTCACACAACTTGGCGATGGCTTCTTCGCCAGAATCGTAGCCGGTAAATGTCCAATAATGCCATGCCCCGTCGATTTCATGCCGCCCAAGATTAAGCGCTTTTGTTGCGGTTGATAGCTGCAAGTCAGATAAATTATTCAGGTGAACTTTAATAGAAAACTTTTCATCCGCGCCGACTGGTTTGAATAGAACAATTTCGTGTTTACCCAGCGCCTGGGATGTGCAAGCGACACTCAACGGAAAGGAATCTTTTTCAAAAACACCTGAACGTGTATCGAAGGCCTTTCCGGGAAAAATCTTATCTAAGCGAAACTTCAACTCTTGGCGGACGAACTCCCGGTATTGCACCGCCAGTTTTTCCGCCTGGGCGATTTGGCTGAAATACTTTTCAACTTTGATGATTTGTTCTTTTTCCATAGGGGGATTGTAAAAGTGGAGAATGAATTCGCGGGCGAAGATTTGCCATTTTGACCCGGAAATATGGGCAATATCTGGCATTTTTTGCAGGAGCGCGCTGCAATAATTCTGGTATGAAACTCCCACCCATCGCGTCCCGTTGTTATGTTTTTCATGTCCGTCCGGTGAGAGGATAGAAAAGAGCGGTCTCTTTCCGCCAAAACTTTTGGCATGGTTTTCGTAAGATGTGAAAGGATTTGCGTCGGAGTGGTTAATTTTATTTTCAACGATAAGGCACCAGTTTAGTCCCAAGATTTGCAAATCAATGAATGAACCATCTTTGGTTAACACTTCCCGCCGTATATGGTCATCGCTGATATTCAAGTCAAACTGGCTCGAATCCTCCTTCATGCATTCAAGATAGGTTGAGAGGAATAAAGGTCCCAGATTATGCTCAGCATTCGGTTTTAGGAAAAATGCGAGCAAGTCCGAAGCAGGATTTTCAAAGTAGCCACGCCCGCCCACATCAAAGAGTGTCGTTTCCTTGCGGGTTATCTTTAACTTTTTAAGAAAAGCTTCGAGATCAGAGTTCATAAAAAAGTCCCATGATTGAATGCTATTTTCCGTGTGCTTGCTTTTGCTTTTGAACCCAAATCCATGCCTTTTTTTATCATGGGCCGGGCCGCTGTCAAAACAATTGTGGGAACGGCGGGCCTCAAGCCCCGTCATGAGCGGCATCTTCCGCACACCACCCGATGCCGCTCCTACGGAACTGGTGTTTTTGTTTGCCGAATTTCTACAACGATGTCGCGCCGCTGGCGCTTTTGAAAATAGCCCAGCCTTTCAAGGCTGGGTCAATCGTCTCGCAACGGAAATAGCCCCGGAGGGACGGCACAGAGTTTCTTTCGTCCCGCCGGGACTTGGATGTTTAATGGCCATAACCCAGAGCTAAAGCTCTGGGCTATTTTCAATTTAAGAACCGCGCAACGGTCAAACCCATCGTGCGAATGGAGAGCAGTTCGGGTGGGCGCGTCACTCCGTGCGCGCCGCTCGGCTACCTCAAAAATGTGAATTTTCTAACACGCTTGCGGCGGGCAAAGGATCGCCCGCCCTACCACCCAATGTTTTCGAAAATTCGCCGCCTGCAAATCGCATTGTTATTCGTATAAATTTTTATTTATCCTGCGCGGTATTAAAACCATGTCCGCCACCGCCATTTTGAATAAAGCCACCCAACGCATCATCGCCTTGGCCGCCATTATCTTTGCGCTCGACCAGTTCACGAAATGGCTCGTGCTGCGCTCCATCCCAATGTTCGATGAACGCGTGGTCATCCCCGGATTTTTCAACCTCTGCCATCGGCACAACACCGGGGCGGCGTGGAGCTTGTTCGACGGCAACAACGCCTTGCTCGCCGCCATCGCGCTCGTCGCGCTCGTCGCGCTCTTCCTCGCGCGGCACCAGTTCCAGGCGCACACGCTCACCGGGCAATTCGCGTTCGGCCTGATTTTTGGCGGCATCCTCGGCAACCTCACGGATCGCTTGGTGCGCCATGCCGTCGTGGACTTCCTGCATTTTTACATGGCCCGGCGCGGCACGACTGACGTGTGGGATTTCCCGGCATTCAACGTCGCCGACTCCGCCATCTGCACCGGCGTCGCGCTGATTTTCATCGTCACTTGGAAAAGTGAAAACTCGCCCAAGCCGGTGACGAATTAATTTTCATGTCCAACCGCACCGAAAAATTCACCGTCGAACAATCGCATCCCGACCTCCGGCTCGATGTTTTTCTTCGTGAAAAATTTCCCGCCGCCTCGCGCGGGACGATGCAACGCCTCATTGAACAAGGCCACATCCGCATCAATGGCCAGCCCACCAAGGCCACGCACGCACCACGCGCCGGTGAAGAAATTGAAATCCATTTTCCCGAACCGAAATCCGCCGAGGCGCAGCCAGAAAATATTCCGCTGGAAATTTTATTTGAAGACAAGTCGCTCCTCGTCGTCAACAAACCTCCCGGACTCGTCGTGCATCCTGCCGCTGGTCACGAGGAACACACGCTCGTCAACGCGCTGCTGCATCATTGTAAAGGTTCCTTGAGCGGCATCGGCGGCGTGGCGCGACCGGGCATCGTGCATCGGCTTGACAAGGACACCAGCGGTTGCCTCGTCGTCGCCAAAAATGACGAGACGCATCTGGCGCTCTCGAAACAATTCGCCGAGCGCACGGTGGAAAAACTTTACGACGCACTCGTCATCGGCACGCTCGCCAATGACAGCGGCGAGATCCACGCCGCCATCGCGCGCCATCCCACGCACCGCAAACGCATGGCCGTCCACGACGACGGCGATGGTCGCGCCGCGCACACGAGCTTCCGCGTCATCCAACGTTTTCCGCACGCCACGCACGCCGAGGCGGAAATCCACACGGGCCGCACGCATCAGATCCGCGTGCATTTCCAATTCCTCGGGCATCCGATTGTGGGCGATGAAACCTACGGCGCAAAACCGAATCTGAAATTTGCCGAACTCACCGGCTACACTGCGCCGCGCGTTTTGCTGCACGCGAGAAAATTGTCGTTCATCCATCCGCGCACTGAAAAAAAAGTGACGTTCACCGCGCCACTGCCGAAAGATTTTGCCGGGGCGTTGAAAATTTTGGGCAAACCGGCAAGCAGGAAAAAAACTTCCAAAAGCAAATGAGATTGAAACTCCCAATGTGTCTCGCTGGTTTCAAGATTGCGGTGTCATCCACGGAAAAGCGGAGGAGGGCCGCCGCTTTCGGCTTCGGCTTGCATGGTCACTTGATCACATGAATGCCACGTTTTC
>JANYCI010000121.1 GCA_025360325.1 Limisphaerales bacterium | reverse complement strand
AGCGACCAATTTTTCCACGACCGCGACGGTGGATTACACGCTCACATTTCGCCCCACGAATTATGTGTTGCTGGCGAACGGCACGCCGATTCTTTCCGGGTTCGTGCGCGACTACTCGGCCTTCGCTGGCTTTCCGAATCCTTACTCCTCGCCAAATTTTCTGTTCTTCGGCGATGACACCACTTCAGCGGCGGGAAATTTTGTTCTGAACAAGGTCGTGCTGGTCAACGCACCGCAACTCGTTGCGCGTCCGAATAAAGTATTCGCATGGACGGGCGTTTCCAATCAGACCTACACCATGCAATCCAGTTCCAACCTGACGAGTTGGGCCGTTGCTGCTTCCGCCACTTCCGCAACCACAAGTTTTTCCTTCACCAATACTTCAATCGCGTCGCCCCGTTTTTTTCGCGTGTCGTATCCGTGATGCCGAAGCGCGGCTAGATGTGGCAGATGTGGACAAATATTTTGAAATCAGACAACCTTCAAATGTCCGGCAGACAGGCGAACGTCTGTTGCAAACAGTGACGAGGGTTTGTTATGAAACTGCTCACAAAATTCAGCCTCATTTTTATTGTGGTGTTCGGTCTGGGACTCGCGCTGGCCGGGTTGCTTGCGTATTCGTTGCTGCAAAAGAACGCGCGGCAGCAGGTCGAAGATCGCGCCAAAATCATGATGGAGACCGCGCTCGCGATGCGCAAATACACCACCGAGCAGGTCAAGCCCGCCATCAAGTCCGCCTCGGAGACCGCGACGGAAAAAACCTTTCATCGCGAAACGGTGCCTGCGTTTGCCGCGACCGAGATGTTCAATTACCTCCGCGAAAAATACCCCGACTATTACTACAAGGAAGCCGCGCCGAATCCGACGAACCCGCGTGATTGCGCGGCGGATTGGGAAGAAGACATCATCAAAGATTTTCGCAGTCATCCGCAAAAAGAAATTTTCGCAGGCGAACGCATGACGCCCAACGGCAACTCGCTTTATCTCGCCCGACCGATGAGCAAATGGCGCGTGTGGAAAAAAATCTCACGCACCTCATCGGCCCGATGGCGCGGCATCTGATAAAGAATGCCGGCCAGCGTTCCAACACGGCGGCGGAATTTCGCTCGCATCTGCTCGCGCTCATTCCGGCCAAGGCGGACCAAGAAAATTTTCTCAAAGCCTGCGGCGACATTTTTTCAACCATTGAAATTCCCGCGCCCGCTTCCGCGCCCAATCTCGCGCCCGTCGCCGCCCCCGTGACGCCAGCCGGTTCTGCATTCGTATGGGAGCCGTCCGTTTTGGATCGCGCGCGGAAAGATTTGGCGCACCACATCGGCCCGATGGCCAAGCTGCTGGTGGATCGCGCGGCGGCCAAAACAAAAACGCCGGAAGCGCTCTATGAAATGCTCGCGGGGGAAATCCATTCACCCGCCGAGCGCGAAAAATTTCAGAAGTCCGCACCGCGCTGATGTTTTGATTGCCTTCCTGCTTTCCTAATCGGGAATTTTTTTTATCCTGTCGCGCATGGAACGATTGCCCGGCTTCCGCGATTTTTATCCCGAACCGCTGCCGCACCCCGATGTCTGGAGTGCGGACGCGCGCCAGTTCATTTTCGACAAGTGGCGCACCACCGCCAAACGCTATGGCTTCCGTGAATACGACGGTCCGCCGCTCGAACCGCTGGAACTCTTCACGACCAAGAGCGGCGCGGAAATCGTTGGCCAACTCTACAATTTTACCGACAAGGGCGGGCGCGAAATTTCCCTGCGCCCGGAGATGACGCCCACGCTCGCGCGCATGGTCGCCGCGCACGAACGTAATTACAAAAAGCCGATCAAGTGGTTCGCGATTCCGCAATTGTTCCGCTACGAACGCCAGCAGAAAGGCCGGCTGCGCGAACATTTTCAATTCAACGCCGACCTCATTGGCGAGACCGATCCGGCGGCGGATGCCGAATTGATAGCGCTGGTGATTGATACGTTGCGCGCTTTCGGTCTGACGGCGGAGGATTTTGTCATCCGCTTAAGCAGCCGCAATGCGTGGCAGGATTTTTTCAAACACGGCGGCGGCGACGCGGCTCGCGAATACGAATTTTTTCAGTGCATAGATAAGCTGGAACGTGCCGCGCCAGACGAGTCGGAGAAAAAACTTTCGTCGCTCGGCTTTTCCCTCGCGCAAGTGAATGAATTTATTGCAGCCGGCAAACCAACGGCGGAGCTGGAAAACATTTTGCAAAATCTCGCGGCGCGCGGGTTGAAAGATTTTATTAAGATTGATTACCAAGTGATTCGCGGCCTCGCGTATTACACGGGCGTGGTGTTCGAAGCCTTTGATCGCAAGGGAGAATTTCGTGCCATCGCCGGCGGCGGTCGCTACAACAATCTCGTCAAGCTCATCAGCGGCGGAAAAGTGGATCTCCCCGCGCTCGGCTTCGGCATGGGCGACGTGGTGTTGCTGGAACTGCTCAAAGCGCGCGGCCTGCTGCCAAAATTTGATTCGCAAATGGATGTGTTCGTGGTGATCGAAGATGAAGCGTTGCGCGCGATTTCGTTGAAACTCATTTACGATTTGCGCGCCGCCGGCTTTGCGGTGGAGTATTCGCTCACACCGGCGAAAGCGGACAAACAACTGAAGCGTGCGCAGGAATTGAAAGTCGCCCACACTATCCGTGCCGAGAGCGATGCGTATGTGCGGATTCGTAAAATGAGTTCGCGCGATGAAGTGGTGGCGGGCTTTGCGGACGCGGCGAATCATCTGGGGTGAATTATTCACGCAACGCACGAAGCTTGAAAAATCACTTGCCCGGCTTAATTTTTAGGACGAAACTGGCCGCACAAAACAATTCAATCAAAATAAATTTATGGGACGCATCTATAACAACATCGTTGAAACCATCGGCCACACGCCGCTCGTCAAACTGAACAAAGT
>JANYCI010000291.1 GCA_025360325.1 Limisphaerales bacterium | reverse complement strand
TGGTAATAGACGTTCTCGGCGAATTTTCGCGCCCGCAACAATTCGTAATTTTGCAATGCCTTCCACCGTTGCTCCACCGGATCAAAGGTTGCGTTGAACACGACACAATGCGTGTGCAAATGCGGGTCGAGAGCACGGGAGGTGTCGTGGGTGAACAACGCCGCCGCAAAATTGCCAGTGGACCGGTCACCATGCCCGCCTCCAACCCGAACGCGGGTTGCCGAAAAGGTTTCAAGTTCCCGCAATGCCAACCGGACAGCGTTCGTGTGTGCTTCGATAATCCGTTCATCCGCCCCAGCCAGAGCCACGACAGAAACCGATTTTGGCGGCGAAAATGTGAAATCATAAAACACCCGCCGGTTGACCTCCTCTTTCCCATTTCCGATCCGCACCGTGTTTAGCCGTTGCGTCAATGTCTCGCCTGTCTTTGGATGCTGGTTCTCACAAAGCCGCAGGAAATCGTCCGCGCGAACATTGCCGGACAAGCCAAGTTGTTCAGCGGCCACCCCGATCCACTGGCCGGCCACGCGCTGTCCTTCATCGTAATAATCGCCAACGCACAGGTGTTCCTCAAAGTATTCCCTGGCGTTCGTCAAATTATATTGGGTCTTGGCCGTCAGCACGGGAAACAGCCTCCCAATTCCCGGCCTTCATTTTGTGTAAAGATTACACAAAACGACCGAGGCAAACTGTTTCACTGGCCGTCATGATAACGAACCAGTCCGCGTCATTGGAAAGCAGCCGGGTAAATTGCTGTTTTCCGCGCGGCCTTTCCTGCTGACTTATGCTGACACCAACCACCGCTGAATTACTAAACGCCATCGAAGTTCTAAACAAACTCGGTGAGCGCATCCACACGGACGCCACCCATTCCGTCATACAAATGCCGGAATCGAGCTTGGGCGAACATTATGCCGGACGAATCGGAGTGAACGCCATTGAACAAAACGGCCGTATTCAAATTGTCGCCGAGCAGCTCCAAAACTGGCGCGACGAACTGTTGCAACAAAAGAGGCAAAATGTATCTCAATCTGTTTAAGGCAGGACAAGCCTTACCCCTTCGCGAGCGAAGGATGTGGCGCAATCAGCGCTGCAACGCCAAGCCGGCGGCAGATGCAAACTTTCATGCGCACATCGGTGCTTCGTGTGATGCACACATTGGTGCCAACCTAAATGCCACGCCATCCGCGCTATTTGCCGCCAACCAATGCGCGGCGTCCATGCCAAGTTCGATATGAACAAACCCGCCATCCTGCCCGACGCGCTAAACCGGTTCCGCCATGCGGCGTCACAATATGCGCTGACTACCAAGTCGCGTGCTTCGCGATTGCTGGCGCTCAAGGAGGACATTGCTGCGTTGCGCAAACGCGGGGTTTCCTACCGCGCCATCAGCGAACTGTTGACGCAAAGCGGCATCGCCGCATCCGACACCTGCGTAATCAACTTCTGTCACCGCATCCTGAAGGAAAGACGACGCAAACCGATTGCTACGCGTCGTGCAACGCCAAGTGCCAATCCGAATACGGCGAGAAAAACCGCGCCAATTGCCACGGTTAAAGCCGCGTTACCTGCCACGCCCGCCACAACCGTCGGTGCGCTACCCGTGCCGAACCAAAGTGCGCCGGTGAAAATTCGCGGGCCGCACATTGCCAAAGTTGAACTGCTACCACCCGGAGAACAATATGATTAAACGACTCGACCTCATCCTCAATGGCAAGGGCGGTGTCGGCAAAAGTTTCTTTGCCGTCAACTTCGTCCAGTATCTCAAAGATAAAAACATCCTTCATGTCGCCTGCGATTGCGACAACGAGAATTCCACCCTGAAACGGTTTCACGGCGAAGCCGTGGAATTTATGGATTTGTCCCAGCCCCGCGCGCTGGACGCCATGTTCCGCGCGTTTGAGAAAACCGATCTCGTGGTGGTGGATTGCCGGGCGGCGTCCACCGAAGTGTTTTTTGATTACTTCGATTTAATTGACCTGCGGGGGACGCTCAAAATCTTGTCCGCCGCCTTGACCCTCGTCATCCCGGTCAATCACGAAGCCGACAGCATTGACCAACTCCAACGCATCGAAAAACGGCTGACCGACGCCTGTTCCTATGTCGTGCTGCGCAACGCGGTTCACGACGACAAGTTTGCCGTTTATGACCAGTCCGTCGTCCGCAAACACCTGCGAAAGGATTTGGGGATGAAGGAAATCAACATGACGCGGTTGCAACCGTGGCTGGTCGAGGAATTGAGCCTGAAAAACCTGCCCATCACTGAAGCGGTCAAGGACGGCTCCGTTTATCTGCTGGACCGCCAGCGCCTACAAACTTGGCAGCGAAAACTTTATACCGAAATCGATTCAGCAGCGGAACTATTGCTGCCCACAAAATCATGAGCACGACGCCAAACGATACGAAACCGGACTTTGATGAAGAATTCCTGCAAACGCTCGGTCAGTGGAAAGAAAAGAATAAGATCCAGGACGACGATGCGGTTTATCTCCTCGTCGAACTGTTTCGGATTCATCAAAAACATTGGGACGCACTGCGCCAGCGCCAGATGCCTTCGCTTGACCAGTTCCGCGCCGACATCAGCGCTGTCACTGAATCCTCCAAATCGTTCCGGGAAAAACTGGAGGAATTGATCGAGGCGCTGGCGGCGCAGCCGGCGGCGGTGCCAATTAAAACTCTTCCCTTGTCGGAGGCGAAATACGCCGCTGCCGCCGCGTTGCTCGGCGGTTTGCTCATCGGTTTGATTCTCGGAAAATTCCTATTATGAAAATCAATTTTATTCAATTCCATTGGCATAATCTGCCGGCGTTACCCAAGCCGGTTTGGGCAATCATGGCGGGCTACGGTATTTTATTGCTCGTTTTGGCCTGCCGGCATTTGTTCGCCTCCAATAAACCCAAAAAATATGTCGCGAAACTCGGCAATCTGACATGGCGGCGCAATCAATTTTGCCGGGGTTGGCTCATCACCGGCGACACCGGCTCCGGCAAAACCAGTTCCGGCATCAATCAACTCGCCCATCAGGTCTTCCAAAATGAAAAAAATTGGGGCGGGCTATGCGTTGATGAAAAAGGTGTGTATTGGGAAACGCTTTCGGCGATGGCACATCATTACGGACGGTCGGAGAATTTGATTCACCTGCAAATCCGAACGGATGAAGCTGACCTGAAATGGAAACCGCCTCACCGGTTCAATCTCACTGGCGACCGCAGCATTCCGTTTTCCACCTATGCAAAATTTGTGGTGGATACGGCCACCAGCCTGGGACAGGGCGGTGACAAGGGATTCTTCAAGAGCCAGGCGCAGACGCATATAGCCCACGCGCTGGAATTGCTTTTTGAATTGCACCAGCCGGTCACTTTGACCGGCGCTTTCGTGCTGTTGTCCGATAAAATCAAACTGAAGGAAGAATTGCAAAATCTGAACGATCTGTTTGACGCTCCCCGTCGCAAGGAGTTGCACGACCATTTCACAAACCGTTATCTCAACCAGCCAGAAGAACAACTTGGCGGTGTGCGCGAGACCATCGGAAATTATCTGCAATATTTCCTGACGCCGGAAGTGGCCGAGGTGTTTTGCACCCGGCAAAACACGTTTGATTACTCGGCGATTGATGATGGCAAAATAATCCTCGTGACCATGCCTCAAAAGTTCCAGACCGAGCGTCGTTATGTGAACACGTTTCTGAAATTGCTATTTTACAATCACGCACTGCGCCGTTTTGACAAGACAAAGGCCGAACGCGCCGACGACAATTTGCTCATCCTTTGGGCGGACGAAGCGCAGCGATTTATGACCGCCAGCGAGGACGGCACGAGTGATTACAATTGCGTGGACGTGATCCGTGAAGCCGGTGCAACCATCGTTGCCGCCGCCCAATCCACCACCTCGCTCATCCCGCCGCTTGGCATTGACAAATCAAAAGTGCTGACGTTGAACCTGCGCAACCGGATGATTTTCCGTTCTGCCGACGAGGCGGACGCGGTTCAAGCCGCCGATTTTCTCGGCAAGAAACAAGTCGTGAAACGTTCCTGGGGTTCAAGTGCTGGAAAACGCACCGTGAATTTTTCCGAAATGGAGGAACACAAAATAAAACCGCACAAGCTCCGCAATCTTCGCGATCATGAATGCGTCTTGGTTCACTGTGAAAGAGGTTTTCAGCGCCTCACGTTGCCGCCCTTGGAAGCCAATGGCGAAATTACCGATTGGTTTCCGTTATGGCGGCAGTTGATTTAGGGCGATGCCCAACGCCAGAAGCAGGCTCAATTTCAATGGGCATGGCCAATGAGGTGGTTTCGTTATCGCGGCTTCTGCCTGATCACCATGACCGATAATTTTTCCACAGGAACATGGCTCTTTCCGCTTTCGATTGATAATCTTGAAACCAAATTCTGGTTGGCCGAGATCGAACTGAAACCGTGAGTGAGGCAGTTCACTTGTTCCGGCCAGCCAGTTGATTGCGTAACCCGCCGCTAGACTTCCCGCATTTGTCGTCAGATAACCAACCGTCGGGAGTTGCGGCAAATTGCCGCCCCAATACAGCGTTCCATCTTCACCACGTTTGGCTGCTTCCGCTGCCGCATCTTTCCGAAGT
>JANYCI010000273.1 GCA_025360325.1 Limisphaerales bacterium | reverse complement strand
CGCAGAACAGAAATTGTCAAATCCGGTTCAGCGGGAAATGCTGGTCGATGAATTTGTAATCGCGGTCGTGCTCCAGAAAATTCACGCCGTGCTGGATGACCACGGCGGCGATCAGGCAGTCAATGGAATTGCGGATGGTGATGCCGTCGCGCCGCAGTTCACGATAAATCGTCGCCCCGAGTTCGTAAGTGGAGCAATCGTCTCCGAGATAGGAAAGTTTTTGAAAATGACTTTTGATCGCGACGTATTCTTTTTCCAGCCGGACGCCCTGCAACACTTCCAACCACACGCAGCCGCAGACGCAAATCTCGTCGCCATCGCGGATGGCCTGCTTCAGCCGGGCGATCTGGTCGTTTTGTCGCGCGGCAAAGAAATCAATCCAGACCGTTGAATCCACCAGCACCTTCATGCGAAGCGGCTGCGCCGCATTTTATTGAGGTCGCCGGTCCATTTGATTTTGCCTTCGAGCGCGAGTAGGCCCATTTGTTTTTCGCGGCGCACCACTTCTTCTAGCGCGTGATGCACCAAGGCGCGGCGCGTTTTGAGGCCGGTGGCTTTCAAGCCTTGGCGCACGAGCGTTTCATCCAAGACGATGTTGGTTCGTTTCATTTGATACACACACTACGGCGGAAAAATGTGTATTCAAGGAAATTTTTTTTGCTTCGTTTCACTGCGTTTTTATGCTGCCATACGCGCGTGAATATAACGAATTTGAATCCCGACGAGGACATCGGGGCGAGCGCATGGATGGTGGAACTAGAGGAGCACCGGATTTTATTGGACGCAGGGATGCACCCGAAACGCGAGGGCCGGGAGGCCGCGCCGCGCTTTGGCAAATCCGGGACGCATGATGTGGATGCGATTGCGCTCTCACATTGCCATCACGATCACGTCGGCGCGTTGCCGCTGGCGGTGAAGCAATTTCCCAAGGCGCACGTTTTGATGACGGAGCTGAGCTATCTGCTCGTGGAACGCGTGCTGCATAACTCGGTGAACGTGATGACGCGCCAGCGCGATGAGCTGGGCATCAAGGAGTATCCGCTCTACACGCACGACGAGCTGGATGAAATGGCGTCCATGTTTCAAGGCTTCAAATACAACCGCGAGATTGAATGGGGTTCGTTCAAGAAACAGCGCGCAGGCATCGTGTCGCCGACGCTGGAATTTTTTGATGCGGGCCACACGCTCGGTTCGGCGGGCGTTTTGTTGCGCGGCAAAAAGGAGACGATGTTTTACACGGGCGACGTGTGTTTCCACGATCAGACGCTGCTGCGGAGCGCGCGCTTTGAGGACGTGAAAGCGGATGTGCTCATCATGGAAACGACGCGGGGCAATCGCGAAGTGCCGAAAGAATTTACGCGTGAAAAAGAAATCGAGCGGCTGGTGGCGGCGATTCACGAAGGCCAGAAGAAAAAAGGTTGCGTGATGATCCCGTCCTTTGCGCTCGGTCGCACGCAGGAAATCTTGGCGATGCTGGCGTTGCTGATGCGCGAGGGAAAATTGAAAAAGCAGCCGATTTATATTGGCGGTTTGGGACGCGTGTTCACGGAGATTTACGACATCGAGGCGCATCGCGCACACCGGCAGCACACGAGCCTGAAATTGAATGAGGCGTTGCAATTGATCGTGCTGGAAAAAGGCGCGGCGGAAACCATGAAGTTGAGCGGCGGGAAAATTTTCGTCATCACGGCAGGCATGATGAGCGAGAACACGGCGGCGCACGATTTGGCGAAGCGAATGATCGGCGACGAGCGGCAGAGTATTTTCTTCGTGGGTTATGCGGACCCGGATTCACCGGCGGGACGGTTGAAGAAGGCGAAGCAAGGCGAGACGTTTGTGTTCAGTCCGAGCGCGGGTCAGGTGACGAAAACGTGTGATGTGCAAGATTTCGATTTGACGGCGCACGCGAACCGGAATGATTTGCTGGATTTCGTCGGTCAAGTATCGCCGCGCGCGGTGTTGCTGGGCCATGGCGACGCGCCGGCGCGGAACTGGTTTGCGGAACAGATTCAAGCGCGCTGGCCGAAGATAAAAGTTATCCAGCCGCAGCCGATGAAAAATGTGACGGTGTGATTTGAGCTGAAAAGTTGAAGCGTTGAAGTGGTGCCGTTTGGCCCGCCTCAACGCTTCCCCACTTCAACCCCTTAACTATTTTCAGTGACTGCCGCTGACGATGTTGGCGAGGTTGAAGATCGGCAGGAACATACAGACGACCATGCCGCCGATGACGACGCCGAGAAACACGATGAGCATCGGCTCGATGAGTGACATGAGGCCGGAGAGCGTGGTGTCAATTTCCTCGTCGAGAAATTTGGCGACGCGTTCGAGCATGGTGTCAATATTGCCGGTCTGTTCACCGGCGCTCATCATACGGGTGACCATCGTGGGAAAGAGATGCGGATGTTTGGCGAGCGCGGCGGAAATGCCTTCGCCACGCTCGATGTCCTGCGCGGCGGTCTTGATGGCTTTTTCCATCACGACATTGCCGACGGTCTGCGAGACGATTTGCAGAACTTCTAGAATCGGGACACCGCTGCGCACCAAAGAGGACAGTGTGCGGGTGAAGCGGGCGAGGCAAATTTTGTGGGCGATCGCACCGAAGACCGGCAACTTGATGCGCTTGCCGTCCCAGAACTCGCGGCCTTTCGGAGTCTTGATGAAGCGCAGCCAAGCCCACACGCCCAATCCGCCAGCGACCAGGAATACCAGCAGGTAATGCTGGAGCAATTCACTCAAGAAAATCAAAAACTCCGTCGGCGCGGGCAGCTTGGCACCAAAACCGGAATAAACTTCCTTAAACGTCGGGATGACTTTCACCAGCAGAAAAATGGTGATGGTGATGGCCACCACAGTGACGACCGTCGGATACATCAGCGCCGTTTTAACTTTTTTGCGGAGCCGCTCGGTGTTTTCCAGATACGTTGCCAAGCGGGCCATGATTTCCGCGAGCAAGCCGCCCTTTTCACCGGCGCCAACCATGGCGACATAAAGACGGTTGAACGCCTTCGGATGTTTTTGGAGCGAATCAGAAAAACTTTCGCCGCTTTCCACGCGGGAGCAGACATCACGGATCGTGTCGCGCATCACTTTGTTTGGCGTTTGCTCGGACAACGCTTGTAGCGCCTGAACAATCGGGATACCGGCATCCACCATCGTGGCTAACTGGCGGGTGAACACCACCAAGTCCGAGAGCAACACCTTGCCGCCTTTGGTCTGGCCGCGCTTGGCGAGTTTTTCTTTGATCTCCACCACCAGCAAGTTGCGATTAAGCAACAAAGCGATGGCCGCCTGTTCTGAAAGCGCCTCGATGGAATTGCGGATTTCCTTGCCCGAGGCAGTTTCGCGCGCTGTGTAAGCAAATGTCGGCATAAATATATTGGAGGTGAATAATTTCAACGGACAGGAATTGCAAGGCAATTCACTTTCCACTCCGGACAAAAGCACGAACTGTTCCACCGAAGCCACCGACCGGGCATGATTATTCTCCATTTATTATCGGACAGCGGCGGCAAAAAATGAACAAATTCCACCTGTCCCGCCGCACGCTCCATCAGCCCCCTGCCACAAGCAACTAGCATCAAGCTGGTTGGGAACCATCTTTTAGAAAAAATAATTATTGTCAACCACCCGGAATTTTCATATTTTTTACGGCAAGTGCACCGCGTGGTGCTTGGGGCAAACTGTTTTTGCCCCGCTAACAGGTAAAAACAAACAACAACCAAACAACATCGGAGGAACAGATGAAGTTTAATAAATGGACATACGGTCTGGCCGCAGTCGGGGCAGTGAGCCTCGTTTCTGCTGCCCGTGCAGACGAAGCAAAGATGACGCAGCTCAATACTGCGCTCTCCAACACCACCATCAGCGGTTTTATTGATGTGGCGGCACAATACAACAATGGCAACCAAGGTGCCGGCGCTCCCTTGAGCACTGGAAACAAAGTTGATGCGTTCAGCGTCAACAATGTAACCATCTCGTTGGACAAGCCGTTGGACGAAAGTCCGTGGGCTGCTGGCTACCACGTTGATCTCAACGCTGGTCAAGCCAATCAGGGCACCTCGCTGAGTCCTCAACAGCCGGGGCCGGTTGATGCGTTCAACCAACAAACCTCTAGCCACTTCTCGATCCGTCAAGCTTACGTTGCGCTTCGCACCCCGGTGGGCAATGGCATTGATTGGAAATTGGGCGCTTGGGATACCATCCTCGGCTACGAATCCACCACTGGCTATGCGAACCCGAACTATACCCGTTCACTCGGTTATGGTCTTGAACCGACTTCTTATGTTGGTTTGTTGGGCACCTACAAAGTGTGTGACATCCTGACTGTGAATGCGGGTCTTGCCAATGCAGTCGCGGCAAGTTATGGCGGCGCCCCTGCTACGTCTCCTAGCATCTCCTCGAAAGACTTCTTGGCCTCGGCGGTGCTAACGGCGCCAGAAAGCTTCGGCGTCTTCAAAGGTGCCATGCTGACCCTCGGCGTTGCTCAAACGTTCCAGAGCGGTGGTAAGAACAACTACTACGCGGGCCTGACCCTGCCGACGCCGATCAAGGCGCTCGCGCTTGGTCTCGCCTTCGACGCGCTCCAAAACCTCGGCGAACCCTCCTTCGGTGGCAGCGGTTACACATTCGGTGCTTACGCTACCTATCAGGCAACCGACAAGGTCGGCCTCGCGCTGCGCGGTGAGTATGTTGACACCAGCAGCGGTGGCATTGGCAACGGTGAAGAAATCACCGCGACCTTGAGCTACAACCTCTGGGCCAACGTCGTCAGCCGTGTGGAAGCTCGCTGGGATCACAGCGAACATTTCGGCAACTCCGGCTCTGGCAACAAATCCTACGAGAACGCGCTCATGCTCGCGCTGAACGTCGTCTATAAATTCTAATTTAATTTAGAAATCATCACCCCTTCTGGCGCAAGCCGGAAGGGGTTTTTTGCTAGGTAAACAATGAGTATAAAAACAACATATCATCATATCAAGATGCGTTGATTTTTATTTTGCAATTACTAAATTCTTCCGATAGCTTGAATCGAAGTTAACTGGTGCTATGAAATTGATCCGCGACATCCTTGCTGAAAAAAAAGCCGCCGGCAAACCCGCCGTCAGCTTTGAATTTTTTCCGCCCAAGACCGACGAGGGCGACCGCAACTTGCTTGAAAACCAAATCCCCGCACTGCTCGCCACGCGCCCGGATTTCTGCTCTGTGACCTACGGCGCGGGCGGCAGCACGCGCGACAAGACACTGATGATCGTTGATCGCATCCAGCGCGAGCATCACCTCACCGCGCTCGCGCATCTCACTTGCGTCAACCACACGCGCGCAGAAGTCAGCACCTTGCTCGAAAAATTTCGCGCTCTTGGTTGCAAAAACATTTTGGCGCTGCGCGGCGATGCGCCCGGCGGCGGCGAATTCCAGCCCACGCCCGGCGGCTTTGAATTTTCCTCGCAGCTCGTCGAATTCATCCGCGCGTCGGGAAATTTTTCCATCGGCGTCGCTGGTTTTCCCGAAGGCCACGTCGCGCAAAAAAATGGTAAGCACGCCGACTGGAAACATCTCCAAGAAAAAGTGGCGGCGGGTGCAGACTTTGTCATCACGCAATTATTTTTCGACAACGCGGACTATTTTGAATTTCGCGATCATCTGGAAAAAAAACTGGGCGTGAACGCGCCCATTATTCCCGGCGTTATTTCAATTGTGAGCGCGACGCAGATAAAAAAATTCACCGCGTTGTGCGGCTCAAAAATTCCGCCGAAGCTGCAAGCCCGGCTCGATGAATTGGGAA
>JANYCI010000195.1 GCA_025360325.1 Limisphaerales bacterium | reverse complement strand
GTTCCAGCGCGGCTTCAATCTCCGCCCGCGTCTGGAATGAATTCAAATCCACCGCCAGCAACGCTTCAAAGATGTGGTCATGCGCCCGCTTGTAAGCACGCGGAGCCATGTCCACGACGACGAGTTTTTTCACGCGCGCCGGAAAATCCAGCGCGAACTGCATCGCCACCTTGCCGCCCATCGAGTGGCCGATGACGCACGCGCTTTCAATTTTCTGCGCCATGACAAATTTCTCCACGTCGGCGGCCATCAGCGGGTAATCCATCTCCGCGCGATGTGGTGAATGGCCGTGATTTCTTAAATCAGGAATGAAGACGTGAAATTTTTCCGCGAGCTTCGGCGCGACGCCAAACCAGTTGTCCGACTGGCCGAAAAGTCCATGCAACAAAACCAGCGGTTCGCCGTGGCCGAGTTGTTTGAAGTGAAGTTGCATGAAATTTATTTCCCGTATTTCAAATAAAACTCATTCTGAAATAATTCGTCTGGATCGTATTTCCGCTTCAGTTCAAAAAACCTTTTCGCCTGCGGATACGCGGCCCTGAATTCCTCCGGCGGGACGTGCAGGCGATACGGCAAATAATAACGGCCCTGATTTTTCAAAGCCACCGCCACAATCTCCCGCGTGACGTTGCTCATGCACATTTCGCCCGCCGCGTCGCGCGGGTGGTTGAAGAGCATGACGAGCGCGACCATGTCGCGGTCGGCGTAGTGCAAAAACGAATTCGTGTCGGCATTTACATGGCGCACGGTGAGGTTCAGCAGGTCAGCGCGGTTGGCGGGAATAATTTTCCGCAAGTCCATGAGAAAATTTTCAAACTGCGGCGGCGGCACAAAGCACTCAATCAGAATGTCCGTGCGGTTTGAACCATGCTCTAGAAACCAGTCCGCCGGCTCGAACAAAATTTCGTTCCGGCTATTCTCGCGCCCAAACAGCGGCTTGATGATTTTCGCATCCACAAGACTCTCTGCTTCCCAGCGCAGCCATTTGCCATAGTCGCTGCCCACGCCGCTGCGAAAAATCACGCGCTTGAACCACGGCGAATTCGTCTTCAAGCTGCTCACCAAAAAATTTGTTGGCGGTGTCTTGCGCGAGTAGATGTTCAGCAGCGCATCCGACAAAAAATTCGTGGCCGTCATTCGCAGCCGCCCATAGACCATGCCCACGTTGCGATTATCCGCCGTCCGGCTGGCGAGCAGGCTGACGTAATTGGATGATGCGACCGGCAGCGTCTCCAGGGTGTAACGCTCATTCGGCACGACGCGCAAATCCACGTCGAGAATGATGCCGAACAAGCCGTAGCCGCCCAGCACGAGCGAAAATAATTCCGTGTTCTTCATGCGGCTGCACGTCACGATGCTGCCGTCCGCCCGCATCAGCCGCAGCGATTCCACCGTGGAATCAATCGGTGGACGGTTGAACTGCCAGCCGTGGCAGTTCACGCTGATGGAGCCACCGACGGAAAAATCGTCGTTCGACTGCATTACCTCCACGGACAGGCCGTTTGTGTTGAGAAAAATAAGGATGTCCCGCCAACGCGCACCCGCACCAACGTGCAAAATATTTCCCGCCCGCAGGCTCATCTGGTTGAAGCCGCCCATGTCCACCACGATGCCGCCGGGATAAATCGTGTGCCCGCCCATGCTATGCCGCGCCCCGGCGATGGAAACTTTCAGATGATTCGCGCGGGCGCGCTGCAAAAGTTCGGCGAGCTGTTTTTCTCCGGCGGCGAAGTCCCCGGAATTTGTCCACGTCTCGGCAATGGTGGTTTCGTCCAGCCGGCTGGCGTCATTTGCCTTGCCGGCGGGAACCGGCGCGAGTTCATTGCGGTCGTTCCACCAGGTTTTGGTGAGATGAAAAAAGGGATGCGCGAGCAGCACCAATCCGAGAAGAATCATCAGCCCGACCGCAAACCAAATCTTTTTTCGCAGTGGCAATTTCATTTAAGGGATGCCAACAAATCAACCAACCCCCAACCTGCGCTTATCTTCGCTGATGCTTTTTGATTAGCGTTTATAAGCGTAGATTAGCGGTTCAAAATTACTCCTCCTCGCGTGTCGGGAACTCGAAAGTGATTTTCCCTTTCTTGTCCATGACGAGAAATGCCGGGAATGGTTTGCCGGATTTGGAGATGAATTTTTCCATCACGTCGCTCTTTTTATCTTTGAGGATTTTCGCGGCCTGCACCGCGTCAATCGGCTGCTCCAGAATCGTTTTACCAATCTTGAATTTGCAGGACTTCGCTTCGAGCTGCGAGTTCTCGCAGACGAAACCGGCCTCGGTGTCGCAGACGTTGCCGCCGCACTTCGGACATTTGCCGACGGCGGGCTTGCCGGTGAAATCAATCTTCGGTGGCGGTTCTTTCGGTGCGCCCTTGCCCTTCGCCTCGCGCGGCGCGAACTCGAACGCCGTCTTGCCGTCCTTCACCACAAGGAACGCCTTGAACGGACGATTATTTTTCTTGGAAATAAATTTCGTCAGCAAATCCGTCTTGCCTGTCGCGAGCATTTTGGTGATCTGCGCGGCTTCAATCGGCTGCTGCAAAATAATTTTGCCGCTGCGGAAGGTGCAGGTTTTGTCCGGGCCGGTCGCCTTCTCGCAGATATAATTCATGCCACCGTCATAAACATTCCCGCCGCACTTGGGGCATTTGCCCAGCGGTTCTTTGCCTGTGAAATCAATGGGCGCGCTCGCCTCGCCGTCTTTGCCTTGGTCGTTACCAAAATCAAACTGTGGCTTAAATTCCGCGTCCATCTTAATGATGGCGGCGAAGGGAAAACCCTGTTTGCTGCGGAAACCTTGCAGCGGCCCGACCGTTCCCTTGCTGATGAGTTCTTCGACTTCGGAAATTTCCAATTGCCGACTGGCGACGATTTTCCAGAGCGCGAAATCGCATTTCTGGCATTGGAACTTTTTGTAGTTCTCATGGATCTCGCCACCGCATTTTGGACACGGCACATTGAGTTTGCCATAATCGCCGGGCACGGTATCGCTCTCGTGGCTTTTCGCTTTCGCCACCATGTCGCGCGTGGCATCGGCGATTTCAGCCATGAAATCATCGCGCTTCAATTTGCCGCGCGCCATGAGGTTCAACTTAAATTCCCATTCGCCCGTGAGTTCCGGCGAGCAAAGTTGCGGCACGTCCAAACCGCGCAGCAGCGTGATAATGGAGAAAGCCTTCGCCGTCGGCTGCAATTCGCGACCGTTGCGGTGAATATATTTTTCCCAGAGCAACCCTTCGATGATGGTCGCGCGCGTGGCGGGTGTGCCGAGACCTTTGTCTGACATCGCCTCGCGCAATTCCTCGTCATCAATCAATTTACCCGCGCCTTCCATCGCGCCGAGCAACGTCGCTTCCGAATAACGCGCCGGTGGTTTGGTGATGTTCGCCTCGACTTCAATTTTTTCCGTCTTCACCGTTTCGTTCGGCTTCACCGGCACGAGATTGGGCGTCTCGTCGGAATCCGCTTCTTTGCCATAGACCGTGAGCCAACCCGCGTTCACCATGACTTTGCCTTCGCTTTTGAACGGCTCATTCTCGACGCGCGTGATGCGAGTCGTGACGAGAAATTCCGCCGCCGGATAAAAAATCGCGAGAAAGCGTTTCGTGACGAGGTCGTAAAGTTTCTGCTCCGGCTCGCTCAACGCTTTCGGCGCGATGAGTGTGGGAATGATTGCAAAGTGATCCGAGACTTTCGCATTATTAAAGATGCGTTTGTTCGGGCGCACCCAGCCATTTTTCAAAATCGTTTCGGCGGGCGTGCGATAATTCGTATCCGCCAGCATGGCCATCGTGGTCTTGACCGTCTCCAAATAGTCTTCCGGCAACGCACGCGAATCCGTTCTCGGATACGTCAGCACTTTATGTTTTTCGTAAAGTGCCTGCGCCAAGCCTAGCGTATTCTTCGCGGAAAAACCGAAGCGTCCGTTGGCCTCGCGCTGCAACGTGGTTAAATCATAAAGCTGCGGCGACATCGAAGTCGTCGGCTTGCTTTCTTCCGTAACGATGCCCGGCTTGCCGAGACATTTCGCTTTGATGGCTTCGGCAATTTCCTGATGCCAAATCCGAATCGCTTGGCGATGCTCGTCTTCAAGTGTGCCCTGCGCCGCTTCCAGCCGTGCTTGCGCGTCCGGTAAATTTAACTGCAAACCCGCGAGCAACCGTTTCGCGCGATTAAGTTCGCTTTCTTCTTTTTTGAAATTTTTATCAAACCAGCGCCCGAGGTATTCACCTGCTTGCGCGGCAAACGTTCCATGCACTTCAGAAAAACCGCGTGGCCGGAATTTTTTGATGCGTTCCTCACGCTCCACCAGAATCGCCAGCGTCGGCGTCTGCACGCGCCCGACCGTCGTGAGATGAAAACCGCCGGTCTTGGAATTGAACGCCGTCATCGCGCGCGTGCCGTTGATGCCGATGAGCCAATCGGATTCGCTGCGGCACGTCGCCGCGTCCGCCAGCGGAATCATTTCCGCATCGGTGCGGAGATGCGCAAAGCCGTCGCGGATCGCGGCGGCGGTCATGGATTGCAGCCAGAGCCGTTGGATGGGCTGCTTGGCTTTGGCATATTGAACAATGTAGCGGAAAATTAATTCGCCCTCGCGCCCGGCGTCGCAGGCATTAACGAGCGAGGTGACATCTTTGCGTTTGAGCAGCTTGAGCAACACCTTGAGGCGCGGTGCGCTTTTCTCAATGGGCAGCAGATCGAAGTGCGGCGGGATGACCGGCAGATGCGCGAACGTCCATTTGCCACGCTTCACCTCGAACTGTTCCGGCACAGCGATGGTGAGCAGATGGCCGACCGCTGACGAGATGATGTAGAGATCATTCTCGAAGTAGTCGTCGTGTTTTTCAAACTTTCCGAGCGCCTTGCTGATGTCGCTGGCGACCGAAGGTTTTTCCGCGATGATGAGCGATTTTCCCATGTGACAATTCCATCTTTAAGCCGCGAGCCGTCAGTTACGCAACACATTTTTTATGTTGGCCGCAAAAAATATAACGGCGGAGGACGTTGGAAACCCACTGATAAAATCAGCGCCCAGACCGCAATACTAAACGGTTTTTCGCTTAAAATTCGCGGCGCAATTTTTTGAAAATTGACACCCGAAATTTATTTTATCGCCTCAGCCAATTCTTGCGCCGTGATGTCGGGGAAATAATTTTGCGCGCAGCCCGGACACAGCCCGTGCGTGAACTCCGCCGACGAATTTTCCGACACATAACATTCCACCCGCTGCCAGTAGCCGCCGTCGTTGCGGATGTTTTTACAGCCCGCACAAATCGGGAGCAGACCCGAAAGATTTTTTACCTTCAGCACCTCGTTCGCCAGCGCGTCGGAGACGCAGTGCAGATCCATCGTCGTCATCACCATGCGGGCAAGGGATTGCAACATCTCCTTCTCGCGGCGGCCAACGCGGCGCGGTTGGATGTCCATCACGCACAGCGCGCCCAGCCCAATACCATCCGGCATCGCCAGTGGAGCACCGGCATAAAATCGAATTTGCGGCCCGCTCGTCACCAGCGGATTGTTGGCAAAACGTTCATCGCAAATCGTGTCCTCCACCACCATCACATCCGGTTCCGCCATGGTTTCCTCGCAAAATGTATGCGTGTTCAGCAGAAAAGATTCCGCGCCGCGCACCCCCACGGCGGTTTTCAAAAAATGGCGCTCGTCTTCAACCTGCAGAATCGCGGCAATGGGTGCCTCGAAAATATGAGCGGCCAGCTTGACGATGTCGTCGTAAGTGCGCTCGGACACCGAGTCTAGAATCTGGTAACGGCGCAACGTCGTCAGCCGGCGCAGTCCGTTTTGGTTAATGGTGGCGTTCACAATAAAATAATTCCGTTGTCTCCCCTGTCGTCTGATTTGCTAAAAAGTTTAGTTAATTGTTTTTTGTGGACAGGATTTCAACCACGGATAAACACAGATGGACACGGATAAAAAACGAAACGCAGAGACGCAGAGACCGCAAAGAGTCGCGCGGAATTTTTTACTCTGCGTTTCTCTGCGTATTTCCCCATCCGTGATTAAAAAATATTTTCTCCGGCGCGCTTGCGTTCGCTTCACGGCAAATTAAACTCCGCGCCCGATGGTGAATTTATCCGCGCTCAACCCGCAGCAACGCCTCGCCGCCGAAACGATCCGCGGCCCAGTTTTGATTTTGGCGGGCGCAGGCACGGGCAAGACGCGCGTCATCACCTTTCGCATCGCGCACATGGTGCAGCGCGGCATCGCGCCGGGGAACATTCTCGGTGTCACCTTCACCAATAAAGCCGCGCGCGAAATGCAGGAACGCGTCAGCAAACTGCTGCCAAAATCCCGCGCCCAAGGTTCCAAGTCCAAAGCGGATAAAGAAAATCGCCCGACCATCTGCACGTTTCACTCGCTGTGCGTGCGGATTTTACGCGTGCATATCGAGAAGCTTGGCTACAAAAAAAACTTCGTCATCTACGACGAATCCGAGCAACTCGCGGCGGTAAAAAAAATTCTCTCCGCCATTTCCGCCAAAGGCGAGAAGACCGATCCCGGCGCGGTGCTGGCGATGTTGAGCAAGTTCAAAAACGGCGGGGAAAATTCAGCGACGTTCGGCGACCCGAGTGTTCGCGCCCTCGCGCAGCACATCGCCAAACGCTACGAATCCGCGCTGCACGCCTGCAACGCGGTGGACTTCGATGACTTGATTTTGCTCACGCTCCGCCTGTTTCGCGAGCATCCCGAGGCGCTCACCGCGTGCCGCAGCAAATACCAATACGTCATGGTGGACGAGTATCAAGACACCAACGCCGCACAGTTTGAACTCGTCCATTCGCTGACAAAAGAGCATCGGAATTTTTGCGTCGTCGGCGATGACGACCAGAGCATCTACGGCTGGCGCGGCGCAGAAGTCGCGAACTTGCTGAACATGGAAAAACATTTTCCCGAAATCAAAGTGGTGAAGCTCGAACAAAATTATCGCAGCACCACGACGATTCTCAACGCGGCGAACGCCATCATCAAAAATAACGTGCGGCGGCGCGGCAAATCACTGTGGTCGCAGAAGGGCGCGGGCGCGAAAATCCAGTTGCAGACTTACACGAACGACGAGGACGAGGCGCGCGAAACCGTTTCACAGATTGAATTCAAGCGCATCGCGCACCGCATTCCGTGGCAAGATTGCGCGATTTTATTTCGCACGAACCAGCAGGCGCGTCCGATTGAAACGGAGTTACGCAAAGCTGGCGTGAAGTATCATTTGATCGGCGGGCAAAGTTTTTTTGACCGGCGCGAGATCAAGGATTTCATCGCCTATCTGAAAATATTTATCAACCCGCACGACGACATCAGCCTACTGCGTATCGCGAATGTCCCCGCACGCGGCTTGAGCGATGTGACGATGGAACGACTCCTCGGCGCGAGCCACGAGCGTAAATGCTCCGTCTTCACCGCGATGAAAAACCCGATGGTGACGACGACGTTTTTGAAGAACACCCGCGAGAGCATTGAGGCGTTCGTAGAATTTGTGGAGCGCGTCCAAAGCCAGCTTCAGCAAGGCAAGGATGAATTTCGTTTGCAGACTTGGGCCGAAAATTTTCTCAACGAGGCCAGTTATCTCACTGAACTCAAGCGGCTGGAAAAAGATCCCGAAGTTGCCGAAAGCCGCATCCGCAATCTCCGCGAAATGATGCCCACGATGGACGGCGCGGGCAACGCACCCGCTGAACGTTTGGAAAATTTTCTCGAAAACATCACGCTCGACAGCGACCGCGCGGACGAGAAGGAAAATACGCAGGACGCCGTGACGCTCATCACGATGCACTCGTGCAAGGGGCTGGAATTTCCGCACGTCTTCGTCGTCGGCCTAGAAGATGGTTTGCTGCCACACACACGCTCAAAAGTCGAAGGCACCATGGACGAGGAGCGGCGATTATTTTACGTCGCCGTGACGCGCGCGATGGAAACGCTGACGATTTCGCATTGCGGCGGTCGAAAAAAATACGGGCAACTTCTCCCGTGCCAGCCGTCGCCATTTCTGAAGGAACTGCCGGAGGAACTCGTCGAACATTCGGACGCAAAATCAAAAATCCCGGTCGCGCAGGAATCGGGGAAAAATTTCTTCGCCGCCATGCGGAGCGCGGTTTCGTGACGGGCTTTTGATTTTCAACCCAGTTTGTTTTAAAATAGCCCAGCCATTTATGGCTGGGTCATGCATCCAACAAAACAATCAAGTCCCGTCAGGGACGAAACCAATCATCTGCCGTCCCTGCGGGACTTCGGAATTTGGCTCTCGTTGTTCCCAGCCATAAATGGCTGGGCTATTATCGCCGAAACCGAACCGCATTGTGCTTGAGCGCGCGGCCAAAAACGGCGAGTTTGACCACCAAACTAAACACCCTATGTCTCAAGCATCACTCCCCCACTGGTGGCCCATCGCCGCCGTCATCCTCGCGTTCGTGGCGTGCGTGGGACTTTACCTCTTCATCAAGATCGAAAAACTGCTGTTCAAACTCGCTGGCGGATTCGTGGCGCTGCTCCTGCTCGCTGGCGCAGTGTGGTGGTTTTTCCTGCGGCGCTAGGCCGGAGCGCGGTAGCGTCTTGCGCTGCCGCAGTCCAAAACCTCGCGGAACGTTTCCAACCGCTTTGAAAATACAGTCACCGTTTTGTTGAAACTGTTCTCATCATCCTGCCTCCGTCCAACAAAAAAGCGTGGAGATTTTGTCTCCACGCTTTTGATTCGATTTAATCTGGCGAATTAATTTTTCGCCGCATCACCAGTTTTCCACGCGG
Organism: Limisphaerales bacterium; assembly: GCA_025360325.1. Lineage (GTDB taxonomy): Bacteria > Verrucomicrobiota > Verrucomicrobiia > Limisphaerales > UBA11358 > UBA11358. The sequence goes on along the minus strand of JANYCI010000195.1, from coordinate 5,031 downwards.
CGATTTTCTCGATGCGTTGGTGCTGTTTATGGCCGTGCATTTCAATCTCTACTTCGTCACCGACTTTGTGATTGAGCAGCGCCATCGCAACGGGGGTGAGATAGCTGATGATGCCGTGGTCGGGATCGGAATCCCACGCGCCGAGAATGGTGAACGTCTCGGTTTGTTTGGAAGCCGTATTCGTGATGGTGACGACCGTTCCGTGCCCGGCAACTTCTGTGCTGGCGTTGGAGAAGTCCGTGCCGCGCGCACGGTTGAGCGCAGCTTCGAGTTCTTCTTTCTGGCGCATCAAAATTTTCTGCATTTCTTTCGCCGCTTTGTATTCGTGGTTCTCGCGCAAATCGCCGTAGCTGCGGGCGATGGCGATTTCTTTTGAGTTCGCCGGAATTTTTTTCTCGACGAGTTCCTGATACTCGATGCGACGGCGTTCGAGGCTTTCCCACGAGACGAGCAGCGTGGCTTCCTGCCGCGTCTGTTCGCCGCTGACGAGCGATTGCACGGCGGGATGCGCTTTGACCAACCGTGCGAGCAATGAACGTTTGTCCATGTCGTCAAACACGGGCGAGAGTTTCAGTGCGCGGGTCAAATCTTTCACCACTTCGATGTCGGCGGAGGCCGTGAGTTCTACAATTAACGACTGGTCTTCCAAAATATAATCGCGCAGGCGGTTGGAACGTTTCTCGTTGAACTGATCGCGCTCCATCGAGGTGAGCATGGCGCGAAACACTTCGGGGCCGAGGATGTCCACGAAATCTTCGTTGCGCTCGCGGGCGAACCAGAGGAGGAGTTCCGTGCTGGCGGAATGTTGGTTGATGTTTTTGGAGAGCGTCTCTTTGAATTCAGCGAGCTTGCCGTTGCTGACGAGGATGCCAGCGATTTCCTTGGCGAGCTTCGCCGAAACATAATTCAGCGTAGCGCGCAAAATCTCGGACCACTTCTCCGGGTTGGCAATCTTGAACGATTCCAGCGCGCGATGTTGTTTCGCGGTGGGAATGGCTTCGAGCAGCGGGGCAAATTTGATGCCGTCCTGGGTCCAAACTTGGGCGGCGGTAATCTCGTCGGCGACGGGCGCAATTTTCACCGCCTCGCGCAATTCGTCGCGTGCGAAAATCGCCTCCAACGCTACCGCCGGTTGCGTGCGCTGATAGGAAGCAATGTCGGGATTCAGCGCGGCGATAACCTCATTCGCAGCGGCGACCCGGTCCTTGAGGTCAGGAATACCCTTGAGCATTTCCGACACCACGAGGATGCGCGCTTTCAAACCTTTCGCCGCGCGAAATTCTGTGAGCAACCGTTCCTGCAATGAGGTTTCTTCCACCTGAAAAATCACTGGCTCGGTTTTTTTGAGCGGCACGATGAAGTGACCATCTTTCTTCATTTCGCGGCGCGCAACTTCCCACCATTTTTTCCAGTCATCGGCAATGACATCAGGCACCAACACCGATTGGATTTGATCCGCTGTGGCCTTGCCGCCGAAGCTGTGCAAAACAATTTTGATGAGGTCAAGATGATGCGCGGCGAGATGGCGCACGGCATTGAGGTCGGTTGCCTTGCGGGCGAGAATGTGATCTTTCGGCACTGGCTTGAGCGACTCGGCAGCAAAGCCCAAATCCATCGGATGGCCCGGCTTGCCCGGAAAATCAATGGCGAAACGCGCGAACACCGTATCCACCGACTTGATGCGTCCGAAGCCCCAACTGCGGTGCTGGCAGCAGCCCGCGTCCGCCAACGTCGTCAAAGCCGCGACGTGCTTGCCTTCGATTTTTCCCGCCGCCGCCAGTTTTTCAAATTCGTCTCTCATAATTTTTTAATCTCGCGTCCCGAAATGGGGTTTCCCACATTAAACGAATTGAACGACCAAAATCCAAGACAAATAGCGGCGCGAGTTTTATCGCAACGCCTGAACAGCGGTGAATTTACCGAGAACCTCCTCGACGTCGCCCTCGCTACCGCCCGGCTTTCGCCCGTAGATCGCGGCCTCTGCCACGAACTCGTTTGCGGCACCGTGCGCTGGCAGGCCACGCTCGATTGCCTCATCACGCGCAAAACCGATCCGTCTCGCGAACTCCGTCCCGCCTTGCGAAATCTCCTGCGCCTTGGCCTCTACCAGATTTTTTGGCTCGACCGGATTCCGCCGCACGCCGCCGTTCACGAGACGGTGGAACTCGCCAAAAGCGCCGGCTACCATTCGCAGGCGGGAATGATCAACGCCATCTTGCGGGCGTATTTGCGCGAGGTGGACGAGATAAAAAAAATTCTCGCCGACATGAAAATTTCCCAGCCCGCCCTCGGCTGGTCGCATCCCGAATGGCTTGTGGAAAAATGGCGGAAACAGTTCGGCGACGAAAAAACGCGGCAACTTCTCGAATGGAACAACACGCCGCCGAAAACATTCGCACGGATTAACACGCTGAAAACCGACGCCGCCAAACTCGTCACCCGTTGGCGCGAGGAAAATGTGACCTACGATTTCATCACTCGTGATTGGACGGGAGAGAATCTGGCGTTTGAGTTGAAGTCGCATCCGCCGCTGAACACGCTCGGCAGTTTTCGCGACGGCTGGTTTTATTTGCAAGACCCCAGCACGCTGCTCGCGCCGGTAATGCTGGACGCGCAACCCGGCGAAACCATTTTGGATCTGTGCGCCGCGCCCGGCGGCAAGACCACCTTCATCGCGCAACAAATAGACAATGAAGGAAAAATTATCGCGGAAGACATTTCGCCCGACCGCTTGAAACTAATCCGCGAAAACTGCACCCGCCTCGGTGTAAAGTGTGTGGAACCCAAGTTATCGGAAACCTTCAACCTTCAACCTTCAACCTTTCACCGTGTTTTAGTTGACGCCCCCTGCTCCAACACCGGCGTGCTGCGGCGCCGCGTGGATTTGCGCTGGCGCATCTCCGCCGGGGAAATTGCGCGGCTGCAAAAAACGCAAACCGATTTGCTCCAGCAAGCCGCGACGCGACTCAAGCCCGGCGGCGTTTTGGTTTACAGCACTTGCAGCCTGGAGCCGGAGGAAAATTCCGAACTGATAAAAAACTTTCTGGAAACCAACAACAATTTTACGCTCGAAAGTGAACGCCAATTATTGCCGTTCGTGGACGGTGTGGACGGCGCATTCGTCGCCAAACTAAAACTCAAACGCTGATCATGGAGCTTGATCTCGAAACAGAATTCGCCGACCGCGCTTATCCCATTCTCGCCAGCCTCGTAACCCCGCGCCCCATCGCGCTCGTCACCACCATCAGCGCAGACGGCAAGGTGAATGCCGCGCCGTTCAGCTTCTTCAACCTCATGGGCGCGAACCCGCCCATCTGCGCGTTTGCTCCGGGCGACCGTGATGACGGCACGCCGAAGGACACGGCGCGCAACATCCGTTTCGGTCATGAGTTTGTCGTGAACCTTGTGGATGAATCCATCGCCGAGGCCATGAACCAATGCGCCGCGTCGCTGCCGTTCGGCGAAAATGAATTGCTCCGCGCCGGCCTGACTTCCGCGCCATCATCAGTCGTGAAACCGCCGCGCATTGTTGAAGCACCGGCAAGTTTGGAGTGTGTCGAATGGGGCACGTTGCAGATCGGCGGCAACCGCATGGTCATCGGCCTCATCAAGCGCGTGCATCTGCGCGATGAATTGTTTGATGCGGAAAAACGCCGGGTGCGGACTGAAAAACTGTTGACGATTGGCCGCATGGCATCGCCGCATTGGTATTGCAAGACACGCGAACGCTTCGAGATGATCCGGCCCGATTGATTATTTCTCCGCGATGAGCGGCGAGAAGTGGCGCGTCTCCGGGTTGTAGGCAAACATTTCCGCCGTGGCGATCTCGAAAAACCAGCCGTGCAAGCGCAGCGAGCCGTCCATCAAACGGTTTTGCACGCAGGCGTAGCTGTGCAGGTTGTCGAGGCCGAACAAAACATTTTCCTCCGCCGCCGCGTTGGAGCGTTCCTCCGCCGAGTGGAAATTGGAATAATCATTTTTCAACGTGTCCAGCACCGGCGCGGCGAGCTTGAGCCAGTCGCGCAAATGCGGCGTGGAATCCGGCACGGGCAGTTCACCGAGCAGCGCGGAGATCGCGCCGCACTGCGAATGGCCGCAGATGACGATGTCGCTCACACGCAAATTTTCCACGGCGAACTCAATCGCCGCAGCGGTGGAGTTCGTATCGCCCTGCACGCTGGCGGGTGGCACGATGTTGCCCACATTTTTCACCACAAATAAATCACCCGGCTTACTCTGCGTGATGAGTTCGGCCAGCACGCGGGAGTCCGAGCAGGTGATGAAAAGCGTGTGCGGGTTCTGCCCTTCCTGCGAGAGCTTGCGGAACAGCTTGCGGTAATTCCCGAACTGGTCGTCGCGGAACTTGTGAACGCCTTTGATGAGCTGGTGCATGGAGATTATTGCGCCAGTGTTTTATTTTTCGCCCGCGATTCTTCCATCAGCTTCACTTTGAATTTTTTCAATTCCTCCGCCACGCGCGCATCGGCCACGCCGAGGATTTGCGCGGCGAGAATGCCCGCGTTGCGTCCGCCGTTGATCGCCACCGTCGCGACCGGCACGCCCGGCGGCATCTGCACCATCGAGAGCAGCGAGTCGAGGCCGTCGGTGGATTTTCCGAGAATCGGCACGCCAATGATCGGCAACGTGGTGAACGCCGCCGTGACGCCCGCCAGATGCGCCGCGCCGCCCGCGCCGCAGATGATGACGCGCAATCCGCGCGCGATGGCACCAGAAACATATTCTTCGAGACCATGCGGATCGCGGTGCGCGGAAATGACTTTTGCCTCGCTGACGATGCCAAATTCCTTCAGCGCTTCCGCCGCGAGTTTCATCGTTGGCCAATCCGAATCGCTGCCCATCAAAATCCCGACTTGGGGAGAAATATTTTTGCTCATAGAAATATAAATTAGTTGCGCCATTTTTGACGCGCCGAGAAATTAGCAATCCGCCGCCGCCGCCGCAACTCTCATGACGTGGTGGATGCAACTCCGGCTTCCTCTCCCCTTCGGGGGAGAGGATTGAGGTGAGGGG
>JANYCI010000103.1 GCA_025360325.1 Limisphaerales bacterium | reverse complement strand
GATGGCGTTCTTGATGGCACTGCACTTGGCGTTCAAACCGTCCTTTGATTTATCCCAGACGCGGATGACAAAAAGCGCTTTGAATGGAATCGTCTGTCCCTGCATGAGCGCATGGATTTTTTTCTGTTTCTTTTCCATGACAGTGAGCAGCGAGATTTTCTTTTCACTGGCGTAGTCGCCGGCCACGCGGTCGTGTTCTTTTTCCTCCTTGTTGATTTCCTGGGAGATGGGCAGCGGATCTACATTGACCGTGATGGAATAATCGAGCAGCCGCAGGTTGGTGAGGCGCTGGATGATGCCGGGATAGGTGGTGCGCGGCCAGCGGGTGAGTGCGATGACGGAATGATAATGGCCGTCCAGGTAGAAACCGAAATCACTCTGGCCGTTGCCTTCGCTGTGCCAGCAATTTTCCTGAATGGATAATTCAGGCGAAAAATCCTGGGCGGCGTCAAAATCAAACCGTTCGGCCAGGGACGGATTGAGAAAAGTTTTGTAATGCTTGAAATGGTCGAGGTCGGTCATGGGTAGCACGCGCGTTCCGGCGCTGGCGAAGATTTCCTTGAGCAGATGATGAACGTGGGTGAACTCCACTTCCAACTGGTCGAGCAGCGTCAGGTAATACTCGCGCAAGGCTGTGTTGCTGGTGAGCGTCTTGGGGACATTTTCCAGCGAGCGCGACACATAAAAGACCACGCGCTGCCGCCGGAGCCTGCGCTCGGTCATCGCCTGCCAATAACGCGCGAACCGTTCGTTGCGCGAACGCTTCGTCCAGACATTTTCAAATCGCTCCGTTTCCGCCTGATACCGGAGCAATTCCGTTTTGTAGTCGGAGTCGGAGAAGTATTGAACCTGCAACCGCTGATTTTCATGGAGCGAAGCGAGCAACAAGCAGAGTTGCTCCTGAAATTCGTTCAAGTCGGCAATGGGGCTGTTGGTGAGGTCGGGGGCTTCAAAGACAAAGCCTTTGGCGACGTAGCCGCCGCGCCGCAGATGATTGAACAGAATCAAATCGCGGACAAAGAAACCGTTGGGTGGACGTTCAAACATAAATCAGATGCCTTGGGAGATTGGTTTTGATTTTCGCCGCTGCACGTCGTCCATCACCTGCTGGACGCGGTTCAGGTCATCCACAAGTTGCTGGACGGTGCGGACGGATTTGCTTTCGTTGATGGCGATGTAGGCTTCGAGAATGTGCGCCCGCGCCCGTTCCAGGTGGGCGCGAGCGGCCTCACCAAAGCCGCGCGTGGTGTGCAAACCGTTGCGCAAGGCAGTTTCGGCGGCGGTAAGCTGGCCGAGCAGCGCCTGCCGCCGGCTTTCAACCGCTTGGATTTCGTCTGTGTTCATTGGGGTTTGGCGGGCATTGGCTGCGGGCTGGCGGACAGGCGGGATGAATCCAGCGGGACGACATGGATTTCCGAGACCCACGCTTCATCGAGGATGAGCGTGCCGAGATGATTTTCGGCATGGACGCGCGCGATGCGTCCGCTGACGAGCGGGCCGATCATCAGCTCCAGCCGCCAGCCCCGGAGAAACACCCGCGCCTCGGGATAAACGAGCAGCAACTGATCGGGCGGCGAGGTGCGTTTGTTTTGGTGCTGCGGATTTTCCTCCAGCACGAACTGTTCAAGCTGTCGCATGGGAAAACCCCAGAGCCGTTCGGTGTCAATGAACTCGACGAAGTGTGGCGGTGGCGGGATCAATTCGACCGAGCCGGTGAACTGCTTGGGTGACAGTGGATGTAATTTCTTTTTAAGACTCATAAAAGTGGATGATTGAAATTGTGTCCGGCCTGCGGGCTGAAGCCGCGTCCGGTCGTGGCATATTCAAAAAGGTCGCGGTCGTAGCCGGGCGGCTTGCCCTGCCGCAGGATGAAGATGTAGGCAAGGCAAACCGACACCGGCACAAGCGCAACGAGGAATGAAACAAGGAGCGATGAGTTCAGAACGACAAGCAGCACAAAAAAAACGATGATGCCCGCGCCGATGCCGCCGATGAGCCACCAAAAGAGACCGCCTTCCAAACCCCAGGTGCGGCCTTTGGAATCGGACGCGGCATTGGTGTCGGTCAGGCGAAGTTCGCTTTTGGTGCTCATGGTTGGATCGGGCGGAGTTGGTTTGGCGGGTTAAAAACTGCCGACGCCGACCGCGCTGTTGGAATCGAGGCCGAAGATTTTATAGAAGGCATAGACCACCGCCGGAGCCGACGCGATGATCGCGCCGCCGATGATGGACATCTTGCCCTGGTCAACATCGCCGCGCCGGATGGCGAAGCCGCCATAGATGACGGACGAGATGCCGAGGACGAACCCGAACATCATGATCACGGCAATACTGTTGCTGATGCCGGTTTTCAGGTCGGTGGAACTGAACGTCGTGCTTTGGGCGAAAGCGGGGACGGTGTTGAGGGCGAACAGGGCGGCCACGGTGAGGAGCGGGCGCAGCCGGGAACGGAGTTTTGGAGCGAGTATTTTTTTCATATCATTGTTGGTGCGGGCATTCATTTTTATTTTTGCTGGCGACACACGCCGCCAATCACGTGTAAAGTTTTAGCAACTCCCAAAACCGGTTTTGTGTAATCTTTACACAAAATGAAAAAATGTTTCCGGCAGGCTGGGGGCATGAATAAGACCATCATTGAACCTGAAAAAACGGAACGCCTGCGCCAGCTTGCCGACCATCTGCAAATGGAAATTCGCGGGCAGCGTCACATTATTCCGCGCGTGGTGTCGGTGTTGCAGCGCGGTGAATTGGGCTTGAGCAAGGCGGGCCGGCCACGCGGAAGTTTTTTATTTCTCGGCCCCACGGGGGTCGGCAAAACGGAACTCACGCAGGTTTTCACCGGCAAACTTTTCGGCATGGAAAAACTTGTCCGCTACGACATGTCGGAATTTCAAACGCAGGAATCACTCGGCCTGCTGCTCGGTTCGCGTCCGGGCGAAAAGGGATTTCTGGGCGCGGCCTACGAACGCACCCGGACGGGAACGCTGTTGTTTGACGAGGTGGAAAAGGCGCATCCGCGCATCATGGATGTCTTCCTGCAAATGCTGGATGCCGCGCGCGTCACCATTGCGACCGGCGAGACGCTCGACTTGAGCGGATTTTACATCGTGATGACTTCCAACATCGGTTCCGCCGAATTGATGACCCTGCAACATTCGGCGGAGTCCACCTTGGAACGGCACGTTCTTTCCCGCGCCCAACAATCCTTGCGCCCGGAAATCTTCGCGCGCATTACCGAGAAGCTGGTGTTCCACCGGTTGAGCTACGAGCACCAGCTTGAAATCGCCGCGAAGTTCCTGGAGAAGGAAATCAGTTTTTTGACCGGGCGGGGTTGCAACCTCCGGGTGGCCGAATCCGTTCTGGCGTTTGTTGTCCGCAAAGGATTCCATCCCAAGCTCGGAGCGCGCCCCATGCGGGATGCGGCGGAAAAACTCGTGGGCGACGCGGTGGCCGTGGCGTTGCTGCTGAATGGGAGCGCGGATGGATGCCTCACGGCTGACCCGGCCAATGACTGCCTCAAGATTGAATAACCCTGTCCCCCCACTGGTCAGAACCCCCGGCGCGAATTCCTAATCGCCGTCCCCTTTCAGGCTCGACTGCGCTTGTCAACGGTGGAGGCCGGAGGGCATACCGACGGCACTACCTTGACAAGCGCAGTCGAGCCATACAATCGAACGGCGATTCGCGCCAGTGTCCACTTCAACCGTGAAGCATCAGCCACAGGTGGGTTTCACCCAGGTCAAATTCCGGCAGCACCGCCCCGCCGCGTTTCCGGCAAAACGCCTGACAGATTTTCCGCAGTTCATTCCGTTTTGTTTTTGCTGGCGGCAACTGAATGAGCAGCCAATCGGCAAAGAGTTTTTTTCGCTGAGCGGCGGAAATCGCGGCGATGGTGACAGCAACCGCGCCCGCAGAATATAATTGGTTCACAAATATAATGGCGGCCTTCGTGGTGGCAAATTTGGCCAGCGACCGTGATTTTGGATGCAGTTCCGCTTTCAACCAGGCCATTGCTTCGGCGTGGTGTGGTTTCTCGAAAATGGATTGAATGAACAAATCATGTTTTTTCAGTTCCAAGACCGGGCCGGGCCGGGAAACTTTGCCTGCTGGCTCACTTTCATATTGCGGCCAGTCGGGATTTTTCCGGGCGGCTTTCAGATAAGCGGCGCGGGTGACATCCTGGTAGTTGATAAAATAATCTTCCCGGATCAAGGTGCCATCGCGAAGCCAATCCCGGCAGCGACCATGAAATTTGCCGTTGAGGGAACTGATTACCAATTTTATCTGGCCGTTGTCGTGCCAGTAACGCTGGAGGCCGGAGCCGTTGAACATTGTGAACGAGCCGAGCAACCGACCGTTTTCATCCCATTCGCGGCTCACGCCGTGCAACCGGCCATCCCGATAACGCAACTCCTCGGCAAGCTGGCCGTTGCGATGCCAGACGCGGCAAGCGCCATGAAATTTGCCCGCCACTGCCCTGTTTTCCGTGTGGATCCGACCGTTGCGGTAATAAAACCGTTTGATATGAAGCTTTGGTATCATTCGGAGATTCACTTAATCCAGTGAAAAATCTTTGCACTGGCACAGGGCAATTTATTCAGCCCGACTGCTCCATATTTTCAAGGCCTTTCAAAAAGACCGTTTTTTGGTGGTAAAGCCGAATTTAGCCCATTTCAAAACGATTGCAAATCACGTTCAGGGCGTGCGGTTAGTTTAACTTCCAACGGCGAAAACTTTTCAGTCCATTCATGTCCACATGGCCAAACTCTATGGAGGACAATCCCAAAAACAGGCCTTACACGGCAAGAAAAATGCACAACTGCATGTGCAGTAAAGCAGACACAAACGCAGGCAACCGGCTGCTACGTTGCGGGCATCGAAGATTATTCTTCACGCTTAAATGTCATCGGCCCTCAAGTGCGGAAACTTCGCACGCACAACGGGTGGACGCAGAATCAGCTTGCCCTGAAACTGCAACTCTTTGGCTGGGACACCAGCCGGGAATCGGTAACGCGGCTGGAAAACCAGTCCCGGCGGGTGCCGGATTTGGAACTGTTCGTCGTCGCCAGGATTTTGGGCGTCAAAGCCGACGAACTGTTCCCGCGCAACCTGCGCGGCAAGATCAAGGAGATGGCCCCGCATTACCGCGTCAAACTCTCACGCGGCCAGGTTCCGCCTACGGCCTAAAATTTAAAAAGAACTTCTTCAGTTGTTGGCAAAAATAATTGCCGTTCAAATACCGCGTATAAAAAGCTATTCCCATGAGCAATCTGGGTTCGGTCTGCGGTCGGCGAGCGGGAACAGTGGAGCGTAGGCGGAGAGACGGCGGGAACGGAGTCGGAGCGCAACGCCGCCGCCGAGCCGCAGACTGAAGCCCGCCGCATCTGCGGCCAATCCATTGCCGCTCGTGACGAGCGCGCGGATTTGCGAAGAGGAACGGGCGTCGTCGAGAAGGCATACGGAACGATGTGCAGCCCAGTGGAGCGCAGCAAACCGCGCGTTGGTCACGGCGGACAAAGCACTGCATTATTCATCATCGTCCCACCACAGCAATGTTACGGTGCGGTCGTAATGCTCAAGATAAATACTATCTTCCTTGATGTCTTTGTCCGAACTGTTCGTGAAACCCTCCAGCCACGCATAAGCAGGCGCGGCTACCATGCGTCCACTATCGCCGCGAATTCCAGCCAATCGTTCTCCGGCCGCAGAATCTTTGCTCACACGGCCAGTTTTGATTGTCGGATGAAATTCTTTCACCTTACGAGACCATTCGATTTCCCAACCATGACTTACCACCAATGCAACGACTTCGTTTGTGTAGTGAATGTATTGAACAGCGGTTGCGAGACGGCTCGTTTGGAATTCACTGGCGATGGTTTCGAGAAGTTTTATGGAAGGTGACTTCCCTCGAAATCGTGGCACAAACAGGTCTTTTGGAAGCAGAAGCTCTCCGGCAAACGCATTTGCTTCGGCTTCCTCGCTGGCGTCATTCCAAATGCCAAGCGTTTTCCCCGAATCGGTTCGGTCAATGAACAACCCGCCCGAATGAAGGCAGCAATGTCCAATTTCGTGTGCAACCGTAAAACGGAATCGCGTCTGTGGCATCCCAGCCCGCACACGAATTTTGCCGCCGACTTTCCCATCCGCAACAATGCGGCCATCTGCTCCATCCAAGCCGCCTACTTCAATCCGCAACCGTCCAGCCTCGAATGCCAAGGCTTCAATGTTTATGTCGGCTGGATTGGCAACGAAGGTGCGAGCAAGCAAATCTCTCGCTGCCCTTCGACATTCTTCTTTTCTGGCCTCCCAGAGAGCCGGACTCGTTTTGTGAAATGACGATTTCACTTTTGGATGGTTGATTCGATGTCTTCCAAGAGAGTTCGGAGGTCTTCTTCGGAAAGTTCTTCTGGCTTCTGGTTGCGGCATCTAGCTGTTGCAACTGGCCCATAACTGCCGCTGCCCGCAGCATGAATCAGCTCAAGCAATTTTTCTCGACCAAGG
>JANYCI010000116.1 GCA_025360325.1 Limisphaerales bacterium | reverse complement strand
ATTCCCGGCCTCGTCACCGCGCTGTCCGTGAGCGTCGGCGCGAAAGTCGCGAAAGGTGACAAGCTCGTGACGCTCGAAGCGATGAAAATGCAGACGACCATTTACGCGCCGTGCGATGGCGTGGTTTCAGAAATCGGCGTGCAAGTCAGCGATGCGGTGGAGAGCAAGGATTTGCTGATGAAGTTAAGGGCGGCTTGAGGCGCGTGGTTCGCCCGCAGCCAGTATTCCCTCCTCAATCCGCCAGTTTTTTCGCCACATGAGCGGGCAATAGTTTACGAAGTTTCGGGTGCGCTTCGGTGAGCCGCATGATGTCCAACAAGTCTTTTTGCCGCTTGCTGGCGCGGCGTTGCGGGTCTTGATACGCCAGCAGTTTTCCGCGCAGCGTGTCCTCGCGGCTGGCCACGCGCATCAGGATGCCGTGAATGTCCGCCGGCACTGAGCGTGCGGGGAAATCGTGATAAATTTCTTCCGTGCTGATCTGCACCGACACCTTGGAATGTCCCTTGAGGTTGACTGACCAGACAAATTTTTTTGCCGTGAAGCCGACCGCTCGCAATGCTTTCACTGCTTTGGCCACCTGTCCGGCGGCGATCACCACATCCACGTCCGCCGTCGCCAGCGGTTCACGCGCCCAATGATTCACCGCGAGTCCACCGATCATGCACCAGGAAATTTCCAAGGCTTCCAGCGTGGCGACTAGCAGCGCCACATCGCCGCCGCCGCCCGCCGTCTGCCAGTCATAAAACTTCCGCATCGTCATGGCGACAGGTTAACCATGCCCTTTTGCCGCGCAAGTGACAAAACTTTCAGGCGGCCCAAAAATATAAAGCCAGTGATAAAATTGCGCCCGGCGTGATTGAATCGTAAAGTAAAAAGCCGCGCCAGAAAACTGGCGCGGCTTTTTCGTGAGCGGAAATAATTTTTATTCTTGGATATAAACCAGCACGCGGTCGTGGACCAAAACAATCAAGTCGTTTTTGCCGTCGCCGTTCACATCCGCCACGGCACATTCGCGCGGTTCGGGAATGGCGTTTTGGGCGTTGCGGAACGTGTGTTGCTCAAACACCTGCCAACGGTTGCCGGGAACGAGCTTGCGATTTTCGTCAAACAATACGAGGTCGAGATAGTTTTTGGCCGTCTCCATGAAGATGAGTTGCTTGCGTCCGCTGCCGGTGAGGTCGCCCGCGATCATATCGTTGAGATAGCCGTCCTTGATCGGCGTGTCGTAGTCATCGAGTTTCGTGAGTTCCCAGACCTCGCCGTTGAGGGGCAACCACGCGACGGAATTTTGGCCGGTGAACGCCACGCCCGCGCCGCCGAGCGCGACGGATTGAAGTGATTTGAAATTAGAAACCGGCAGGTCAATGTTCTTCACGACTTGCCACACTCCGGCGGCATCGCGTTCGCTCAAGGTCAATTGCTTGTGTTCCGCATCGAGCAAAAATAGTGACGCGACGGGATTTTTTCCATTCACCACGGCGGCGGCGGCTGTGATGCGCGAATCGCTCGCGGAACCGTTGATCTGATCCTTCACGCGAAAAATATATTTTGGCGCGTTGGTCGAGCCGAAAACTTTTGCCTCCGGTTCCAGCACGACGGCGCGGAGAAAATTTTTCTGCGGCAGCAATAATTCCGCCTTGCCGTCGCCGTCCACATCCGCGCTCGCGAGCCACGGTTGTTCGAGCGCGCCGCCCGGCGGATCCACATCGCGCTCGTCAAATTTTCCATCCTTGTTCTGCAACAGGATTTTTATTTTTTCGTAAGGAATCAAAATGACGAGGTCAGCGAGGCCGTCTTGGTTCACGTCCTGCACGGCGAACGTGCTCGGATTTGCCTTGAAGCTGTCATTCAATTTTTGCGTCGCCATCTTGCCGTCTGCCGAACGCGTCACGAGCGAACGGACGCCGTCCTTCTCCACGATGATGAACAGCGACGGCTTGGCTCCGGCCTTCAGCGCGCCCGTCGTGATGGCGAGCGGCTTGCCATCGAGCGGGAGCGGCGTGGGAAATGGCAATCTTCCGTTCTTGTCGAACTGCGTAGTGGCCACGGAATTTTCATCGCGGCTCAAGAGAAAAATTTCGGGATGACCATCGCCGTTCCAATCGGCGGTGACGATTTGCGACACTCCCGCGAGACACGGAAATTTTTTCGGCGACGCCAACGAACCGTCCGCTGATTGCAACGAAACGGAAATCTGTCCGCTCTCCGGTTCCGCCACGAGCAAATCTGGTTTGCCATCGCCGTCCACATCCGCCCACAGAATGCCGCGTTGTGAGGCATCGGTTTTATTGAGCGGGAGGATTTGCAACTGACCTTTTTTGAAATTACCGGAAAGTGTCTCCGCCGCTTTGCGCGTGAACTGCGAGACTTCTGCGCGGCCCGTGGCCGTGACGATGTCCATGAGATAATTCGTGGCCCCACCCGCGATATTATCCAACCAGAACGAGCGGATGGGCTGCGTCTTAAAATAAATTTCCGGTTCGAGCTGGCCGGAAGAATTTTGCAAACGAACACGAATCGGAGCCGAATTGTCGAACTCCACAAAGACCAAATCCTGACGGCCATCGCCGTCCACGTCCGATACGGACACGGCTTTGGGCGAGCCAGAGTAGGCGATTTTCACCGGCTCGGCGAGAGTGTGATCTTTTTGCTGCGCCCAGAAATAAACGGAACCGCCGTCGCCGAGCAGCAGGATGTCCGTGCGGCCATCGCCGTTCAGGTCGCCCGTCACCAGCGCGTTCGAGTCAAGGCGGCCATCTTCGATATGCCAACGCTTCGGCTCGCTCCAGTTGTTGGTGCCGAGGTTGTAGCGCACGATCATATCCTTGGCCTCGCCAAAATAAATTAAGTCAGGGCGATTATCACCGTTCACATCCACTGCGAGCAGCGCGCTCAAACGTTCATCCGTGGGCAACGAATCAATGCGGAAGCGGGAATCCGGCGGCAGTTCATTCAATTCCAGTTTGCGCGGCGGCGCAGCGTTTGCGCGGTTGGTCTTGCCGGTGAGATTGTAGAGCAGGCTGATTTTGGAATGGAGGTTATTGACCAGCAGAATGTCATTCAAACCATCGCCATCCAGATCGGCGACGTGCATCCCGGCGATACCCTGATCAACCGGAAAAACTTCTTTGCCACTGAATCCAAACAGGTTGGTGGACGTATCTGCGTGTAGCGACGCCGCAGAAAAAAGCGCCAGCACGGCGACTTGCACCGGACGGAATTTTGAAACAAACATCATCTGCGAAACCTGCCAGCGACGCGCAAACTTGGCGAGAAGAATCGGCGCATGGAAAGCTAAAGGCGTGTTTTCAAATCGTATTTTTAGAAGAGTGCGCGGTGACAAGTTAGTGCGCCTTCCCCACACCCTAACCCTCTACCTTGGGGAGAGGGAACAGCCGTTGGCCGAGTTCATAAAATTCGGAAGCAAACGAGCAGAAGCCAGCCGTGGTTTGCCAAGGCGCTGGGAGCGTTTCTCCCTCTCCGCTGGGGCGAGGGCCGGGGTGAGGGGGAACAACGCGTCCAAATTTTTTATCTTGAAATCAGACTTCTGCAAATTGTTCGCTCAACAAATTATTCCTCGCCCCAAATCCTTTTCAGATACGCGATGCCGCGTTGGACGGAATCCAGCGGCACCTTTGGACTTAATTCAAAAACCTTGATGTGTTCCGGCTTCACGAACGGCTGGAGCGCAGCGAAATCAATGCTGCCACCGCCAGGCGGAAAATGATCGCGCGCCGGAAATTTTACGTCGTGGATGTGAAAGCCAGCAAGCCGGTCGGCGCGGGCGGCCAAAAATTCCGCGTGGTTGATGAAGCCTAAATCTTCTTTCACCTGCGCGTGGCCGGTGTCGTGCCAGTAATTCACCGTTGGGCCGGGAAATTCTTTGAGCAGCGATTCAAAATCGGATTCGATGGGTAGCTCCTCGACGGCCTCGCGGATTTCGATGCCGAGCTTGAGATTACGAAATTTCGCCTCGCCCACGAGTTCGCGCAGCATATCGCACGAATGGTCGTAGAATTTTTTCTTCTTCGCCGCGCGCGCGGCGTTCGCCTCGGCCACGACTTTGAGAAATTTCGGCGAACCCTTTTCGCCGCGTTCGAGGAGTTCCTTGAGCTTACCGGTGTAGTCCTTCAAATCCATGCTGCCAAAATGCAGCACGACGAGGGGCGCGCCGACTTTCACCGCGAAATCAAACGTGTTGAGCGTGTGCTTGAGGGCGAGCTGGCGGTCACGCTCGCGGTCGGAGGAAAATTCGTAGAGGTTTGGCGCGGGCTTATCAATGCCCACGGGCAACGGACAAAAATTATGCAGCGAGGAAATTTTCATCTCGCCATCCGCGACCGCACCCAAGATGCCCGGCAGCAAACTCAAGCGGATGCCATGGCTCAACTCGGCGTATTCAAAACCGAGGTCGCGGATTTCGTGCAGCATCGCGCGACCATCGGTGTGGCGGGCGGAATTCCAGCAGGTTGAAAAGGAATACATTTTCCAAAACGAGTTGAGGGGTTGAAAAAGTTGAAGGGTCAAAGCGGAAATCGCTTCAACCCTTCAATGTTTCAATCAGATTCTAGTCATCGGCATGGCGTGCGGAAAGCATGGCGGAGAATCGGGCGACTTTTTCCTTGCGGCGGCGGACGGCACTCGGTTTTTCGAATTGCCGGCGCATACGCACGGATTTGAGCGTGCCTTCGCGGTCGACTTTTTTCTTTAGCCGACGCAACGCACGATCTACAGGTTCGCCTTTTTTCAGTTTAATCTCTGTCATTACACTCACTTCCTTCCGGGGGGCGGGTAAAAACTGCCACGCGCAGTTCCCGCTAAAATTTAGGAATGCAAAGAATAAATTTTTGACGCGCAGAGTCAATGCCTTTTGCCGGTTTCAAATCGGTTAAGAATTGTCGCGCGAAGGAGTCGAAGGCGGCTAAGCCAAACACCATTTCCCTTCGCTGCCTTCGTTTTCTTCGCGCGACACCATTTGGCTTTTCTAAAAGTTTCTGGAAATAAACCGGCCAAAAGATTTTTTGAACTAAACTGGTGCTGGGAGCGTCTGTTAAAGCAACATCGTAACCAACTGACTAAACTTTATGAAAAAAACCTTCGCACTCATTGCCGTCCTGACGCTCGCGGTTTCGGCGTTCGCCGTGGAAATCGGCAAGCCGGCGCCAGACTTCACGGGCACGGACATCAACGGCAAAACCATCAAGTTATCAGACTACAAAGGTAAAATCGTCGTCCTCGAATCTTACAATTCTGATTGTCCCTTCTGCCATAATCATTATGCCACGGGCGCAGCGCAAGAATTGCAAAAAAACCTCGCGGATAAAGGCGTCGTTTGGCTCATGGTGAATTCTACCGATCCGAAAAACCCCAGCCATCGCTCTCCCGAAGACGCGCAGAAGGAATGGAAAGAATTGAAGATCGCCGCGACCGCTTGGCTCAACGACAGCTCCGGCACCATCGGCCATCTTTACAACATGAAAACCACGCCGCACATGTTTGTCATCGCCGCTAATGGCACGCTGGCTTACGACGGCGCGATGGATGATCAACCGAAACCCTTCGGCGATCCGCGCACGGCGAAAAATTATGTCAGCACCGCCGTGGCGCAACTGCTCGCGGGTAAGCCCGTGGCCATTTCGCATACCAAGCCCTATGGCTGCGGCGTGCATTACGCGAACTGAATTTTACCGCTCCCACAAAACGGCGCTGCCACACAGCGCCGTTTTTTTTATTTGTGGCATGACAAACAAAAAAAAGAGCGTAGTTCCCACTCAAGCCCTGCCAGACAACTCTTCGTGCCATGCAAAATAATTTGCCCAGACGATCAATACGGAACCTTGGAGCGGCGCAGTATTTATTTTTGCGCCTGCTGCTGGGTGGGCTTTTTCTGGTCGGGCAGATGGTGCTGGCCGGAAATTTTTATGCCGGCACTTCTCCGGCCACGGTTCCTTGGGCAAGCGGCATCGTGCCGTATCAATTCACTAACACGCTGACGGCGGCGCAACAAAAGACCTATCTCGACGGCCTGCGCGAATGGGAGCTGGCGGC
This sequence comes from Limisphaerales bacterium, assembly GCA_025360325.1. GTDB lineage: Bacteria > Verrucomicrobiota > Verrucomicrobiia > Limisphaerales > UBA11358 > UBA11358. The sequence goes on along the minus strand of JANYCI010000116.1, from coordinate 15,296 downwards.
CAATGTGAAGTTCGTCCCGCACACGAACCAGACCCGGTGGGTTCTTTTCACCTACAATACCCTTGGCATTAACAACGTCTCCGCCAGCACCAATCCGCAGGTCGTGAACATCTCCAGCTTGAGCCGCTCGCAGGTCGGCCACGAGATGGGCCATTCGTTTGGCTTCCAGCATGAAAACATCCGATCCGATCAGACAAATTTTTTGACCGTGCTGTCCAACAACGTCGCGCCGGGAAATTTGCCTTTCTTGCTCGTTGACCCGACCACCGTCACCAACGGCCTCGGCTACACGCTGTGGAATGTGTGGGTGCAAAACGGCGCGACGAATAATTCCGTCGGCGGCACGGGCGCCGGGCTGGGCAATGTCATCGCGTTCGCCGCCGGTTCCGGAATTTTCGTGACCGGCACCAACACTTTCGACAATTCCCTCCGCGGCAATTCCATTTTCAGCAATGGCGCGCTGGGCGTTGATCTCGTCGCTGGCAATGATGCTTATCCCGGCGTCACGCCCGACGACACCGGCGACGCGGACAGCGGCCCGAACAATCTTCAAAATTTTCCCGTCATCACCAACTCGTTCGGCTACGGCTTCAGCACCATCGTTCTGGGAAAATTGAACAGCGGAAGCAGCCGTAGTTTTTCGATTGATGTCTATCGCAGTCTGGCGGCTGATTCCAGTGGCTTCGGTGAGGGGCAATTTTATCTCGGCTCCGTCAACGTCACAACGGATGGCACCGGCAACGCGGGTTTCGCGCTGACCAATTCCGCGGCGAATTACACCGGCCAATCCATTTCGGCCACGGCCACTTCTGCCACCGGCGACACCAGCGAATTCAGTGCCGCCGTGCTCGCCACCAACAAACCCGCGCCGGCGGCGGCGTTCGCCGCGCCATTCCAGTATCGCACCAACGGGTTTGTTTTTGGCCTCACCTTCGCGACTAACTTTAGTTATAGCATCCAGGCCACGACGAATCTCGCAGCGCTGCCCATCGTTTGGACCGACCTCACCAATTTCACCGCCACCATCAGCTCGCTCACCTTCACCGACCGCACGGCGACAAATTTCCGCACGCGCTTCTACCGCACCGTGTCGCCGTGAAGTTTATTTCAATGGCGGGCCACTCGACGGCGGACGATACGACCACTTCTCTTTCCGCTGCTCCTCCGACAGCGTGAAGCCGTATTCATCCAGAAAAAATTGCGCGGGCGCGATGATGTTCACCGGTTTGCGCGTGAAAGTGTCCTTGTAAGCCAGCCGCACCGCGCGCAGTCCGAGCCGAAAACCTTTTTCCACCTGACCGTAAAGTTCATCGCACATGATCGGCGTGCCGGACTCCGCGAGATGCACGCGAATCTGATGCGTGCGTCCCGTGAACGGACTTGCCTCGATCAACGTGAACCGCTCACTTTTTTGCAACACGCGAAAATGCGTTTCACATTCTTTGCCCTCCTCGGAATGATCCACGCGCATTTTTCCAAACTGCAATGGGTCAGGGCCGAGTGGAAGACGACACGTCCATTCCTTTTCGACGGGCGTGCCGGTGACGACGGCGAGATAGGTTTTCTCCATGCGCCGCGACTCGAACATTTCACCCATCGCTTCAATCGCGCCCTCGCTTTTCGCGAACAGCATCACGCCGCTCGTGTCCGCATCGAGCCGGTGGACGTGCCGGAGAAATTTCAGGTTGCGCGACTTCGCCCAGTAGTCATCCGCGCGCATCGAGGAATCAATCGCCGCCTGCAGATTCCAGTTCGTCTTGCGCCAGGTGTGCGGCACAAGCATCCAGCCGCGCGGCTTGTCAATCGCCAGCACCGAGCGGTCCTCGTAAAGGATGTCAATCGGATCGCAGCCCGGCAGTTCGATGAAATTCGGTTTAGCCATGTAAAAAAATCTAGTGTGTGGTGCGCGTTTCGGAAATCAACATTCAGGACGGTTCGTTTTCCCTCACCCCTGCCCTCTCCCTCGCGGAGAGGGAGAGACGCTCCCAGCGTCTTGGCGAAACTACAGCTGACTTCTGCTCGGCGGCTTGCGAATTTTAACAACCCAACCAACGGCTGTTCCCTCTCCCCGGGGGAGAGGGTAAGGGTGAGGGGAAGGCTCGCTCTCTGAAAACTGCAAGCTTATTTGAAAATGCAGCTAAAAAATTTCAGCCCGCGATCACGCCGATCTCCACCGGCTCCACGTTCACGCCTTGTTTCACCAGCCACTGCACGGCGGCGGTCACTTCATTGCGCGGGCCATCGAGTTCGAGGCACACGATGCCGATCTCATCCGTCACACTCGCCTGCCGGATGTTCGTTACCACTTTGAACTTGTGGCCCACCTCCCAGATGAATGGCTTCTTGATGAACTTCGGCGGATACATCAGCCACAAACGCTGTTGCATCGGCGAGTTCGCTTTCGTCACGGAAACTTTTTTCTTCGTGGCCATAAAATAATTTCTAACCGCCCGCGATCGCCGGGATGATGCTGATCTCATCGCCATCTTTGAGCGGCGTGTTCTGGTTTTCGAGGAAGCGGATGTCTTCCTCGTTCACATACACGTTCACGAAACGGCGGACCTCGCCTTTGTCATCCACCAACCGCTCGGCGATGCCGGGGAAACGCGCCTGCAATTCCTGGATCGCGGCGCCGATGGTGGCGGAATCTACTTCAACCAACTCCTCGTTGTTCGTCAACTTGCGGAGCGGCGTGGGGATACGGACTTTTTGGGGCATAAAATTTATTTAATTCAAAAGCATTAACTCAATTCAATCGCGACGCGACATGAACAAACGCAGCACATACCACAGCATCAGCGCGACTGACGCGAACAATTCCAGCGCCGCCGCCACATAACGGTCTTCGGGATAATGATGCAGCACATTCGACGTATCGTAAAGAATCGCCGCGCCCGCCAGCGCCACCATCGCCACCGAGAAAAACGTGCCGAGATTGAATCCGAAAATCGCGCCGCCAATCACCAACACCAGCGCGATGATTCCGCCCCACATCAGGATGCCGCGCAAAAAGGAGAAATCCTTCCGCGTCACAAACACCACCAGCGTCAACACGGCGAACGCGATCAACGTCACCGCCGCCGCGCTCGTGATCGCGCCCGGCGCAAATTTATCCGCGATATACAGCAGCGGCACAAAGATGATTGCCTGCGCCAAAACGTAGCCCGTGAGCGCGGCGTATTGCGCCGCCTTGCTCGTCGCACTATGCGCCGCGCTCCGCGCCAGCCACGACACAACCATGAACGCGCCCAGCACGATGAGCCATGACGTCCCCATTAAGAGCCGCGTAATATTTTCCGCCGCGCCGGATTTGAAGAGCGCAATCTCCAGCAGCGTGAAACCGAGAATGGCGAAAAACAAATGATTGTAAGTGCGCGCGATGAATTGCGCGCGCGACTTGTCATCCAGTTCAATGACCGGCACGCCCGTAGAATAAACTTCAGTGTTATCCATAAAATAGAGGGCAAGCATAACCGCCCCCCGTCCCGTGTCAACTGGCAGGCAAACCACTTTACTTCCCATCCGTGCGGAACGGCTCGGCGGGTAATCCAGCCGCGTTGTAAAAATTCGGCTGCGCGATTTCCGACCACGCAAAGCGCACGGACTTCGGTTTGGCGAGACCGGCGGCGAAGACTTCCACGGTGTCATCCACAATTTTTGCCTCGGCTGGAATAAAATTGTTGTCCGCTCCCGCGATGGTGAACCACGTCAGAGGTTGTCCGTCTTTGCTTTTCAGACCGCCCTTGGCATTTTCAAATTTCAGCACGGCCTTGTCGCCGGCGATTTTCATTTTGCGAAACACCGGGCCGGAACTGGCGATTTCTTTTCCGTAAGTTTCATCCAGCGCGAGGAGCGCGAGACGATGACCAACGGTCGCTTTGTCGCGCGGATGGATGTCGTCCAGATTGTCCACGAGGTCGGTGGTCACGACCATGCCGGTGTTTTTGATTTTGCGTGTGGCGCGGGATTGCAGACTCCAAAATTCCGGCAAGGTCTCAATGGATTTCGTGCGGGCAATTTTTCCGCTGGCATATTTGAACGGCGCGATCTGCACAAAATAAAACGGGAAATTTCCTTCCTGCCAAATTTCCCGCCAGCCGCCGACGAGCGCGGCCATCTTGTCGGCATAGGTCAGGTAATCATCATCGTTCGTGCCGGAGCAGTTGGATTCGCCCTGATACCACAGTGCGCCGCGCAACGCGAAGCCCGCGATGGGAGCAATCATGGCATTGTAAATCGCCAGCGGGCGCGTGTTGGAAATTTTATTCGTGCTCACGACCGGCACGGCGAGTTTCGCCAGCGAAGAAATTTTCTGAAAACCAACCGGCGGCGTCCATGGCTCAATGCGCGTGCCGCCCCACGATGATTCAATCAAGCCGACCGGCACGTTGAGGCTCGTAAAAATCTCGCGGCCAAAAAAGTATTCGGCAGCGGAAAAACTGACGGTGTTGAGCGAGTTGGAATCACATTCCTGCCAGCCGCTGTTTTTTGGCAATTGCTTTTGCGCGGTGGCCGCCAACGTTTTCTCGATTTTGAAAATGCGGATGTTCGGATAGTTCGCGGCGGCCAGTTCCGTTTCGGCGTTGAAGGTGTTTTTTTGTCCCGGCTGTTTGCCGATGGGCTTCTCCATGTTCGACTGACCAGAACCGAGCCACACTTCACCGACGAGAATGTTGGTGAACGTTTTCGTCTCGCCCGCCGCGACGACGAGCGTTTGCGGCGTGAACGAGGCCGCAAATTTGCCTAGCTTCACGAGCCATTTGCCATCGGCGGCGGCGCGCGTGGTTTTAGTCTGGCCGGAAAAAGTCACGACCACTTCCGCGCCCGGCGCGGCCCAACCCCAGACCGGCACGCGCATCTGCTGTTGCAAAACCATGTTGTCGCCGAAGACGGCGGGGATGGTTAATTCGGCGCGGGCAGAAAAGTTTGCCGCGAGAAATGCGCTGGCAAGTGCGAGCGTAAGGCAGTTGGATTTCATCCGCCCATTTTGGACATCCGTCGCCGCTTGGCAAAACTATTTTGCCAGCGCGCGGCGGTTTGCTACGCTGTCCCCATGCGAATTTTTATCTGGCTCCTCGGCTGCGCTCTGATCGGTTCGGTTCACGCGGCGGAGATGCGTTTTAATTTCAGCGATTTTCCGCTGGGAGCAGCCCCGACTAATTATCAAACCTTGCTCGTGGGCGGTGGCCGTCCGGCGACTTGGAAAATTTTGATGGACGAAGTGCCGTCGGCCTTCGCCCCGCTCACGGCCCGCGCGGCCAACACCGCGAGCCGTGCAGTCATGGCGCAGACGAGCATGGACGGTTCGGATGAACACTTTCCCATTCTGCTGTTGAGCGATGAAATTTTCCGTAGCTTCAAATTCACCACGCGTTTCAAAATGGTGGACGGCCTCACGGAGCAGATGGCGGGCATCGTTTTCCGGTTTCAAAATGCGTCAAATTATTACGTCGCCCGCGCGAGCGCGCTCGGCAAAAACGTGCGGTTTTACAAGGTCGTCAATGGTGTGCGCGCCAATCCCATCGGGCCGACGGTGGACATCGGCACCGGCGCGTGGCACACGCTCGCGGTGCAATGCGAGGGCAATCAGATTTCCATTTTTCTCGATGACAAGCCGGTCATTCCCACGCTCGGCGACAACACGTTCACGGAAGGTCGCCTCGGCTTTGTGACCAAGTCGGACGCCGTCAGTTATTTTGCCGATGCGTCGGTGACTTACACCCCGCGCATTGCTACGGCGCAGGCGATGGTCAATGCCATCGTGCAACAACAGTCGCGATTGCTTGGACTCCGCGTTTATGTCGCGGCAACCAACAGCGCCGCGACGCACATCATCGGCAGCAAGGACGAATCCGAAATCGGCCAACCGGGCACGGAAGCCGAGGAGCAAGCCATCCAAAATGGAACGGTTTTCTTCGGGCGCGAAAAAGGCGCGGTGCTAGTGACGCTGCCGTTCCACGACCGCAACGGCGAATACATCGGCGCCGTGCGCGTGAAAATGAAATCGTTCATTGGCGAGACGGAAAACGCCGCCGTCACCCGCGCCACCCTCATCTTGAACCTGATGCAGAACTACTGCACCACGGCGGAAGAATTGCGGAAATAAAAACGCATGACCATCGCGATTGTCGGACTTGGTTACGTCGGCCTGCCGCTCGCGCTTCAGTTTGCCCGCAGCGGCGTTCGCGTGCTGGGTCTCGACGTGGATGCAAAAAAAGTTTCCGCGCTCAATGCTGGCCGCAGTTACATCCAGCACATTCCCGCGACGGAAATAAAAAAACTCGTTCACGCGGGAAAATTTTCTGCGAGCACGGATTTCGACAAAATCAAAAATGCCGAAGCGATTTTAATTTGCGTGCCCACGCCGTTGAAAAAAAATCGCGCGCCGGATTTATCCTTCGTTCTGAACACCGGCAAATCCATCGCCCCATATTTGCAGCGCGGCCAACTCGTGGTGCTCGAATCCACGACCTATCCCGGCACGACGGAAAATGAATTGCGCGCGGTTCTGGAACGTGGCTCGAAATTGAAAGCGGGCAAAGATTTTCACCTCGCCTTCTCGCCGGAACGCGAAGACCCCGGCAATCCGCAGAGCAAGGTTTCCGAAATTCCAAAAGTCATCGGCGGCTACACGCCCGCTTGTTTGGACGCCGCGAAAAAAATTTATTCCCGCGCGATTCGCACGCTAGTTCCCGTCGCCAACTGCCGCACCGCCGAAGCCGCGAAACTTTTGGAAAATGTTTTTCGCGGCGTCAACATCGCGCTCGTAAACGAACTCAAAGGCGTTTATGCCGCGATGGACATTGATGTTTGGGACGTGATCGCCGCCGCGCGCACGAAGCCGTTCGGCTTCATGCCGTTTTATCCCGGCCCCGGTCTCGGCGGACATTGCATCCCGATTGACCCGTTCTACCTCGCGTGGCGCGCGAAACAAGTGGGACAGGAAACACGCTTCGTGGAACTCGCTGGCGAGATCAACCGCGCGATGCCGGCGAAAGTCGTCGCGCGCGTGGTGAATATTTTGGCGGCGAAAAAAAAATCTTTGCGCGGCGCGAAAATTTTAATTCTCGGCCTCGCTTACAAAGCGAATGTGGAAGATGACCGCGAATCGCCCAGCTACGTCTTGATGGATTTGTTGCAAGCGCGCGGCGCAAAAGTTTTTTACCACGACCCGCACGTTCCCGTCATCAAGCCCACGCGGGAACATCCGCATTGGGCGGGGACGAAATCGGTGAAGTGGAACCGAAAAATTATTTCCAGTTTCGACGCCGTTTTAATTTCCACCGCGCACGACGCGGTGAATTACCAGCAACTTGCCGACTGGTCGCCGCTCATCGTGGACACGCGGAATGTGATGGCGAAGTTCAAAGCGAAGCCGGGAAAAGTTTGGAAAGCGTAAAACAGTTTGTGAACATGAGTGGCTTGTCTCGACCGTGAAACTGTCTCATCCTTCGCCCAATGAAATTGCGGAATGATCTGCTCGTTGGCATCACGCGCTTTCTCGCGATGGTGCCGGCACAGACGCGCGCGCGCGGGCGCAGCTATTTGGCGGATGGCCGGGTGCGGGAACTGGAATGTGTCGAGCCGGATCGCCTTTACTCGGCCATGGTTCGCGGCGGTGAAAATTATACCGTCGGCTTGGAATTTGCCGACCGGGTCTGGGCCTCGAAGTGCTCCTGCCCGATGCAATACGATTGCAAACACGTCGTCGCCGCGATGCTGGAATTGCAGCAGCGGGCGGTCACGGAACAGCAAAAGTCCGGTGAATTTCTCACCGCACCGAAAAAGAAAAAATTGTCGCGCGGTGGACCGCAGCCGCCGCCGTCGCCGCTGTGCGTTCGCCTGCAAAATCATCTCGACCGCGATCTCAACCCGGCGGAGTCTCATTTCATCCGGCTGGCGCAGACTTTTTTTACCAACGCGGCCATCCGTCCGGTCATGGAAACCGATCTCGCCCCGCTCACGGACGGACGGAATGTTTTTAATTATTGGGAGCCGTTGCATCTGTGGCCGGAATTTCCGCGCGATGATTTTTACTGCTGGCTTTACCTCGCGTGGGAATTTCGCCGCCGCAAAATCCCGCGCCCAGAGTTCATGAATGGCATCACGGATTTGAGCCTGATTGAAAATGAAATGACCGAGCGCGAACGGCAAAAAGAAATTGCCCACTGGCAAGCTTGGTTTCGCAACTTTGAAGCCTCCGCGCCCGCGACGGAGGTTGGCACGCTGGATTTGCGGTTGATGGTGACGGACGACGAGGCGCGGTTGCAATGGCGCACCGAGCCAGACGCGGCCTACGCCGAGTTCAAGCAGGCGCACGCGAAAAAATTTGCCGAGGAGTTCGAGCGCGGCACGCTCGCATTGGCGGTGGATTCGCTGCCGCTGTGGAGCGCGTTGTTCAAGCCGTGGAATTACGAGAGTTGGTGGTCGTTCAAATACACCAACGCCTCCGCACGCCCCGCGCTGAACCGGCTGCTGCGGATGCCGCTGGCGGCGGAACGCGTCGTCACGGCGGATCAGCTTCCGCTCGTGCGCGTGAGCGAGCCGCTGCGACTGCATCTGCGTCCGCCGGAAAACGGCGATGCCAATTACGAAATCGCCCTCGCCACCGCCGATGGTTCGCCTGCGCCAGAAATTTTTTGCGTGCTCGCGGGTAAGCCCACGCTTTACCTCACGGAGCGCGGATTATTTTCTGGGCCGCCCGCCGACGCGTTGGATCAGGAGCGACGGAAAATCATTCCCGCGCCCGCGCTCGAATCCAACGCCGGCCTGCGGTTTTTGCACGCGACGGGAATTCCGTTGCCCGAACATCTGGCGCCGCGCGTCCGCACCGTGTCGGTGAGCGTCACGCTGTCGTGCGAGCTGAAACCGATTCACGAAGGCAGCCCGCGCGAAGATATTTTCATCACCATCATCGCCAAAGCGCCGGGAATGGTTGCGGAAAAATTCACCGCTCGCGGTTGGGAGGAGCAGCCGGGCAGCGGCGGCGGAAGAAAAATAAAATTACCGCCGGATGTCATCACCGTGCACGACCGTGCCGGCCAAAACCATTTTCCGCGCGTGCTGGAGGCGCTCGGCGTGAAATGGGACGGCTATCCCGGCGATTGGAAATTGCGCCTCAAAAAAGACACGCCGGAACTGTTCGTGCCGTGGCTGAAATCGTTGCCGTTGGAAATTGAAATTGTTTTGGACGGCGAACTCGCGTCTCTGCGCGATGAGCCGGTCAGCGGCACCGTCGCGCTCGATGTCACCGAGTCGGCGCAGGATTGGTTCGATCTCAAGGTGATGCTCAATGTCGGCGACACGACGCTCACACCGGAGGAATTAAAATTATTGCTCAACGCGCGCGGCGGTTATGTGCGGCTCGGCAAAAAAGGCTGGCGGCGGCTGCAATTTAATCTCACGCTGGAAGAGGATGAGCAACTCGCGCGGCTCGGCTTGCACGCGAAAGATTTCTCCGCCGAACCGCAACGCTTTCACGCATTGCAACTGGCGGACGATGCCGCGAAAAAATTTCTCGCGCCCGAACACGTTGAAAAAATCCAGCGGCGCGTGAGCGAATTAAAGACGCGCGTCGCGCCCGTGCAGCCAGCGGCGATCAATGCGGAGATGCGTCCGTATCAAACCGAGGGCTTTCATTTTCTCGCGTATCTCACCGAAAACCGTTTCGGCGGCGTGCTCGCGGATGACATGGGTTTGGGCAAGACGCTGCAAACGTTGGCGTGGCTCGCGTGGTTGCGCGAAGTCACTCTCAACTCTCAACCTTCAACTCTCAACCCTTCGCTGGTCGTCTGCCCCAAGTCCGTCACGGACAATTGGCGCGCGGAGGCGGAACGATTTTATCCCAGCCTGCGCGTCCGTATTTGGCGCGGCGAACCGGTGGAAGAACTTTCCGCTGCGCGCGAAAATTTCGATCTCATCGTCATCAATTATTCGCAACTGCGTTTTCTTTCGCCCGCCATCGCGGACGTGCAATGGCAGGCCGCGATTTTGGACGAGGCGCAATACATCAAGAATCCTGATTCGCAAACCGCGCAAGCGGCACGCGCGTTGAAGGCGGATTTTCGTCTCGCGCTCACCGGCACGCCGATTGAAAATCGGCTGCTCGATCTGTGGAGCATTTTTAGTTTCGCCATGCCCGGCGCGCTCGGCAACCGCGCGCATTTTCTTCGCCGCTTCGATGACCAGGATGATCCGCTCGCGCGTCGCCGACTCGCCGCGCGCGTGCGACCATTTTTATTGCGCCGCACAAAAGGGCAGGTCGCGAAAGATTTGCCCGACCGCGTCGAGGAAGATTTGCTGTGCGAAATGGAGGGCGAACAGAAAACACTGTATCGCGCCGAACTCAAACGTGCGCGGCAGCTTATTCTCGGCCTCAAATCGCCGAAGCAATTGAACGCTGAACGTTTCAACGTCCTCACCTCGCTGCTGCGGCTGCGGCAGATTTGCTGTCACCCCGCGCTCGTGAACGCCAGTTTGCGCGAGGCCGAAAGCGCGAAGCTTGTGGCGCTCGAAGATTTGCTCGAACCGTTGATGGAAGAAGGGCACAAGGTGCTCGTGTTTTCGCAGTTCGTCACGATGCTTGATCTGCTCCGCGAAAAAGTGAAGGCGCGCGAGTGGCAACATTTTTATCTCGCCGGCGACACGGAGAATCGCGGCGAACTCGTGAAAAAATTTCAGGCGTCAGAAGGCGGTGCGGTGTTTTTGATTTCGCTCAAGGCCGGCGGCTTCGGCTTGAATCTCACCGCTGCGTCCTACGTCGTGCTGTTTGATCCGTGGTGGAATCCCGCCGTGGAAAATCAGGCCATTGACCGCACGCATCGCATCGGCCAGACGAGCAAGGTGATGGCGTATCGGTTGCTGATGAAGGACAGCATCGAGCAAAAAATTCGCGCGCTGCAAAAATCCAAAGCCGCGCTGATGGACGACGTGTTGGGCGAAGAACGTTTCTCGCAAAGTTTGACGTTGGAGGATCTGCGGTTTCTATTTGCGGAGTGAACGGGCGGTGGGGCTACCATTGACCGCACAATCATGTCGAGCCGGAATTTGCTTGCCCCCGTGCGCGGGAGGCTTAACTTTGCAATCACTTATCGTGGCTCAAAAGACTAAAACTAAAACGTCTCCGACGCAGCGGAAAAAAACCGCCAAAATTTCTGCGTCGGCGAAAATAAAAACTTCCCCGCCCGCGCCGCTGTTCGCCCCCACTGCCCCAGCCGTCGCCAAGTTTGCTCCCGCCGCCAACGCGCCGATTCCCGCCCCGACGGAAGGCGACACCACGGCGTTCATTCGTCGGCAGGAAGCCCGTCCGGATATGGACAGCGCCATCCGCCTTTATCTGCGCGAAATCGGCCAGGTGAAATTGCTGACGATCAAGGAGGAAAATGATTTAGCCAAGCGCATCAAAAAGGGCGACAAGGCCGCGCGCGAACACATGATCAAGGCCAACCTTCGCCTCGTCGTGAAAATCGCCCGCGACTACGAAGGCATCGGCCTGCCGCTGCTCGACCTCATCAGCGAAGGCAACATCGGCCTGATGAAAGCCGTCGAACGTTTTGATCCGCGCAAGGGCGGCAAACTTTCCACCTACGGTTCCTGGTGGATCAAGCAATCCATCAAACGCGCGCTCGCCAACCAGTCCAAGACCATTCGTCTGCCGGTGCATCTCGTGGATAAAATTTCCAAGATGCGGCGCATGGGCATGAAGTTGCAGGAACTCCTTGGCCGCGAACCCACGGACGAAGAATTGGCAGCGGAACTCGACACCACTGCCGCGCGCGTTTCCGCGATGCGCACCGCCTCCATCCGCCCCGCGTCGCTCGACGCTCCGATCGGCGATGATGATTCGAGCAATTATTCCGAACTCGTCGAAGACGAACGCGCGGTGAATCCTTATGACGAACTTGAAGACAAGACCGTCGTGAATATGTTGCAAGACATGGTCAAGCATCTCGACGCCCGCGAAGCCACGATCTTACGTTTTCGTTTCGGACTCGACGGCGGCAACGAAAAAACTTTGGAAGAAGTCGGTGAGAAATTCGGCGTCACCCGCGAACGCGTCCGACAAATCCAAAACCTAGCGCTCCGCAAACTCCGCAAAATGATTGAGCGCCTCGAAAAATCTAAACACAAGGATAGTTAAACCATGCCCGCCTCTGTCACCTCACAGGAAATCGAATACGCCATCCGCACCGTCCCGGACTTTCCCAAACCGGGCATCCAGTTCAAAGACATCACGCCCGTCCTTGCCGACGCGCGCCTCTTTGCCGGGGCGATTGAACTGCTCACGAAAAACTTTACACCCGGCAGCATTGATGCCGTCGTGGGCATAGATGCGCGCGGCTTTATTTTTGCCGCCGCCGCCGCCACCAGGCTACACGCCGGCTTTGTGCCCATCCGTAAAAAAGGCAAGCTCCCCTACCGGACCATCGAGGAAGATTACGCCCTTGAATACGGCCACGCCACCGTGGCCATGCACATTGACGGGCTAAAAGCTGGCGCCCGCGTCCTGCTCGTGGATGACCTGCTCGCCACCGGCGGCACCGCCGCCGCCGCGACCTCGCTCGTGAAAAAACTGGGCGGAAACATTTTGGAAATCGGCTTCCTCATCGAACTGAAATTTCTCAACGGCCGCGACAAGCTGCCCGGCTACCCCATCCGCTCGCTGGTGACGTATTGAACCAGCCGCCGCACCGCAGTAATTGAGCAGTTGCTGGAACTAGCCACCGCGTGTAGCCTGCAAACTCGTAACCGAGAATTGTGGCTATGATCAATTACGAACTAAAAAAAGAGGCGGGACTTTCATCTTCCAACGAAGTTGACGGTCAAAAACATTCAGAACGTCTCCCCGCCAGCACCGACCCGTTTTGCACCGGTCTCGTTTTTGGCTTTGACGTTGGCACTGGCTCCATCGGCTACGCCGTGCGACGCGGCGCAAACTTTCTCGACGTGGGCGTGCTGATTTGTGACAGCGAGGGCAGCGACTTAAGCAAACGCCGCGATCTGCGCCGCCAACGCCGCACGCTCCGGAGTAAAAAGTTCCGGCGACAATGGTTTACCAAAGAATTGGTGAAGCTTGGCCTGCCAAAACCGCAAACGGCGCTGGACGATCCTATCTCACTCCGTCTCCGTGCGCTCAATGGCGAAAAGCTCAAGCCCGAAGAACTCTATGCCGCACTGACACATCTTTTCAAAAGGCGCGGTTATTGTGAAGTGCCGTGGAAGAAAACCGAGGCGAAAGCAAAAGAAGACGACAAACCAAAAAAGAAAGAAGATGAAGATAAAATAATTCTCAACGCCGTTGAGAAAATGAAAGCTGAGTTGGGCGACAAACATCCCTGCCAACTGCTGGCCGAGCGGCGCACGGAAGCGGGAAAAAGTCCGACCGAGAATTGGGCACGGAAAATTTATTGGCCGCGCGAAGTGTTGCAGAAAGAATTTCTCGCCATCATTGCCGCGCAAAAGAAAAACTTCCCACAACTGGCAGAAAAAACGGATTGGTTACTCTTCGGCGATTCACAGCCGAAAACCAAGAACGGTGAAACGTTTCATGTCTTTTTCAAAGCTACCGAAGCGCGTAATCCCGGCGTGCTGGGTCTGCGCTGGCCGCGTTTTGACAATCGCGGCCCGGCTTTGGATTCTTTGCAGCCGGTGGACGAGCAAGGCCGCCCGATGCACGTCGTCCGCAAAAACAAAGAAGCTTTTAGCAAGGCACAATGGGAATTGGCCCTGATGAATTTCCGCGTGCTGGATTTCAAGACGCGGCAGAAGCGTGATCCGCGCACTGATTTCCCCATCTTCATTGAAAACATCCGCAACGAATGGAACAAGAAAGGCAAGGTCACGGAAGCACGGCTCAAAAAACTGGCTGAACCGTTCAAAGAAAAGTTTTTGCTGATTGAAGACCAGAAGCCACTCGCGCCAGAAACTGGCGCAGGCCGGGCGCGGTATTCCTCACCTACGTTGGAACTTATCCGCAAAGAAATCGGTGAAGGTCGCCGAGTTGACCCGCCCCAACCGATTTTGCGGCGCAAGGGTGAAAATGCAGAACAGGCATTGAACCGTTATCTGGCAGACGTGAAACATCCGTTGGTGCGGCACCGTTTGATCTTATTCCGGGGGATTTTGGCGCGATTGGTCAAGGAATATGGCCAGCCGGATATGATTGTGCTCGAAGCCGTCCGCAGTCTTGCCCTCAGTCCCAAAGCCAAGATTGAATTAAATAAACGCAACGAACAATTTCGCAAGGAACGTGAACTTGCGCGGGGCGATCTCTCCACTGTGGGCAAGTCAACTTCCCGAAAAGCCATCACACGCTATCGGCTTTGGAAAGAAGCGCAAAGCACTTGTCCGTTTTGCGGCGAAAAAATTACCCAAGAGCAAATCCATAACGGATTGGCGGACGTTGAACACCTTGTCCCCCGTGCCATCGTTGATTGTAATGAGCTTTACAATTTAACGGTTGCCCATGTTGAATGTAACCGTGAATTAAAACGTGAACAGACGCCATTTGGCGCATTTGCCAACACTCCTCAATGGGAAAAACTCAAAGCCAACGCCGAAACCTGTTTTACTGGTCGCAAGCTCGAAATCTTTTTAAGCCCGAATGCCGAAGAACTGATTGAGCAAAAATCCGACCTGCAACACACCGCTTACATCGCCCGCGTCATCCGCCATATATCATTAGTTCAACTCAGCTGGCTGAATGATGAAGGACGTGACCCGACACCTGAAAAACAAAATCCCGCGCTGCGATTCCAAGTCACGAACGGGCAACTCACGAGCCGTCTGCGCAAGGCGTGGGGATTAAACCAAATTTTGCATCCGCTCCCGCCGGGCAAGCGTTGGGACGAATTGACGGACGAAGAACAAAAACAATTCACGGAAAAGAATCGTGGCGATCTGAGGCATCATTCGTTGGATGCGATGGTAATTGCTTGCACCTTGCCATGGCTGGCGCACCGCACGCACGGCGCAAAAGATTCTATGGGCCGACATGGTTGGTGGACGCAAGATGAGAAGCAGCGCAGCAAAGCCGCCAATCCACTATTCCCGAACGAAGGTCAGATGCACGAGGTGGTAAAACAAGAAATTGAAAAGGTGGTGGTGAAACATCACGTTTCACGGAGCAATCATCAACAAGCATACGCGACGACGCTCTATGCTAAAAAAGCCAAAGATACCTATGTTGCGCGGGAGGTGTTCACTTCACTCACGCCGAAAAATCTCGGCAGCATTTGGCCGAAAGAGTTTGCCTATTATTGCGATGCAGCGTGGAAACGCTATGCCGACGAATCGGC
>JANYCI010000085.1 GCA_025360325.1 Limisphaerales bacterium | reverse complement strand
AGCAGAATCGCATCATTCGCCGTCTCGAACAGCGTCTTGAACTTGTGCTCGTTCTCGCGGAGCGACACCTCCTTCTGATGAGGCTCGGTTACGTCGCGAAAACTCCACACGCGGCCCACCACTTTTTTTTCCACGATTTGCGGCCGCGAAGACCGTTCAAACACGCGGCCATCGGCGAATTTCAGCAGATCAAAAGTCTCTGACTTGGTCAGTTCGTCCAGCCGCCGCATCTTCATCGCGGGATTATTCAACTGCTGCGCAAAAAACAGCGCGAGCGCGTCCGCCTCCTTTTTTTCCAGCAATTCCGGCGGCACGCGCCATAACTCCACGAACTGCCGGTTGAAGCTCGTTACCCGGCCATCACCGCCCACCACGAGGATGCCGTCCGCCGTGGCCTCCAGCGTGCCTTCGAGCAGGGAATTTTTTTGGCGCAACTCCATCTCCGCCAGCTTGCGCTCGGTCACGTCCGTGAACACCACCCCGACTTTTCCCGGCGACGACAAAAAAACCCAGCAGTCAAAATGTTTTTGCAACGGCGCGGAAAAATTTTCGTAGGCCGCCGGCTGGCCCGTCTGCGCCACGCCCGCGAACGTCTCGATCCAGTAATCCTCGATCTGCGGGAGCACCTGCCGCGCCGTGCGGTTCAAAACCTCCGCCGTTTTCAGCCCCGTGAGTTTTTCAAACGCCGGGTTGACCTGCAAATAACGGTAGTCCACCGGTTTTCCCGCCGGGTCAAAAACCATTTCGCACAACAGAAACCCCGTCGTCAGGTTCTCGAACAACTGATGGAAATGATTTTCCGACTCGTGCAGCCGGGCCTCGGTGCGGCGGCGCGCGGTGTTGTCCACCGCCACGGCCAGAAAGCCAGATTGGATTCCGTGATCGTCACGCAATGGCGAAATGCCGAGCAACACCGGCACCGTGCTACCGCCCTTGATGACGGTGTCGCACTCCACCTCCACGGCTAGTCCGCGCCGCGCCGCCGAGAACGCGTCCTCAAATTTTTTCGCCCCCGCCGCGCCCGGTTCGGGCACGAATAGCGTGTCCACTGGCCGCAGCCCCGCAACTTCCGCTGCGGCAAAACCAGATAGGTTTTCCGCCGCTGGATTCAGCCCCATGACCAGCCCGGCCATGTCCGTCACGAGCACGGCGTGCACCATGTCCCGCAAGGCGGGCGGCAGCAAATTCGGCGGGGGATGAAGGGTGTTGGTCATCAGAAAAAAAAATTTCGGCGGAGAGAAAATACGTTAGGAGTGAAGCCGTTGGAGGCTATCCGCGAAGTGGCGGAGAAATAACGGTGGCGTCCGGCACGGCTCCCGAAACCAAGCTGCCGCCCGTTGATTAATGCTCAGGACATCGTGTTCCATTGCAAATTTTCGTATGCCAAAACGCTAGGCCGCAAGCAACCGCATGGCAATGCAAAACTGAAAAAACGTCCGGCGCTTTTTTGCCGCCGACCTTTGTCCCCGTCCGCGTTCGCTGCCGCGAAAAATAAAAATTTCCCCGCGCCGAGGAAAAAAACGCTGCGGATTTCAACCAGCTTTGGCCGTGAGCAGTTGCTTGATCTGCCCGAGCAGTTGTTCGGCGGTGAAGGGCTTGTTCATGACCGCGTCCGCGCCCGCCGCCTTCGCCTCGCCGATGCGGTTCTCTTCGCCCAGCCCGGTGATGATGATGCTTTTCAGTTCGGGTGAAATTTCTTTCAGCCCGCGCAACATCGTCGGGCCGTCCACGTGTGGCATCATCAGGTCGCTCACGAGCAGACGAATTTCATTTTTGTTTTGCTCGAACACTTCCCGGCCCTCGCGCCCGTCGGCACCGGTGACGGTGCGATAGCCGTTGCGGTTCAAAATCGCGCAGGCGAGTTTCCGCACCGCTGGCTCGTCGTCCACCACGAGGATGAGTTCGCCGTTGCCGCGTGCGACTTCCGCCTTGTGCGCGCCCATCGCGGTAAGTTCCGCTTCTCTGGCCGAGGACGGAATGTAAATGGCGAACGTGGTGCCCGCGCCCAGTTTGCTTTCCACATGGACAAAGCCGCCGTGTTTTTCCGCGATGCCCATGACCGTCGCCAGCCCCAGCCCCGTGCCTTGGCCGAGCGGCTTGGTGGTGAAGAACGGGTCGAAAATTTTATCCAACATTTCGGCGGGAATGCCGCTGCCAGTGTCAGCCACGGAGGTGACGACGTAGGTTCCAGGCTTGGCCTTGGGATGGATTTTAGCGGTGACAGCATCGAGCGAAACTTGATCCAGCGTGATGGTGAGCGTGCCGCTGTTGGGCATCGCGTCGCGCGCATTCACGCAGAGATTCATGATAATTTGCTGAATCTGCGTGGCGTCGGCGTGGATGACGCAGGTCTTGTTGGAAATCTGCGTGTGGATTTCAATACCGCGCGGGAACGTCTCGCGCGCGATGCGTTGCATTTCCAAAATGAGATGTTTCGGATTCATCGCGATGCGTTCGCCCTCGACGCCGCGCGCGAACATGAGGACTTGGCGGATGATGTCTGCGCCGCGCTTGGAGCATGTTTCCAAAGTTTGGAAACACGCCTTCATACTTTCGTCCTCGGCGTTGTCCTTGATGAACTGCACGGCCATCATGATCGGCGCGAGCACATTGTTCAAATCGTGCGCGAGGCCGCTCGCGAGATTGCCGATGCTTTCGAGGCGCTGGCTGCGGAGCAACTGCGATTCGAGGCGTTTTTTCTCGGTGATGTCGGTGTTGACGATGAGGATGGAGCGCGGTTTGCCATCGGTTTCGCGCATCAAAGTCCAGCGGCTTTGGATCATCAGCTCACGGCCGTCGCGGGATTTTTGTTTGATTTCACCAGCCCATTCGCCAGCGTGCTGCACGGCGTGGAGGGCGCGGGCGGTTTCAAACGGATCGGGGCCGGGCAACAGTTCCGAGCTGGTGCGGCCTTGGATTTCGTTCGCGGCCCAGCCGTAAAGTTTCTGCGCGCCTTGGTTCCAAAATAAAATGCGGTCGGAAAAATCGCGGACGTAAATCGCGTCGTGCGTGATGTCGAGCAGCGCGGCCTGCGAGCGGATCTGCTCGTCGGCGCGGACGTTTTTAGTGATGTCTTCGAGACACATCAGGAGGCGGACATCGCCGCCGAGGTGGATGCGTTCGGTGGAGACCAGCAGCACGACCTCGACTTGCTGGCCAGCCAGCAGAAGTTTTTTAGTCATCCGGCTCTGCCGCAAAAACTGGTATTTGGTGAGAGTGGCCTGCAAGGCGTGGCGCAGGGTGCAGCCGAGGCAGTGCGAGTCGGGACCACAGGTGCCGATTTTTTCGGGCGCGGCGAGGCAGGAAAAAATGTCGGTGAAATTTACCGGGGCTTTTTTCTGGCCGTCGCTGCCGGTGAATTCATGCGCGGCGACGTTGGCGCGGATGATTTGCAAATGCTCGTCAAACAGACACAGCACGCTCGGCACGCGGTCATAGACGGTGGCGAGCTCGGCCTCGCTGCGGTTGACGGCCGCGCGGGCGTGGAGACGGTCGAACATCGTGGCGAGATAATTCGCAAGGCTGGTGGCGGCTTTGAGCACGCGCGGCGCGACCTGAATGGTTTCCCGGTGCGAGAGGCTTAAAGTGCCGACGACCTTGCCATCAGACTTAATCGGGACGCAGACAAAGGTCTTCACGCCGAGCAGCCGGAGGATGGGCGCGGCGTATTCGCGACGCGCGGCGATGTTGTGTTCCACCAGCGGTTCGCCGCTGTAAGCCACCGAGCCGGAGAGCGAGATGTCCATCGGCACTTCAAACGGCGCGGGCATTTCATCGAGTGGAATCCCGCACGCACCGCGATACACCATCACGGCACGGTCGAAGTCGCACAGCTCGATAGCCACCATCGGAAAATCCGTCATGCCGCTCGCCTCGCGCGCAATCGTGTCAAAAACAAATTGCTCGGATTTGCCCGTGAGCATTACCTCGGAGATGCGGTGGAACGCCGTCAGCTCGCGGTTCTGCCAAAACAATTCCTGCTCGGCGCGCGGCCCGTGGGGCGGCGCAACGATTTTTTCGCACAAGGTGGAGGTCATTCGATTAGTGGCAAAAAGGACAATTCGTCCCCGACTTCTATTCGGCCAGATCACGCGCGACTTGAGCGGGCAAATTAATTCCTCAAGCCGTCTGTCGCCGGGCCGATACCAACTTGGATAAACTCAAGTTGCCACACGCAAAATAATTTTATCGGGACAACCACCACACGCCATGACACCCAACGACATCATCAGCAAAGTCAAAAACCTCCCGCCCGTTTCGCAGGCCGCGCTCAAACTGGTCAGCCTGCTCGAACAGGCCGCCATCAGCAACGAGGAGATTGTGCAAGTGATCCGCTGCGACAACGTGCTCACCGCGAAACTGCTCCGCGCCTGCAACTCGCCCTACTTCGGCCTCGCCGAACCGGTCGCCACCGTGGATCAGGCCGTGTTGTTGCTGGGCCACCAGCAGATTTTGCACATTGTGCTCACGCTCGCCTTCGGCAACACGATGATCGTCACCGCGCCCGCGTATGCCGCCGAGGCCGCCGCGCTCTGGCAACATTCGCTCGTCACCGCCAGCGCGGCAGAAATTGTCGCGGCCGAAGCCTACACGTTGCAGATTGAAGGCCCCATCGCCTTCACCGGCGGTCTCCTGCACGACATCGGCAAGCTCGCCATGAGCCAAGGATTGCCCCCGGAATTGCAGACCCAAATTCGCGACCGCAGTGCCGCCGAAAATATTTCCCGCCGCGCCGCCGAAAAAATTATCACCGGCACCGATCATGCAGAAGTGGGCGCAAGCCTCCTCAAAAGTTGGCGCTTGCCAGCGGAAATCGTCGAAGCCGTGGGCGGCCATCACCAGCCAGCGCTGGTGCCGGAGCCGAAACTTTCTGCCATCGTCCACATCGCCAACTGCCTCGCGCACCGCGCCAGCCCGATGCCCGGCGCCGACGCCACCGCCGGACAATGGCTGCCCGAAGTCGCCGCCGCTTTGAATTTTGATGAAAGCCGTCTGGAAGGAATGGTCGAAACCGTGCGCGAAGCCGCCACGACCATGAACCAAATAGTAGCGACGGTGTGAAGCACTCATAACGATTCTAAAAAACAATCGGTGCGTTAGCAGGGCGTCACTGCGGCTCTCTCAGTCATTTCATAATCCGATTGAAAACACACGCTAGCGCGCCGGCGTGCTCACGGGGAGCGGGGCGTTGACTTCGCGCTGCTGGCGCAATTTATTGGCGGCCAGCGCGACCCAGAAAATGGCGAGCGCAAAAAACAAAATCACCGCCGCGACCGCAAACCGTGGCCACTTGAGCGGCGGAGATTTTTCGGCGGCGTCCAGTTTTAATTCTTCGATCATCGGCCAGCCAGTTTGCCTGCGTTCCGCCGGTTGGCAACGGATTTACCTCCGAAGGACTTGTTTGTTCAATGCAAAGAACGATTTCCTTTGCGTAAGTTACAATCTGGACAAAGCGGCTGGAGGTTGCTTTTTTCTGTGGTTCCTCCTCTTGAAAAGGGTCGAATGTGATCCAAGTGGTGCTTACTCTCTTTCAGGGAGCAACCGCAGTGAACACATTTGTGGCCAAATTTTTCCAGTAATTCGATTCTCCAACTGGGTGGGATGGAGCGAGTATATTCACGCACTAAATCGGGGCGGGCCGTTCGGACTGGTTTGTGTGCCATCCGACCTCTTGAAGCAATTTCGGCTTTAATTTCTTCGCGTGCTCCATAAATAGAAAACTGGTCAATAACCGGCATATGGCTATTTTTCGACTCCCGAACTAGCCGCCGCTGCTTATGCTGAAGCTTTTGAGTTAGCGCATCCTAAATCGACTTAACCACTATAATAAAGTTTCGTTGGAATTCACGATTTACCGTGGCCGGGGAACAACCTGAAGGTTGAACTCCAACATATCAGCTTGCCGAACGGCGTGATTCCGGCGACAACTGCGGGGCCGCGAGGCATGATGCAAATTTTAGTTGAAGATTTTCTGCAATACCTGCGGCACGAACGCGGGCAGGCGGATAACACGGCGAAAACTTACGCCGCGTTGCTCGGCAAATTCACCGCGTGGGCGGAAACCCAAAAGCTCACCGACTGGCCGCAGGTGGAGCTGAAGCATCTCATGGCGTTCCTCCAGCACGAGCGGACGCGGAACGTGTTGCCGAAAGGGCGTGGAAAATCGGTGGCGAGCGGCGAAGCTCAATCTGTTGACCCCTCACCCCGGCCCTCTCCCCTCCGAGGGGAGAGGGAGAGCGGACGCCGCTTGAGCGGCGAGAGCGTGTATCTCGAAATCGCGGCGTTGCGTGCATTTTACAAATACGCCGAGAACGAAAAAATTCTGCCGGCGAATCCGGCGGAAAATCTTTCGCTGCCGCGCCGGTGGAAACGTTTGCCCAAGGCCTTGAGCAACGCGGAAATTGAAAAGCTGCTCGCGCCCGAAGTGCCGGAAACCAAGGAGAGCTTGTGCGACCAAGCGATTTTGGAATTGGCCTACGCTTCCGGTTTGCGCTTGTCGGAATTAAAAAATTTGCGGCTGGAGCAACTGCATCTCGACGCCGGATTCATCAACGTCATCGGCAAAGGCAACAAGGAGCGCGTGGTGCCGGTGGGCAAAACGGCGGTGGCGGCGTTGAACCGTTTTATCGCCATTGGCCGACCAAAATTCGTGACACCTAAATCACCTGCGAATGTGTTTTTGACGAAGCGGGGCACGCCGTTCGCAGCGGTCACGCTCTGGCTGCGGATAAAAAATCGCGTCCGGCGCGTGGGCAGCGAGCGCAACATCACGCCGCATATGTTGCGGCATAGTTTTGCTACGCATTTGCTGGAGCATGGTGCGGATTTACGGGTGATCCAAGAATTGCTCGGCCATGCGACCATTGGGACGACGGAAATTTATACGCACGTCGCGGGCAGCCGGTTGCGGGAAGTTCACCGGAAGTTTCATCCGAGGGCGTGAAACGTGAGCGTAATCCGTGATGCGTGAATTGGCGGGCGACGCACATTTTGTTTTTCACGTATCGCGCATCAATTTCGCCTCACTCAAAATCGTAAATCGTCGCCTTCACGCAAACGCGTTTGAAAACTTTTTCCACAAACTCAATATGCTGCGGATGGATTTGATACGCCTGCTCCGCCGCCTTGTCCGGAAAAATTAAATTCAACGCGACTTGATAGCTTTGCTCCACGACGGGGCGCGGACTGGGAGACATTTTACCGACGTGGAATTGCAGCACGCCGGGAATATTTTTTAGAAATTGATTGGCACCGGCGACGAGTTCATCGGCGGCATTGGGTTGCGCGGGGTTGGTCCAAAAAATGACGATGTGTGAAAACATGATGCTTTATTGAAGCGTAAACTGGTGCGCGCGCAAAGCAGAATGAGCGCGGCTTTGGCCGAATTTATTTTGCCACAGATGGACACAGTTGAAACACAGATGGGAAAACTATTTGTCCGCAGATGACGCAGATTTTCGTAGCTGATTTTTTCTGGGTGAATCTGCGAACGCTTTTCTTGTCGCTGAAGATTTACGGCGAGCGGGCGCGGAAAAAGCGGAACGGAAAGTTGGTGGTGGCGGTGCTGAAATTAAACGCGTTGCTGGTGGCGGTGTTGGAAAAAACCGGCAGCCACGAGGTGAAGTTGGTGGTGGCTTCGATGGTGTAGGGTTGCCCGATCACCGCGCCGAAGGAGAGCGAAAAAATTCGATTCGTCACACGCGGCGGGGGATTGATCTGGAACGAAACCACGGCGGCGGAACTGATGGCGACGTTGTCAAAGGTGGCGGTGGTGGTGGCGGCGTTGTTATGCGCGGTCAGCGCGAGGCCGACGTAAATCTGCGCGGGCATCGTCAGCGTATCGTTGCCCACGAGCGTCCAGTTGGTGCCGTCGGGCGAGGTGTAGCCGGTGAAAATACTGCCCGCGCGGACGACCCGCACCCAATACGGTGCGGCGGTGAATGGCCCGAGAGTGCTAACGCTGCCGCCATCGGTGGTGGTGCGCCGCTGGAAGGCGATGCCATTGCCGGCGGTCACGGCGGAGAAGGCGTGCCGGGAACCGGCGGCAACATTTTCGCGGAACATCACGCCGGCTTTGGCCCACGGATCGGTGTTCTGCAAGGCGGTGACGCGGGCGGTAATTTGGCCATCGCCAGTGAGCGACTGATACACAAATTGAAACGCGTCGGCGGTGTTCCAAATGTCGGCACCGGACGCGGTGACGGTGAACTGGCTCGCGTTGGTCACGGCGGTGCCGACAAACGCGACGCTGCCGATGTCTTGATGGCTCCACGGCGGCGGGAGGGTGGTGGCCACGTTGGTCAGGGAAGTAATCCACGCGGCGATGACAGCGATGGCGTTGGTGTCCACGACATTTTTTGCGAGCGGCGGCATTTGAATCGTGCCGAGGGCGCTCACGCGCTGGTAGAGGATGGATTGATTAGTGGAACCGGCGAGAACGACTTTCGCCCCGTTAATGTTGAGTGGATTGATGACGGCACCGTTGGTGATGCCTTGGCTCCCGAGCGGCGTATCAAAGCGCGCATCGAAATATGCCGGGACGCCGCCGGGCCGGTGGCAGTGCGCGCAATTGGCGTCGAGGTAGGAACGGACGCGTGTTTCAAGCGGCGCGGTGGTGTCGGAAATTGAAACGAGGTGGGTGGTATTGGTGAGCGCGGTTTCGTTTTGCGCGGCGCTGAACATCCCGATGTGGTTCCACGCGCGGAGCTGGTTGTCGGTGACGCCGGTGTTGGTGTAAGTAAAGTTGCCGTTGAGCTGGCGCGTTTTCGCCCCGAGCACGCCGCTGGCCGCGAGCGTGTGGCAGCGCAAACAATCCTGCCGGCCCGGATACGACCAAGTCTGTGTGCGCGTGCCGGTGGCGGTGGTGATGGTGATGTCTTCGTTGGTGGTGAGCGTCACGAGGTCGGCGTCGGAATTATCCGCGCGCCATTTGTAACTCGCGCCGTAAAAAGTTCCGTTCGTGTCGCAGACGAGCAACCGTGTTTCGAGCCGCTTGCGGAGCGCCGGGTTTGTGTCGTTGGTAGCGAGATCGAACTGTTTCATGAAGACGGTGCCTTGTGGAAACGTCCATTCGCCGGTGGGCGCGTAGGTGATCGTGGCACTCGTCGGCAGCGCGATCCAACGGCTTTTCACAGCGGCATCAGACCACAGTGGGGAGTTCACGGTGTAGGGAATGAAACCGGTCGCGGCCGTGAGCGTGGTGAGATTCGTGAACGCCGCTGTCTGCGAAAGCAGCGTGGGCAATGGCTTGAGCGGCGAAGCGGCGGTGCGCGACAGTTTGTAAATACGCCCGCCGATGCTGCTCATCTGGCACAGAAAAAGTTCGTTGTTCGCATCCACGCCGAAGGACGAAAGCCCGGTGTAATCATTGCCCGAGTTCGGCCCGGTTCCCTGCGGCAGCGTGGCGATGGCGATTTTTCCGTTGGGCGTCGAAGATTCATCCAGCACCCAAATCGTGCGCGAACCGTTATCGCCGAAAATGTATTTTCCGGCGAGGTCGGCGGCAAATTCGCTGCCGCGATAAACGTAACCGCCGATGACCGCGAAGCCTTCACTGTGCGTGTAGTCAATCGCAGGGCGGCGGTTGATGCCGACATACGGTGCCGTCAGGTCGCCCTGCAAGCCCTCGATGGTGCCCCACTGGAAATTCAGCGCGGACTCGCCCGGCTCCATGACATCCACTTCCTCACGCGTGGAGGCACCCACATCGCCGATAAAAATGCGCCCCGTCGGCGGGTCAATCGTCATGCGATGCGGACTGCGGAGGCCGAGGCAGAAAAATTCTTCGAGCGCGTTCGGGGTGCCGATGAAGGGATTGCTGTTCGGGATGAAATAATTCGCCGTCGTGCCATCCGCCGGATGTTTCACAATCGCGTGGCTGATGCCGCCGCCGCGCTGATCCACATCAATGCGGAACACGCCGGAAAAAAGATTGTTCGTGATCAACTGCGAATTGGCCGTGTCCGCATCCTCGCCGTCCGTGTAATACAAAAAGCCGTTCGTGGGATGAAAAAACATTCCGCCGCCGTTGTGCCAAACGCTGTCGCCAATCTGATCAATGAGCACGAGTTCGGAATTCGGAATTGCCACGCCGTCCGCATCCAGTGTGAAGCGCGCGAGCCGGTCGTGATAAAAACCCGGCACATACGTCGGCGGACGGGTATTCGCGTCGCCGGTCACCATGCCGGGGATTACCCAAGTGTAATAGCAGAACATGAAACGGTTCGTGGCGAAACCCGGATGAAACACCAGACCAAGCAGGCCGGAATCATCCCAGCCCTGACACTGGTTGTGGATGTCCAGCACGAGTTTTTTTTGCGTGACGTTGGAAATGTTTTGAAACGACCACACGCGCCCTTCGCGTTCCCAGACGCAATCGCGGTTGGTGCCCGGCACGAACGTCAGGCCGAGCGCATTCGTGAACGTCAGGTTGGGAAACGCCGGCACGCAGGACCAGCTTCCCGAAATAATCGGCGCGGCCTCCGGCAACACGTTGTTCAGAAACGGCGCGACGGCGGGCCGCGTATTCAAGCCATAAGCCTGCGCTCGGAGATTACTTGGAAGCAACGGCACAAAAAGAAGGGCGGCAAGAGCCGCCACCCGAACGGTGTTAAAAGTCATAATTGGTCACCTCTGATTGGGGTTATGATACACCACTTATTCAGGTATTCAAATGTTCACTTGAGCCTGCTTCCAGAATGACAATGTCTCAATCCAATCTGAATCCATGTTCACGCCGATTATGACTACGAGCAGCATTATGATTCGGAAGCTACCTCCGGGATAGCTTGCTTTCCACGCCACGCCAATCCATGCTATTCTGAACATCAACCCCGCGTGACGGGGCTTTTTTTATATGAGCAACCATTCCGAACTCGACCTCAACTTGGAGAACCTCTTCCAGCCCGCGTGGGCACAGGGAAAAGCCGAAACCAACAAATTTGAAAAATTCACTGGCAACGAAGGCGTAAAACCCGAGCGCCGCTTCAGCGACAAGCCCGGCGAACGCCGCGCCCCGCGTCGCGATGGCGCAGGTGCCGGCGGTGGCGGTGGCGAACGGCGCGGTGCTCCGTCGCGTGGTGGTGGCGCCAAATTTGGCGACCGTCAAGGTGGCAATTTTCGCGGCGGCAACGACCGTCGCGAGGAGCAGCGGGAACGGCCTGAACCGCTCGCGCCATTGCCAGAACTCAATGTCGCTTTCATCCCGGAAGAACGCGGCGTGGAGCAGCTCGCGCGGCAGATCAAGGTCACGGGGCGCGCGTATCCGCTCTTTCAAATCGCGCTGCTGATTTTGGACAAGGCGGAACGCTATTCTGTCCAGCTCACGGCGAAGAGAAAAAACGATCCGTCGGCGCAGAAAATTTTTGTGTGTGCGCTGGATGATTCGCCGTGGACGAGTGAGGATGAAGCCGTCGCGCACGTTCTGAAAAATCATTTCGCCACGTTTTATCAAGCCGAACGCACGGCCACGGAACCGCCGAAAGGTGTTTATACGTTCGTCGCGCAGTGCGGCATGAGCGGCGCGATCCTCGGCCCGCCGAACAATCACGATTACCAAAATCAACTTCGCAAACTGCACACGGAAAAATTTTCGCGGATGCCGTTCGATATGTTCAAGGCGCGCGTGAAAATCGTGAAGGACGAGGCCGTCGTCAAAAAATGGATTGAGGAGCAGAGCTTCAAGACGGAGTTCGTCTGCCTCAACGTGCCGGAACCGCTCACGCTGCCGACGATGGAAGCCGTGGAGCAGCATTTCCGCGCCACGCACAAGGACAGCATCATCAAGCCGGTCGAGGCGCACACCGTGGCCGGCTTGCCGAGCCGCACGTTGCGTTGCGGCGGATTGCAACGGCTCATTCGCGCCGAGTGGGAGCACCAGAAATTTTTCCCGCTGCCCATCGCCACGAAGTTGAGCCAGCAGTTCGCGCATCATGGTCTGTCATTTTTCAAGGTCAACAAAACCGTCACGCACGTCAGCGTGGCGCGGCCGCAGTATCTCGACATTGAAAGCAGCCCGGTGTCCGACGGCATCAAACGCATCGTGGAATTCATCAACGCCACGCCGAAATGCACGCGGAAAAAACTGGTCGAAGCACTCGCGCCGACGCCGAAAACTACGCCGGCAGTGCCCGCGCCGGTGACGGTGACGGAAGGTGATGCCGCCTCGAAGTCAGCAGAATCCGCCAAGCCCACCGCACCCGCTCCGACACCGGAACAGACCGCTGTGATGGTGGATTTGCACTGGCTGATTCATCAAGGCGCCGTTCTGGAATTCGCTGATGGCCGCATGGAGACGGCGAAAAAACCCGCGCCCAAGCCGGTGAAAGCGGAGAAAAAATCCGTAGAAAAACCGGCGGCGGAAACGGCTGCCCCAGTAGAAACCGCACTCGAAACGGCAGTGGAAACGGTGGCGGAAATTTCTCCGATCACCGATGCCCCGTCGGTGGAAACAACTCCTGCCAGTTAAAAACAATTCTTGCAACAAAAACGCGCCGTCGCTTTTGATGGCGCGTTTTTTGTCCTCTTTTTAGCCAGTTGATTTTTTTCCCCAGTCTTTCAATTGACTTTGATTTTATTTGGCAGAGCATCTGGGCAGTCAGTATTTGAACTAAATGAAAACCATTCTGGTTTTGTCCCCGCATCCTATTTTCGCCGAGAATGTTCAAGCAAGTTTGGACACGGCTTCCGTCCGCATCATTCACCGGCTCAACGCGGGGGAATGTGAACCGCTGTTGGTTCACGGCCTCGTGACCGCTTGCATCTTGGACGCAGATTTACTCGGCGTCGAAAGTGTGTGGGTCATTGAAACCCTGCGCCGCTTCAACGCCAAAGTCCCGCTCATCGCCTTCACGGAAAAAAATTCACCGGAGTGGGAAGAAGAAGTTTTTTTGCGCGGCGTCACGCAAGTGCTGCCCAAACCGGTGCGCGCCCGCTTATTGAATTCCATTTTAGAACGGCTGGGCGTCGCGTCACCAGCCGCCGGGCTGTCCGCACATGAAGGCGGCAGCACGACCATTTTCCGCAACCCGACCGCCGAGCTGGCCAATGCCCCGCGCGCCGTCAACGTCACGCAGACGCTCGATATCATCCGTAATTTCTCTTCCATCCTCACGCATTCGCTGAACGCGGAGGGAATGTTGCAGCAGTTCCTCCAGTTCCTGCGCGAGATGTTGAGTGTGAACCGGGCGGCGATTTTTTTGAACCGGCCTGAGGCACCGTTCGCGGAAAATATTTCCCCGCCGGACGCACGGCTGTTGCGCTCCGTGGCGTCCATCGGGCTGACCGGCGGCCTGCTCGAACATTTTTCCATCTCCCTCGATTCCGGCCTCGGCGCGATTGTCAGCCGGCTCGGCCGGATCGTGCGCCGCGACAGTCAGGAAATTTTAAGCAACCCTGCCGCGTTGAAAGAATTTGAAATGCTCGGCGCGCAGGTCGCCATGCCGATCACCAGCCGCGACACCCTCGTCGGCGTGGTGGTGTTCGATGGCCGCGTCACGGGTGAACAGCTCGTCAACTCCGAACTGGAATTGATTTTCCGCCTGCTCGAACAGGTGGGCCTCGCGCTCCGCAACATCTCGCTGCACGACCAACTTTCCGGCAACCACGAACTCCTCTCCGGCGTGCTGCGCGAATTGAGCAGCGCGTGCGTCGTCGTCGGGCGCGATCTGAAAATTCTCCACGCGAACAAAGCCGCGCGCCGTCATTTCGGACGCAAAAACGAACGCACCGGCGGCTTTGATTTCACCGATCTCCCGCACGCCCTCGGTGCAAAAATTTACCAAGTGCTCAAGACCGGCGCGGCGTTGGAACCGTTCCGCTTCGAGCCGGAAAATTCTCCCGACACCGTTTACAGCATCAGCATCGCGCCATTTCGCCACGAAAATTCTGCCGCGCCGAGTTCCATTTTGCTGACGGCCGATGATCTTTCCCAAAGCGAACAACTCAACCGGTTACAAATCGAGACCGCAAATCTGCGCCTCGTCCGCAACATGGCCGACCGCCTCGCGCACGAGATCGGCAACGCCATGGTGCCGCTTTCCACGCACCAGCAGTTGCTCGCCGAACAATTTGATGATCGTGAATTCCGCAAGTCGCTCGATCAAGCCATGAGCGACGGCGTGAAGCGCGTTTCCCGCCTCGTCAGCCAGATGCGTTTCCTTGCGCGCGACGGCCAGATCAAAACGGAAACTTTCCCGGCCGAAAAATTATTGGAAGAAGCGTATCAAGAAGCCGTGCGCCAGCAGCCCATGAAAGGCGCGCAGATGAAAATTGACAACGGCGGCCAGCCGAGCGTCCTCACCGGCGACCGCTCCGCGCTCAAGCACGCGCTCTCGGAAATCATGCTCAACGCGCTCCAGGCTAATCCCAAGTCCCCGCACATTGGCGTCACCCTCCACACCGAAAACGGCACCCGCGCCGTGACCATCGAGGTGGCGGATAGCGGCACCGGCTTCAGCGCCGAGACTGCGAAAAAAGTTCCCGCGCCGTTTTACACCACGCGCAACATCGGCCTCGGCCTCGGCCTGTCCGTCAGCCAGAAAATCATCGAGACGCATCACGGCAAACTGGAAATCGTCCCCGCGCCCGCCGGCCTCGTCCGCGTCTCGCTGCCGAATGAAAAAGCGGTGAACTGATTTGGTGAAAAATCTTCAAATCGTCCCCGCACGATAGCTGCGCCAGTTCAAAGACATGAAAAACACGCCTTTCATTTTTCATAAAACCGCGATGGTTATTCGCCTTACTACTGGGGAAACTGGCGGCTAATATTCAGTGATTGAGATGAAACATTCGCCGGCGGTTGGGCCCGCCTTGCACATCCATCCGCGTGGCCCGGAATCATTCGTTATCCTGGAAGGCCGCTATATTTTTTTCTGCGATGGAATTGAAACAACCTTGCAGTCCGGCGAAAGTATTTGCATCCCGCCAAATAGACCACACCGCTATGTTGTCGGCAATGAAGGCGGACGATTATTAGTCATCGCTCCGCCGACGCTTGAAAATTATTTCTGGGAGGTTGCCCAACTATTATCCAAAGGAAAACTTCCATTGGCGGACGAATTCAAAATTGCCGCCAGCTATGGGCAGGATTTTCTGGATTCGTCCTCGCATTGGGGACACCAATAATTTCGCTCAACACATTTTTAATTCGTAACGTTGCCTCATCGTTTCCAATCTCGCCCGCGCCGTAAATGCGCGCGAAAGATTTTTAGAATTCATCACCGCTGATTTTTTCCCGGACGCCAGCACGCGGCCATTCTTCAAAATCAAAACGTGCGAAAACACCGGCATGATTTCCTCCACATGATGCGTCACCAAAACCAGCGTCGGCGAATTTTTCTGCGCGCCGAGCCGCTGGATGAATTGCAAAAAATGTTCCCGCGCCGCCGGATCCAGCCCCGCGCACGGCTCGTCCAAAATCAGCACGCGCGGCTTCGCCATCAGCGCCCGGCCAATCAGCACCCGCTGACGTTCGCCCTGCGACAACACGCGCCACGGACGCGCTACCAGATACGCGCACTCGACCGACCGCAATAATTTTAGCGCCCGCGCTTTTTCACTCCGTGTCACCGTTCCCCAAAAATCAATCATCGCGTATTTGCCGCTCGCCACTGTTTCCAGCGCCGGCTCATCCTCCGCCATCATCTGCCGCACGGACGAACTGACGAGGCCGATTTTTTTCCGCAACTCGCGCCAATCGGATTCACCGTAAGTTTTTCCGAGCAACAAAATGTCTCCGCCCGTCGGCATCAAATAGCCGGTGAGCGCGCTCAACAACGAGGTCTTGCCGGAACCGTTTGCGCCGAGCATGGCCCAATGTTCACCGTGCGCCACGCACCAGTTCACGTCATCAAGAATCACCGTGCCGTCGCGCACGATGCGGAGGTTTGAAATTTTGAGGATGGGTTTTTCTGGTTTCATGTGCTCTATTTTTACCACCAAGGCACCAAGGCACCAAAAAGCAAAAATTTTCAGCAGGCGAGTTCATTGTCCGTTTTTTCTTTGTGCCTTCGTGCCTTGGTGGTTTATCTCCGCTTCATAGCTTCCCAATCTCCTCCCACAGCGGCTCCAAATCTGCATCGTCCAGCGCCATTTTTTTTATTTCCACTTTACCGCCGATGCGCATCGCGCGGAAAAACCATTCGCGCGCGCGATCCAAATCTTTCATCTGGCAGGCATAGCACGCGAGGTTGTAGGCGATGACGGATTCCTCCGGAAATTTTTTTGCGGCCACGGACAGCACGCCCCACGCAGCGACTAATCCGCCCGCGCGCACTCGCCGCAACGCATACGCGCGATGCAGCCACGCACCTGCGTTGCCCGGCTCGGCGCGGATCTCCAAGTCTGCAAGCTCCAGCGCCTCCTCCCAATTTTTTTCGTAAGTCGCCACCTGCCAGCGCGCTTCGAGTGCCGCCGGATGGCTGATGTTCGTCAGCGAAATGTTGGTGAGTTCGTCCCGGGCTTCCGCCACCAGACCCAAGCCGAGCCAGCCCAGCACGGCGGCGACGTGATGGCTGTCTGGCGGCGGGATTTCTTTCACGCGCGGATTTTATCTTTGCCCCGGCGAAATGAAACCGTGAAATGCGAGAAAAATTTTAATCACGGATAGACACGGATGGGGAAAAACGCAGAGGCGCAAAGAACGCGGAGAAACGCCGAGGGGGGAAATCTCTGCGACTCTTTGCGGCCTCTGCGTCTCTGCGTCTGTTTTTATCCGTGTTCATCCGTGATTTATGTTTCCCCTGTTTCTCGCGGGCTTTCGCACTCGCCTTTTCCCGCGCAAAAGTTTATTCGTTTCGCACTATGAAAAAAATCATTGCTCTCTCGTTGCTGCTGGCCGGCGCGTTTTCGCTCCACGCAAAAATTGTCACCGCCACCGTCGAATATAAATCGGGCGACGCCACGCTCGAAGGTTATCTCGCGTATGACGACGCGGTTTCTGGCAAACGTCCCGGCGTGCTCGTCGTGCATCAGTGGATGGGCCTCACTGATTACGAGAAACATCGCGCGGAGCAACTCGCGGCGCTCGGCTACGTCGCGTTCTGCGCGGACATCTACGGCAAAGGCGTCCGCCCCGCCGACACAAAAGCCGCCAGTGCCGAAGCGACAAAATATAAAACCGACCGTGGTTTGCTCCGCCAGCGCGTGAACGCCGGACTCGACACGCTGAAGAAAAATGAATTCGTTGACACCGCGCGCGTCGGTGCAGTTGGCTATTGTTTCGGCGGCACGACGGTGATCGAACTCGCCCGCAGCGGCGCGGACATTCAGGGCATCGTCAGCTTTCACGGCGGACTTGATTCGCCCACGCCCGCCGACGGCAAGAACATCAAATGCAAAGTGCTCGTTTGCCACGGCGCGGATGATCCGTATGTGAAAGCCGATGATCTCGCCGCCTTTGAAAAAGAAATGCGCGACGCGAAAGTGGATTGGACGCTGATCAAATTCGGCGGCGCGGTTCACGCCTTCACGCAACCGATGGCGGGCAACGACAATTCCAAAGGCGCAGCCTACAACGAAAAAGCCGACCGCCGTTCCTGGGCCGCGATGAAAATGTTCTTCGCTGGAATTTTTAACTGAACTTTTTTTAGCCACAGATTTCCACAGATGAAACACAGATTTGAGGAAAGTATTTTCCGGCTGTCATCTGTGTTTCATCTGTGAAAATCTGTGGCTTAATACCTCATGCGCATTACCGGCGGCAACGCGGCTCGGCGGATTCTGAAAGTTCCCAAAGGACTCGACGTTCGCCCCACCCCTGATCTCGTCAAACAAGCGGTTTTCAATTCGCTCGGCGAACGCGTCGTGGGCGCGCGGGTTTTGGAATTGTTCGCTGGCAGCGGTGCGTTGAGTTTGGAATGTTTGAGCCGGGGCGCGGCGGGTGTTTTGTGCATTGAGAAATCGCATCGGCACGCAGAATTCATCCGCAGCAACGCCGAGGCGGCGGGCTACGGCGGCATTTTGGAGACACGCACGCAGGATGTTTTTCCCGCGATGAAGCAACTGGCCGAGAGCGGAAAACAATTTGATCTCATCCTCGCCGATCCGCCCTACGGTGAAAAAAATGTGAATCGCCGCTCGCAATCCTTCGCCCAACAACTGCTCGATGATCCGACGTTACCGAAGCTGCTCGCCCCCGGCGGACGTTTCATGCTCGGCCACACGAAACGCGACACGCTGGAAATTGTCACGCCGTGGACGGAAGTAAAAATGCTCAAGCACGGCGACACCGTGATGCGTTTTTTTGAAGTTGAGCCACGCAAGGAAGCGTGAGTTGGCGTTCACGCTTTAGCGTGTGCGGGGAACAACCTGAAGGTTGAACTCCAACTAGCGACGCCGTCCACCCGGCGAGAAGGAGTAGCCGCCGTGGACGCGGCCGCCGCGCACTTTGCCGGGGAACCCGCCCGCCGCTGCGCCGGGTTTTGATTCTTCAAACAACGCGGTGTAGCGGTATTCAAAATTTTCCAATTTCACGCGCGGAATTTTCTGGCTGATGAATCGTTCGATGGAGAAAACGTGCGGGGCATCTTCGGCGACCATGATGGTGAACGCGTCGCCCGTCGCGGCGGCGCGACCGGTGCGGCCGATGCGGTGGATGTAATCTTCGGGATGCTGCGGCACATCGTAGTTCACGACGTGGCTCACGTCGGCGATGTCCAGTCCGCGCGCGGCGATGTCCGTGGCGACGAGCACTTCAAATTTGCCATCGCGAAAACCTTGCAGCGCCTGCTCACGTTCGCGCTGTGTGCGGTTGGAATGTAAAACGGCGACGGCGTGATTCGCGCGCTTGAGCGTGGTGGCGACGCGATCCGCGCCGTGTTTCGTGCGACAGAAAACGATGACGGAATCGTAGTTCACGCGATTCAACAGTTCGAGCAGCAGGTCGGTCTTTTGCGAATCGGAAACGGGGTAGATGACGTGCTTCACCGATTCAGCCGGCGTGCGGCGCGCACCGATTTCAATGGTCTCCGGCTCGTGCATCGCCCATTGGATGAGCGTTTCAATCGCGGGCGGAACGGTGGCGGAGAAGAGCGCGCTGTGGCGTTTGCGCGGGCATTTTTCCACGAGGCGACGAACGTCGGGAAGAAAACCCATGTCGAGCATGCGGTCGGCTTCGTCGAGGACCAGAAATTCCACCTTGTCCAGACGCAACGTGCCTTGTTCCAGATGATCCAGCAAACGTCCGGGCGTGGCGACGACGATATCCGCGCCGGCTTTCAATTCATCGTTCT
Organism: Limisphaerales bacterium; assembly: GCA_025360325.1. Taxonomy (GTDB): domain Bacteria; phylum Verrucomicrobiota; class Verrucomicrobiia; order Limisphaerales; family UBA11358; genus UBA11358. The sequence goes on along the minus strand of JANYCI010000085.1, from coordinate 4,138 downwards.
GCTTGCCGTAACCCACGCCGCCGAAAACAACGGTGACTTTGAGATTCGTGAAGCGCGCGTAATCGCGGATGGCGGTCTCGACCTGCGCGGCGAGTTCGCGCGTGGGTTCGAGGATGAGCACGCGCGGGCCGACGGGATTGTGCACGCCGAGCTTGGAGAGAATCGGGAGCGCGAACGCGGCGGTCTTGCCGGTGCCGGTCTGCGCGCTGCCGATGACGTCTTTGCCGGAGAGCACGAGCGGAATGGCGCGGAGTTGAATTGGCGTCGGGTCGCTGTAACCCATCGCCTTGACGCCTTCGAGAATTTTTTCAGAAAGGCCGAGTGCGGAAAAACTCATATGCGTTAAATTAGCAGGAAAATTGCGGTGCGGAAGCAAATTGAATGAGTCGCGTTCCCAATGGGCGTCGCGTGAAATGGCTTTTGAATCGGCAATGATGATGGATCAAGTGTCGTTGCCGATGTCCCCGCCACCGTGGTTGCTTGATTCTGCTCCTTGACCCGCGCGCGGATTTAGCTGATTATGCGACTGCCGAATTGATGGGGGCGCACTGGTTTCGACCAGGTGAACACGCCAGAGGCGGCATGCCGAGGAAGATGCGTTGGCCTCGTAAATCATCCGCATCAAAACCAAAAAGCTAACGAAGAACTAGCCCTCGCGGCTTAATGCCGCGACGTTTGTCACTGGACACCTGCTACGGTGAACGAACGAAACAGCAGGCATGATTGACGGCGGAGACCGCGCGTTGTCAGTCGAGATCTTATCATGCGGACTAGGCAGTGCGACTTGAGTTCGGACAGCATCGCATAGCAGAAAAAATTATCCGAAATAAGCATGTAGTCGCGGCTGGTAGGTTGACTTGGGACGTGGGTTCAATTCCCACCGCCTCCACCATTTTCACTTTCGCTCTCGTTTGGTCGAACGAGTCAACCCCACCTTGCCAAAAATTTCCGCGTGATTTTACCGGTGGGTTCGCTTACAACTTTTTTATGTCCGAATCGTTTCGTTTGAAAGACCAGCCCGCCAGCGAACGTCCGCGTGAACGCCTTGTCGCGCGCGGGCCGGATGCCCTCACGCACGCGGAACTCATCGCGATTCTTCTCCGCACCGGTTTGCAAGGCGTCAACGTGGTGCAGGTCGGGCAAAATTTGTTGCAGAAATTTGGTTCGCTGAACGCGCTCGCGCTGGCTTCGGTGGATGAAATAATAAAAATTCCCGGCATCGGGCGCGATAAGGCGGCGACGCTCGTGGCTGCGTTCGCGCTGGCGCGGCGGATGGAGCAGGAGCGCCGCGAGGAATCTCCCGTGTTGGACAATCCGCCGACGGTGGTAAACTTCATGCGCGAATCCAACCGGCTGAAAAATGTGGAGTCGTTTCAGGTGTTGCTGCTGAACACGCGAAAAAAATTGATCCGCGTGGAAGAAATTTCCGAAGGCACGTTAGATACGATTCTCGTTCATCCGCGCGAAGTTTTTCGCGCGGCCATCATGGCGAACGCGGCGGCGATTGTTTTGGTTCACAATCATCCGAGCGGCGACCCGACGCCGAGCGACGCGGACATCAAGGTGACCAAGGATTTGATCCGCGCGAGCCATCTGCTGAAAATTGAAATCGTGGATCACATCATCATCGGCCGCGCGTCGGCAGAGCGCGCCAAAGATTATTCATCGCTGAAAGAGTTGGGCTATTTTCACGCGTGAAACACGGGCGAAAATAGGCGGAGTTTTTTTGAAAGATTTGCCGTTTACCCGCGTATCCCGGGTATGAAAACAAAACTCCTCACACTCCTCGCCGTGGCAGTGGTCTTGATCGCCTGGGTTCCGAGATTGCAACTCGCCTCCCCCATCCAACCGATTTTGAATGTCCAACCGGTCTATGAAAACGGCGAGGTGGTGGCGTGCCAGCATTATTACAGCGTGCAGTTGAAGACGGGTGGTGAATTTCGTTACCAATGGCAGCCGGAACTGGATGCGTTCATCGGCACCAACGACCAAGCATTTTTCGCGCACGACCACCATGCTCCGAGTCATTGACGCAACGTCGCGGCGGTTTTTATTTTTCTTTGAGACTGATTTCGCCCGCCCAATTTTCCGTCAACGTGTGGGTTCGCAAGTCGGCGATTTGTTTCAGATAGAAGTTTGAGGGGCCATCGTCAGCGCGCAGTTCCAGCGTGCGTTTGAAACCAGTTTCGGCGGCATCGAAATTTTTATTCCCTAATTCCGCCAGCGCCACCGCGAATGATTCCAGCCACGGACGCGCGGATTCCGGCGTGCCGGCGATGACGACGAACTCAATCACCTCCACGTAATTTTCAAAACCTTTGAACTGGAATTTGCCGACGGGACGCAACAGCCAGTCGCCGCCGGCGGGCGAAATGGCAGCGCGCGTCATCAGCACGTCGGTGCCGAGCTGTTTGTTCAAACCTTCGAGGCGCGAGGCAAGGTTCACGTTTTCGCCGATGGCGGTGTAGTCGAAATGCTCGGTGCTGCCGACGTTGCCGACGACGACTTCACCGGTGTGCAGGCCGACGCGCGTCCGAAGCGCGAGTCCGCCTTGCTTGCCGTTGAACTGCGTGACGTTCTGTTGAAACGCGAGCGCGGCCTCCAGCATTTTTTTCTGATGATCCGGCTGGAGTTCTGGCGCGTTCCAGATCGCAAAAATCGCGTCGCCAATGATGTCCACAATCGTGCCGTCGGTTTGATGAATGCAGCGAATGGTTTTTTCGTAATAGGCGTTGAGGAGTTGCACGAGTTCCTGCGGGTCGAGTTGCTCGGAGATGCGGCTGAACCCGGCGATGTCGCTGAACAAAATGCTGACGACCTGCTTGCTGCCGCCGGGCTGGCGGAGTCCGGGTTCCTTCAAAATGCGCTGCACTTGCTTCGGCGAAAGATAAAGTCCGAGCGATTGTTCGAGCAGTTTATTTTGGATGTAAGCGCTAAGTGAGTTGTAAAGGATGGACCACAGCAGCGCGATGGGTATTTGCGCCGCGACAATGACGAGCCACGGAAACCAAATCCGCTGCCGCCAGAAAAGATAATACGCCAGCGCGGTGATGAACGTCATGCCGAGCAGCGCGATTCCGGTCGCGGCCAACGGACGGAACCACGCCAGACCGACGCCGAACAACAGCCCGGCGAACAAGATGAAAAGAAATTCCGTCCTCGGAGAAAAACGTGTGAGCCAGTCGTGATGGAGCAGGTTCAAAAATTCCGTGGCCTGCACCTCAATCCCGGCGATGAACTGGCCTTTTTTCGTGAAGGGCGTCCGGTATTCGTCTTTGCGTTCGCCAGAAAAATGGGTTTTCACACTGCCGCCGATGAACACGACTTTGTTGCTGAAAAAATCAGACGGACAAAAATTATTCGTTTCTAGTGCGAGATAAATGCTGACACCCGGAATCGTCCCCGGCGGGCCGTAGTAATTGAACCATCTTTCCGTCAAACGATCTTCGCGCTTCATCGTGCCGGGCGGTGCGAGCAGATTGGCCGTCTGCCAGGTCATGCTGGAAAAATCATCGGCATCGGGATGCGGCGGCACATGGAGATGCCGGCGGGCCATAAAATCCTGGTCGGCGACGAACTGGTCAAAGCCCCAGGCCGCCGCCGGATCAATAAGAATATCTATGGCCCGGCTGACCGAGGGCGATCCTTCCGGGGTAAGAATGTAGTCTGCGCTCAAGATGACTTTGCCATTCGCCTTGATGGCTTGGGCAAAACGCGCGTCCCCTTCCGGCTTGGTCGGATGCGGATCGGTGAAGTCCATGTCGAAGACGACGGCACGTGCGCGTTCCGCCGTCAGCCGTTCGACCAGTTGCCCAAAAATCGCGCGATCCCAGGAAGTGTTGAAAGGTTGCTTCAGTTCGCGATGTGAAATCTCATCCATCAATACCATGACGACTTCGGTGGGCGGCGGCACCGGACGACCGAGAAACGGCAGGTCGTAGCTGGGCTCAACCAGTTTCGGTTTCAAATTGTCCAACTCTAGCATGACCACGCCCAGTGCCACCGCCAGCGCCGCGCCGATGCCATAGCGGACGAGCAAGGTTTCGAGTTGGCGGGTGAAGTTCACGTTTTGATCGCACGCGGCGGGACGCGGGAATGTAAAACCATTGCGGCGAGGCTGACAAGACATTCAGCGGAC
>JANYCI010000077.1 GCA_025360325.1 Limisphaerales bacterium | reverse complement strand
AATGACAGGGGTTTACGGGCCGAAGCCATTCATCCCCCACGCGGCGTCGCTCCTTCAGGCTTTCGCCCATTGAGAAAAATTCTCGACTGCTGCCACCCGTAGGTGTCTGGACCGTGTCTCAGTTCCAGTGTGACTGGTCGTCCTCTCAGACCAGCTACCCGTCTTAGCCTTGGTGAGCTTTTACCTCACCAACTAGCTGATAGGCCGCGGGCTCATCTTAAAGCGTCAGGTCTTACGATCCCCAACTTTGATCTTACGATCACATGCGGTATTAGCTCGTCTTTCGACGAGTTATCCCACACTTCAAGGCAGATTCCCACGTGTTACGCACCCTTGCGCCGCTCCGACCTGAAAATATTGCTACCTTCAAATCAGCGCTCGACTTGCATGTCTTATCCACGCCGCCAGCGTTCGTTCTGAGCCAGAATCAAACTCTCCGTATAAAAACGTTAGTTGATTCCCACCAATTGATTAAATTGGTGTCAATATATTGCTTGGTTAAACTCCTCAAAATTAGCGACTAACTCGCTAACCTTGAAGGGGCTCTTTACTAATCGCACAATTCAATTTTCAAAGAACATCCGGCGTTTTACCGCCAAAATCCTGTCTAACTTGCTATTCCTGCCTGATTTAGCGGAAGAAAAAAACGACCGCCGAATTTTTCTACTTCTTAATTGGCCTGTCGTTGCAAGTTTAGGTTGTTTTCCCGGAGGAACTACCAACTAATGTCAACCGGTCTTTTGACCGCCTTCGTCTCGGTTACTACCGCGAAGGGACATAAAGACTATCAAACATTTTATATCGCGCAAGAGTTTTTTAAAATTATTTTGAAGTATTTTTCAAACGCAAAAAAACTCGTAAAGCCCTTTGTTCACAAGCTAATCCAAGCCTCGCTCGGTTAAATCATCCTCTCCCAGCCCTAAAAAATGTCCCAACTCGTGCAAAAAAGTTGTGTGAACTTCGTCGCAAAACACCGTTTCATCCCCATTCGCAAAATCCCAAATGTTTTCCAGAAACAGTATGATCTGTGACGGCAATACCGTTGCGCCAGCTTCAGACATCTCGTCGCCAGTAAATATGCCAAGCGTATCCACCTCAATTCCATCATTTTGCAGCTCAATATTCGGCACACGTTCAAACGTAACGGGCAATTGATTTGCCTGTTCACGCAACGGTGGAGGCATATCTTCCAATGCTGCATCGATTTCTTCTAGCGCCAGTTCTTGCGATTTTTCCCAATCAAATTTCATTTCGGAAGTGTGTCGCGCAATACCGTTGCTGGCAATTTTTTCTCGCGATTTACTAGTGTATGGCTACTGTTCTTCGATAAGGAATACATTATGACTCGATCAAACAAAATTAATTTTAACATCACTAATTGCGCTGCTTTTTTTGCCGTCGCCCTATTTCATTTCTGCTCATTGAGTGCCGTAGCGGCGAATCAGGAAGTGTTGCGCGCGACGCTCACCAATGGCTTGCAGGTGGTCATCGTTCCAAACACACTTGCCCCGGTTGTAACCACGATGGTGAATTACCGAGTTGGCTCTGACGATTGTTCCGCGGATTTCCCCGGCACCGCGCACGCGATGGAACACATGATGTTTCGTGGCAGTCCGGGTTTAAGTGCTGATCAACTCGCCGCTACCTCCGCCGCCATGGGCGGCGATGACAACGCCGACACGCAGCAGGCCGTCACGCAATACTTTTTCACCACGCCCACCGAAAATTTGGACGTCGCCTTGCGCGTCGAAGCCACGCGGATGCGCGATCTGCTCGCCGACGAAAAACTTTGGGAAAAAGAACGCGGCGCTATTGAACAAGAAGTCGCGCAGGATTTGTCGAATCCCACTTACGTTTTCTACCAACAGCTATTGCAGGCGATGTTCAAAGGGACGCCTTACGCGCACGATGCGCTCGGCACGCGCCCGTCGTTTGACAAAACCACCGACGCAGATTTGCGGAAATTTCATCATGACTGGTATGTGCCGAACAACGCCGTGCTCGTCATCGTCGGCGACGTGGAGCCACAAAAAGTTTTGGCGCAGGTGGAAAAAATCTTTGGCGAAATCCCATCCGCGCCGCTGCCGCCGCGCCCCGAATACAACTTTTCAACAGTAAAACCTGATACTTTGAAGCTCGATACCGATCTGCCTTACGGCATGGCCGCCATAGTTTTCCGTTTTCCCGGCGCGGAAAACCCTGATTTCGCCGCCGCGCAAATCTTGTCCGACGTGTTGAGCAGCCAGCGCGGAAAACTGTTTGAACTCGTGCCGCAGGGCAAGGCGCTGTTCGCCCAGTTTCAATATGAGACCCTCCAAAAATCCGGCCTCGGTTATGCCATCGCCGGATTTCCCGCTGGCGGTGATTCGACGAACTTATTGGCGAGCGTGAAGGATATTTTGCTCGCTGAAATCACCAACGGCGTCAACGCTGATTTCGTCGAGGCCGCCAAACGTCGCGAAATCATCAGCGCCGAATTGCAGAAAAATTCTGTCTCCGGTCTCGCCTCCGCGTGGTCGCAGGCCATCGCCGTGGAGAACCGGAATTCGCCGGACGATGACATCAATTTATTCCGCGCCGTGACGGTGGATGACGTCAACCGCGTCGCGAGAAAATATCTGGATTTCAACCACGCCATCGGTGCGGTTCTCACGCCACAACCCTCGGACAAACCGATCTCCTCGAAAAGTTTTGGCGGTAAAGAAAGTTTTGCCACGTCAAAAAACGCCGACGTGAAACTTCCCGCGTGGGCAAAAAGACTGACCAACGAATTGCCCATTCCCGTCTCGACGCTGAATCCGTTCACAACGAATTTGCCCAATGGAATCAAGCTGATTGTGCAGCCGGAAACGGTCAGCGACACCGTGGGCGTTTATGGTCGCATCAAAAACAACGCCAAGATTCAGATGCCAGCGGGCAAGGACGGCGTGGCGGACGCGCTCGACAGACTGTTTTCTTACGGCTCCAAGTCGCTGGATCGGCTGGCCTTTCAAAAGGCGCTGGACGACATCGGCGCGAACGCCTCGGCGGGCACCGAATTTTCACTGCAGGTGCTTTCGGAACATTTCGAGCGCGGCGTGCAACTGCTCGCGGACAACGAACTTTCACCTGCGTTGCCAGCGGATGATTTCAAAATCATCCAGCCACAAATGGCCGCCACCGTCGCGGGCGAATTACAAAGCCCCGACCACATTGCCGGCCACTCGCTAACGACCGCGTTATTTCTGAAAGGCGACCCGGCCACACGCGAAACCACCCCGGCCAACATCAAGTCACTCACGCTGGACGACGTGAAAAATTATTACGCGAGCGTGTTCCGCCCGGACATGACAACGATTGTGGTCATCGGGAAAATTTCGCCAGAAAACGCCGTGGCGGTCATTGAAAAATATTTCGGCGACTGGAAGGCGTCCGGCGAAAAGCCCCATACGCTGTTTCCCGCCGCACCGACGAACGTCGTTTCCGCCACGCACGTCCCCGACGTCAGCCGCGTGCAGGACAAAGTCACGCTGGCGGAGACGTTACTGCTGACGCGCACGAACGCCGATTATTACGCGCTGCAACTCGGCAACCATGTTCTCGGCGGCGGATTTTACGCGACGCGTTTGTATCGCGATTTGCGCGAGCAAGCCGGGCTGGTTTATTTCGTCGGCTCCTCGTTCAATATCGGGCTAACGCGCGGCCTTTACGAATCCACTTATGCGTGCGATCCCCCGAATGTTTCCAAGGCTCGCGCCATCATCGTGAGCAACCTCAAGCAGATGCAGGCGAAGCGTGTGACCGCGCAGGAATTGAAGCAGGCCAAGCTGATGCTGTTGCGCGCCATCCCGCTCGCGGAAGCCAGCACGGACAGCATTGCCGGCGGCTGGCTCGCGCGCAGCACGCTCGGACTGCCCCTCGATGAACCAGTTCGCGCTGGGCGCATTTACTCGCAGCTCACCGCCCGCGACGTTCAGGCTGCCTTCAAAAAATGGGTTCGCCCGGATGACTTGGTGCAAGTAGTGCAAGGCCCGGCACCGAAGTAAAACCACAGCTAATAAACCTTGCCCTTCGCTAATTGGATGGGTAAGGTATTAGCCCTTGATCGCGGGGTGGAGCAGCCCGGTAGCTCGTCAGGCTCATAACCTGAAGGTCGTTGGTTCAAATCCAGCCCCCGCAACCAATTTCCGGCCCTGAAACCCACGTTTCAGGGCCGATTTTTTGGTTTTATGCGTTTCATAACTTGTTCAGCATCCGCCCACTGAAACAAAGCGAACCTTCTGAAATACAGCGAATAAAAACCTTTTTTATGAAGCACGTTTGGCGGGTCTGAACTGGCTTTACGGCGACACCACTATCGCAATTAACATTTACACTGGCACGCAATAAGCGGGCACAAAAAAGCGCGGTCTCGGTGTTCACCGAAACCGCGCTTTTTTGCAAAATTAAATTACTCGTTCAAGCCCCAGCCCCAGCGTTCGATGCCGAGCTTCTTGCGGAAATCCGTGTCCCAATTCGCGGAAACGGCGACGACACCCACGGGCGCGGTTCCTTCCAGCGACGTGGCTTGGACGGCCACGCGGGCGAGGGAAGGTGATTCCAAATGTGGCTGCGGGGAAGATTTCGCGGGGGCGGAAGCCGTCAAAAAATTATTCATGCTTTTTAGTAGTCGGCGGTAGCGAGCGGGACTTGAGGATTTTTTTGGAGTGATCTGCGCTGACTGCCCAAGCTCACATTCATCCGTGGTTGAATTCCGCCGCGCAAAAATCCACCCTTTTGCCCAATTCAATTATGTATCGCATTGGCATTGATCTCGGCGGGACGAAAATCGAGGGCGTAGTTTTGGACGCGGACGGAAAAGGAATTTTCCGCCAGCGCATCGCCACGGAACGCGAGGGCGGCTACCAACACATTCTCCACCGCATCAAATCCGTTCACGATGAACTGGTAGCCACGGTGCCAAATCAGCCGACGACTTTTGGCATCGGCACGCCGGGCGCACTGTCGCCGCGCACCGGACTGCTGAAAAATTCCAACACCGTTTGCATGAACGGCCAGCCGGTGAAAGCGGATTTGGAAAAACTTCTCGGCCGCAAAATTGAAATCCAAAACGACGCGAATTGTTTTGCGATGGCGGAGGCGTTGCTCGGTGCGGGGCGCGGGAACAATTTAGTTTTCGGCGTCATCATGGGCACGGGCTGCGGCGGCGGCATCGTCTATAAAGGCGAAGTGTTCACCGGCGCGCAGGCCATCGCGGGCGAGTGGGGCCACATGAGCATTGATCCGCACGGACCGGTTTGTTACTGCGGAAAAAAGGGCTGCGTGGAAACGTTCATTAGCGGTGCCGGTTTGGAAAATCGGTATGCAGAAAAATTCGGCGGGCGTCGTCCGTTGAAGGAAGTGGAGGCGGCGTATTTTGCGGGCGAGCCAAACGCGGTGACATTCATGGCGGAATTTTTCGACCGTTTCGGTCGCGCGCTGGCGAACCTGATAGACATTCTTGATCCCGACATGGTGGTGATCGGCGGCGGCGTCTCGAACTTCAAAGCACTTTATTCCGAAGGCGTCGCGGCGGTGCAGAAATATGTTTTCAACGATGAACTCGAAACGCCTATCGTGAAAAATCAGCTCGGTGATTCGGCGGGAGTTTTTGGCGCGGCGTTAGTGGGTGTATGAGCAACGATTATTTATTTGCCGCTTGCATCCGGTGCTGGCTTTGTTAAAAACGTCGGCGTGGAGTCCGTTAAACGTCATCCCCGTTCGCGCAGACAAGCGGTCATCGCCGCGTTGCTTGTCGCGCTCGTGCTGATGTTGGATGCGATGGTGGCGAGTCCGGCACTGCACAAATTAGTCCACGCGGATGCGGATGCGGCGCAGCATCAATGCGTCGTTACACTCTTCGCCCACGGCCAAGTAGATGTGGCGATGGTCGCGGTGGACATTGCCATTCCCACGCCGACCGTGACGACGGTTCCGCAATTTTTAATTTCGATTTTTTCCCCGGCCATTGAACATCTTCCCGCCGGTCGCGCTCCGCCCGTTTCCGTTGCTTCTCTCGCTTGATCGCCAGTCAGCTTGCCGCTGATTGGATTTCCTTAATTCCGTATAAACCGTCGCGCACGTTTTTTCGTGCGTGGCTATTTGGAGAACAATTATGAAACTAAAAAAAATATTGGGCGTGTCTTCGGCCCTTTGCTTGAGTGCCTCGCTGAACGCGGGCGCGCAAGCGCAGGAGACAAATCAGACCGTTAGTGAGCAGTTGAAACAGATGCAGCAGCAGTTTGAACAGCGGGAACATGAACTGGAAATCCGCTTCGAGAGAAAAATCGCCGCGCAGGATGAAGTAATTCATTCGCTCCAGCAACGGCTCGCAGTGATGCCGACGAATTCGCCGCCCGCCGCAACGGCAGTTGCCCCCACGCGCTCCGACGTTCCAGACTTGATCAAAGAATTGTCCGACAAAGTAGCTGGCGTGGTCGAGGCACAGAAAAAAGTATTGCCGGGAGAATTCAATCCCGCCATCGGTTTCGTCGGCGAAACGGTGTCGAGCTATCACAGTCAGAGCCGCGAAAAAACAGGCAGCGAACGTCCGGGCGGCTTCGATGTTTGGGCGCGGTCGCTCGAACTGAACGCCTCGGCCTCGGTGGATCCATTTGCAAAAGCGTGGATCGTGGTGAACGCCTCGGCGGATTCCGCGACGGGCGAATCCGCGTTCGGCATCGAGGAAGCGGCGTTGCAAACCACGTCGTTACCGGGAAATCTCACGCTCACGGCGGGCAGATTTTTCGGCGAGTTCGGTCGGCTCGCGAACATCCACGATCACGAATTGCCGTTCGTGAATCGTCCGCTCGCGCTGGATAATTACATCGGCGGTGAATCACGTTCCGACGGCGCGCAACTCAACTGGCTCGTGCCGGCGGAACATTACATCAGCGTCACGGCGGGCGCGGGCAATCAATTTGGCGGCGACAGTCCGAATCCAAACAGCCCCGGAAACAAACGCGAATTTGGTGGTTTGAATTTCTGGGGTCGCGCATCCACGAGCTTCGACCTCACGCCCGGCTGGCAGTTGGAGGCGGGCGCTTCCGGTTTGTGGAATCCCAAAACACAAGATCGCGGCGGCGCGCTCGTGGAACCGGACGGCAGCACCGTCACGGAAAAAGAACGGCGGCTCGCGGGGCTGGACGTGAAACTGACCTACGTTCCGCTGCGCGATAATCAGTTCAAAAGTTTCACTTGGGGCACGGAAATTTTGTTCAGCGACAATAATTTTCTGTTCGACCCAAATGGAATTCCGGCGACTGGCGACGAGTTTCGCGGCAACGTGAACGCGCTCGGTTTGTATTCGTATGCGAGCTACAAGTGGAGCCGCCGTTTCAGCGCGGGCTTTTTGTTCGACTACGTTCAGAACGCGCAGAATCATAGCGACGAGACGCAGGCGTATTCGCCGTTCGTCACATTTGCCTTGAGTCATTGGAACCAACTGCGGCTGCAATACACGCACACCGAGCGCAGCGCAATTTCCGGCCTGAAATCGGACAACGCGATTTTTCTGCAATGGGCATGGATCATCGGTGCCCATTCGCATGGCTGGTCGCAACGTTAAAAACTGAAAGGAAATTTACTTTATGAAATTAAAATTATTTTTGGTCGCGGTGCTCACGGTCGCGCTCGGCGCCACGCAGCTTCACGCCGCGAAAATCCGCGTCGTCACCACGCTCACCGATCTCGCCGACTTGACGCGTAATGTCGGCGGCGACTTCGTGGAAGTTCGCAGTCTCGCCACCGGCATTGAAGACACACACGGCGTGCCGATGAAACCGAGCTTCGTGCCGTTGCTCAACCGCGCCGATCTCGTCGTCGTCGTCGGCTTCGGTTGCGAACACGCGTTTCTGCCCGCGCTGTTGGAAGCGAGTAAAAACCCACGCCTGCTTGAAGGCCAAGCCGGTTATGTAGATTGCTCCAAAGGCGTGACGCCGCTCGAAGTGCCGAAATCCACCGATCATTCCGAGGGTGACGTGCATCCTTACGGCAATCCGCATTATATGCTCGACCCTGTGTTGGCGCGGACAGCGGTGCAAAACATTTGCGATGCGCTCGTCGCTTTCGCGCCGGAACACGCGGCGGACTTCACGAAAAATCGCGACGCCTATCTCGCGAAACTTGATGCGAAAATTACGGAATGGAAAACCGCGCTCGCCCCGTTCAAAGGCGCGAAGTTTGTTTCCTATCACGAACACTGGCCGTATTTCGCCGCGCGTTTCGGCCTCGTGTATTTCAACACGATTGAATTGAAGCCGGGCATTGACCCGACCGCGCGGCACATCGAGCAACTCGTTTCCACGATGAAAGCGGAACACGTTCCCATCGTCGTGCGCGAGCCGCAGTTTCCCGAAAAAGTTCCCGCGCTCATCGCCAAACAAACCGGCGCAACGCTCATCAAGTTGCCTATCATGCCCGGCGGCGTGCCTGACACAGACACTTACGTCGCGGAAATGGATTACATCGTCCACTCGTTTGCCGACGCGTTGAAAAAATAAAATGCCCGACAACATCATCACCCTCGACCGCTTGGCCATTGGTTACGATGGCCAAGCGGTGCTGTCCGGTATTTCGCTCGCGGTCGCGCGTGGGAGTTTCACGGCGATTCTCGGCGCGAACGGCACGGGCAAATCTACGTTGCTCAAAACGCTGCTCGGTCTGCAACCGCCTGTGAGCGGCGAAATAAAATTCCCTTCACCGACCAATGCCAAACCGATTTTCGGCTATGTGCCACAAGCGATTCAGTTTGATCCGCTGTATCCGCTCACCGGTTTCGATGTGGCGTTGATGGGAACTTACGGACGCGTGGGCGCGATGACATTTCCGTCGCACGCAGAAAAAGAATTTGTCCACGAGTGTCTCACGGCAACGGCGGCGGACGGATTTGCGAAGAAAAAATTCAGCCAATTATCCGGCGGCCAAAAGCAGCGCGTGCTCATCGCGCGCGCGCTGGCCACGAAGCCGGACATTTTGGTTTTGGACGAACCAACGGCGGGCGTGGATGTGACGGCGACGCAGGCGTTGCTGGAATTTATTTCACAGATTCACGTCGAGCGAAAATTCACCGTGCTGCTCGTGACGCACGATTTGCCGCTCGTGAAAAAACACGCGCAGCAAATCATCTGGCTGCATAACGGGCAAGTGCTGCACGGCAGCGTGGCGGAACTGTTCACGCCGGAACGCAGGGCGGAAATTTTTGAAATGGAGATCAGTTGAATGGAAACCCTAAAAGAAATTCTCGCGCCGGATTTCCTGCTGCGGAATTCCGTTTATACCAGCGTCCTCATTGGCTTCGCGTGTCCGCTTGTCGGCGTGTTTCTCGTGCTGCGGCGGCTCGTGTTCATGGGCGTGGCGTTGCCGCAAATTTCCTCGACGGGCGTGGCCGTCGCGTTGTCCGTCCCGATGTGGCTGGGCGCAAAACCGGATCACGCCGAACACAGCGAGCATCTCATCGCCTTTGCTGGCTCGATGTTTTTTTCGCTTGCGGCGATTTTTCTGCTGGCGTTGGCAGAGCGACGCGGACGTGGTTTGCCGGAAGGACGCCTCGGCACGGCTTACGTTGTCGCGTCGGCGGCGAGTATTTTGTTGCTCGCAAAAAATCGTTACGCGGAAGTCGGCTGGCTGGATTTGTTGAAGGGTGAAATCATCACGATTGATAACTACGACCTCGGCCTCACCGCCGTCACGTTCGCCGTCGTGCTGACGCTGCTGGTTTTATTTCACAAAGAATTTCTGTTCGTCTCCTTTGACCGCGCGATGGCCGCGACGCTCGGCAAAAATGTTTTGCTCTGGGACATTTTGATTTATCTGCTCATCGGCGCGACCGTTTCCATTTCCGTCTTGAGCGTGGGGCCGTTGATTTCATTTGGCTTTCTGCTCATCCCGGCGCTGACGGCGCATTTGTTTGCGCGGAACATGAAATGGTTTTTCATCCTCGCTTCCGTCATTGGCGGTGCGGTGGCGTTCTTCGGTTTCTGGCTGGCGTATCAATGGGACTGGCCGGTCGGCCCGACGGATGTGGTGTTGCTGGGCGTGGTTTATCTGCTGGCGGCGGTGGTCAAATCGTTCTGGCGGTGGTTCGTCCACCCGAAGTGAAGGAAGGCGGTGGGGCGAGCGTCCTCACGAGCCACGAGAACATTTTGGCTCACGTCAGCTCACGAGGATGCTCACCCCACCACGTTCAACCACTACCCGCCACCAGTAATTTTCTTGCTGCCATCACCTTGTCTGGACGCTTTGCCATGAAAAAAAACCGCCCGCTCTTCTCGCGAAGAGCGGGCGGTGAGTTTTTTAATTCACCGCATCAGTCGCGGTTGCGATTTTTCTTTTTCGCTTCCACGATCACGCCCGCGCTGGAGCAGGTCCAGTAAATGTTTCCGTTGCGTGCCACGGCGACGTCCGTCGGCTCGGGATCGCCGCTGTGGATCAAAGTTTTCACGCATGACTTTAAGTTGTATTGCCAGACTTTGTTCAGCCCACCGTTTGCGCCGGAAACTCCGGGCGTCGGGACTTCGGTGAAATATAAATTTTCCCCTTTCGCATCCAGCGCGATGCCCGTCGGCTTTTGAAGCTGGCTCAACAACACGCTGGCCGCGCCGCCTTGGGACGAGGTTAAAATCACGCCCGCCGTGCGACACGTCCAATACAGGTCGCCGTCCTTGGAGGCCACGATGTCCACCGGCTCCGGCTCACCTTGGTGCAGGACGATGACGTTCGTGCCGAGCGCGAAGCTAACGGAATTGGAGCCGCCATTAGCACCATTGATTCCGGGTGTCGGCACTTGGGTAAAAAATAAATTTCCGCAGCGATCCACCGAGACGCCGCTGGGGTTTTTTAGGCCGCTCAATTCAACGGTAGTCGTGCCTTCGTCGTCCTGCTTGAGAATCACGCCGGCGGTTTTACACGTCCAATAAATTTCGTTGTCCATGCCAACGGTGATGTTGACCGGCTCCGGTTCGCCCATGTGCAGCACGTCAATGTGCCGACTGGCCAAGTCGAGTTGGCTGATGGAATTCGAGCCACCGTGGGGCCCATTGATGCCTGGCGTCGGCACCTCGGTGAAAAAAATCGTGTGGTTGCCCTGCACGGCGATGCCCGTGGGACGATGTAATCCGCTGGCGACGACGCGGAATTGATACGGCTGGGGTTGCTCGGCTTGGGCCATGCCGGTGAAGGTTGCAAAGCTCAATGCGGCCAAGGCTGCCGTCCGCCACGGTTTAGGAAGGGATGTCATTTTCATTTATTTTATTTCGATGGTTGTTGGTTGTTGTTTTACCGCTACCAGTGGCACAACAATTTCTGTCCGCGAAAAGTTCCCGCCGTTGCAAAAAATAAAAAATAGTTTTCTGGCTCGTGCGGCCAAAGCGGATAAAGTTTTCCGCGCAGTCTAATGGCGTCCACTTTTTCCAACGACGACGAGACCGCCACCGCTGAATTTGAAGCGGTGGCACTGCCGTTCATGGACGCGCTCTATGGACGCGCGTTCAACCTCACGCACAGCGAGGCGGACGCGGGCGATCTCGTGCAGGAAACGTATCTGCGGGCTTACCGCGCGTTTGCGGGCTTCACGCCGGGAACTAATTGCAAGGCGTGGTTGTTCACTATTCTGTATTCAATTTTCGTCAACCAGTATCGCAAGACGCAGCGTGAGCCAGACACCGTCTCGATGGACGAACTGGAAGAAAATTTTCACACCACGCTGGCGGATGAAAATTGGGAAGCCGATTTCAGCGCGCTCGCCAACGTCGAACTCGACTGGCAAGGCCCGGAAGTCACGGCAGCGCTTGACAAGCTGCCGGAAAGTTTCCGCACCGCCGTGCTGTTGGTAGATGTGGAAGAATTGAATTACGAGGAAGCCGCCGGGGTGCTGAATTGTCCGGTCGGCACTTTGCGCTCGCGCTTGTTCCGAGCGCGGAAAATACTTTTTATGGAATTGCGCGACTACGCCCGGAAGACGGGCTTTCTGCGCGAACCACACGTCTGATATGCCGACACCGCAACGCCATTACCAAGAAGAAATCCAGCTCTGGCTGGATGGGCGGCTCGACGCACCTATGTGCGACGAGGTGGAGCGGCATCTGGAAACGTGCGCGGAATGTCGGCGCGGAATGGACGCGCTCAACTGGACGAAGCAAACGACGGTCAAGCCCGGCAACGCCATGGTCGCACCGCCGAAATTGCGCGAAAAAATCCTGCGCTCGCTGCGGGCGGAAGCCGCAGCGGTGGCAACCGCGCCGGAAGAACCCGTGCCACCGCTCGTCCCGTTCTGGCGGGAACATTTGCGCCCCGCGCTCGCGTGGGCATCGGTGATTTTGGTGCTGGCGATTTTGAGCGCGGCGTATTTTTTCAAATCGCCCGGACTGCTCGAAGCCGTCGCCGGAAATTTCCGCGATTACAAAAGCCAAAAACTCGCGCTCGAATTAAAAACCGGCGACGTGAAGGAAATGGAAAATTTCTTCACCACGCACGGCGTCGTTGGCAACACGCGCGTCTTTGACCTGGGTATGATGAATTATCAGCTCGTCGGCGGACGCGTGGAAAAATTCCATCGCCAGCCCGCCGCGCTGTTTGTCTATCGCGGCGCGGACAATCAGATTTTGCACTGCCGGATGTATCCCGGCGCGGTGGCCGAACTGCCCGCTGGAGCGACGCCGCGCGAAAATAACGGCATCAAATTTCAGGTCTATCAAAAGAGCGGTGTGACGATGGTGTTCTGGCAGGAAGGAAAAATCGTCTGCGCGTTGAGTTCGGACATCGCCGCCGAAGATGTGGTGCAACTCGCCTTCGCCAAAGCCATGCTGCCTGCGCAGCCGTTGTGAACGCGGCAAAATTCAATTTGATTTTCGAGCGGTTTGGCCGCTCATTAAACGCATGATTGTGGCCGAGCCAACCAAACCGAAAGCGAGTTCGCAACGACTCTGGACTTTCGCCGAGATGGTCGCGGAGCTTCCCGAAACCAACCAGCCGGTCGAACTGTGGAATGGAGAAATCATCATGCCACCCGCCCCGCATCCTGACCATCAGCGCATCGTGCGCAACTTTTTCCGCAAACTAGATCAACTGGTCGGACAGCGACAATTGGGGGCGGTGCTATTTAGTCCGGTGGACGTGGTGGTGTCGTCGCGCCGCGTCGTGCAGCCCGATGTGCTGTTCATTGACAGGACGCGGCTCAACATCGTGAGCAGTTGCGTTTACGGTGCGCCCGATCTCGGATGGAAGTCATCTCCGCCGGAAGCTGGCAGCGCGACCGCATCCAGAAAAAAGCGCTCTACGAATCGGCGGGCGGGGCGGAATACTGGCTCATTGATCCCGACGCCGAAACCATCGAAGTCTTCACGCTCGCGAAGGGCGGCTATCAATTGCATCCCAAGGCGACGGGCAAAGTGGTTGTGAAGTCAAAACTGCTGGCGGGCTTCAAAATGAATTTTGTTGAACTGACGGTTTGACGGCGATTCAACGGGCGTTTTCGGCGAGGTGCTGGTGGGTGTTTGAGGCGCGTGCGGATGGAAATTATTTTTTCCGCCAGCAGGACAGCAACGCGCCCGCACCGAACGCAAACAGTGCCGCCGTGCCCGGTTCGGGAACAGGCTGGCCGGTGATTTGCAGGGAGAAGCTGTTCAGCATGACCGTGCCGCCGCTCGAAACATCCGCAAGGAAAAGTGTCCACTGACCGTTTCCGCCGAGGCCGTTGAAGGTGCTCAAGAACGCGTTGCGGGTCGAGGTGTCGAGCACGGCATCGGGATCCAGCATTCGCGCATCGGGCTGCCATTCGCCAGTGACCGGCGAACCGTCCGGGGGAATAATCAAGTTTTGATAATTGTGGATGTCGCCATTCGCCCCATTGTCGGCAAAGGTCACGTCGAATCCGTTGTCGCCGTAGCCGAAGGCATTGCCGCTCGTGCGCCCAGGGCGGTTGAGCAGAATGCTGATGCCGGGGCCGTGTTGGAGATAGACATACAAATCGCCGTTAAAAACGTCGTCGGAATCCGGCGGAGTGCCGAGGGAGAGCGTCACGCGCACGCGGGTGATCGCATCAATCGCCGAACTGAAGATGTTCTGTGCGCTGGCGAGTCCGCTCGAATTGCCGTCCGGGATGAATAGGTTGAGGTTGGTGTAATTGTAAGTCTCGGTGATCTGCGCGCGCAGCGGCGACGCGGTCAACAGCGGGAGCAGCAACGTCGTTAGCAGGCAAGAAGATTTCAAAAACAGTTTCATAAAAAATTTCCTTCAATGATTACGGTTGAACGGTGCGGTAGAATCTTGTTATCGGCAACGGCGGCAAATCCACGAAATCAAAACGGCCCGTCGCATCGGCGGTCATGGCGGCGCGCGTCTGCCAGTTGGCGGGCGTGAGGCCGTCGGTGGACTGGACGGTGTAGGTGCGTCCGGGAATTCCCGCGAAACTCACGCGCGTCTGCAAACCACCACCGGGCGCAGGTTCTTGTTTGATGGAGGTGATGTTTTGCGACAGCGCGTCATCGGTGATGAGATTGACGTTCACCGTGCCGACCGCCGTTGCGCCGATGCTGTTGGAGATGACGAATGTGAAGCTGTCCACGTTGGTGAATCCTGGTGCGGGGAGATAAAAAACATAACTGCTGTTGCGAGTTACCGTCGCCTGACCGGAGGCGGCGGTGCCGATGGAGACGAGGCCGAGCGGATAATTTCCATCCGGGTCAGAGCTGTAACTCGTGACGCGGTAGAGCGGCAGCTTGGCGCTCTGCGTGGGATAGCGGAACATCGTGACATTGCCCGCGACCGGCGGAACGGTCTGCACTTCAAACGCGCCGATGTCCACGCGCGGGCCTTTCACGCGCAGAAAACCCGCGCCGCGCTGGTCGTTGGTCAGGCCGACGACAACGGAATCAGCGCCCGCATTGATCGCCGGACTGCCGGGCAGCAACGCCAGCGTGAGCGTTGATCCACCGTTATTTTGCAACGGACCCAGTTGAGGGATTGTATTGATCAAATCACCCGCTTGGTTGAGAAATCCGTGACCATCATCGCTGCAAAGGTTGTGTCCCAACGATATGATCGCATCGCCGTTTTGAAAATTTTCGAGGTTTGCGCCACTCGAACTTTGCAAAATCGTGTTTCCCAGAAAAACACTTTGACTTTCAGTTTGGTTATAAATGCTCCCTCCAAGATCAAATGCCGAGTTGCTGCTGAAAGTGTTGTTGATGGAAGTGAAAGTTGCAAAATAACTGTAATTATAGTTGTAAATGCCTCCCCCTTGGTAAGCAGAATTAAAGCAAATGGTGCTATTGGTGATGCCGGTTGCGGCGGCGTAAATAAGAATGCCGCCACCAAAGTAGGCCGAGTTGTTGTTTATCGTGCTATTTATTATGGTGAGCCGTCCGCCGAGCGTATAAATTCCGCCACCGCTGCCGGTGCCCCCGACTGAATTGCTGCTGATGACACAACTCATCAAAACAACATTGCCACCATAGTCAAAGATTCCGCCGCCTTGGTTGCCAGCCGCGTTACCATTTAATATGGAGTTGCTGATGATAAGCGTCGAAAACCGGTTGTAAATTCCACCTCCACTTCCATCTGTGCCTTTAGTTATTGTTAAATTGGCGATAACTACTTCAATGAGATAGTCAGGCTGTGTAGTATAAAAAACACGACTCGATTTATTGCCGCTAATTATCAGATTGGTGATACCAGAACCTAGAATAGTTACGTTATTGCTTACGACGAGTTGCCCGCTGGCAAGGGTAATTGTCTTGACCCCGCCATCGAAAAAATTTACCGCGCTATTTGCCGTGCTGCTGGAAAACGTGATTGTCGGCGAGTTGCTCAACGTGTTCGCATACGTCACCGCCTCGCGCAAGCTGGTGAGGTTGTCGAAAAGGTTGACCACATCGTTCGTCGTGGTGACGACGAGGCTGGGCGTCTCCGTCGGCAACACCAGTTGCCAACTCGAACCGAAGCCCGTGCTGGAACCGATACGCTGAAACAAGTTGCCCGAGTTGTTCCGCGTGAACACCGAGCCATCCGGCCCGACGGTGAGATTGGTTCCCGCACCGCCGCTGTAAGTCGGCAGGCCGTTCGTGGCCCAGCGGTAAATATAAAAACCACTGCCGAATCCATCCCCGCCGAGGAACCACGTCGCGCCATCACCGGCGACGACGGACGTGAGCAATTGCCACTGGTTGCCGATGCCATTCGTGGAACCGACGCGCAGAAAAACTCCGCCCGCGAAATTTTGCACCACGATGTTGCCGTCCGTTTGCTGGCCGATGCGCACAGCCGCGCCGCTGTCTACCCAAATTTCCGGTGAATTGTTGGACTGATAATAAACGCGCAAATTATTTCCGACGACGGGCGGGGCGAGATACCAGAACGCGCCGCCGATAAAGATGTTCGTCTGGCCGGTGTCAACCACGCTCAATTCAAACGCGCCGATGTCCACCGCGCCAAACTGCGGGCGCACCACGCCGCGCTGGTCGGTGGCGGGCGCACCGGCGGCGATGCCGGTGTTGAAGGCCGGGCTGCCGTTTTGCAACGCCAGTGTGCGCGCGGAGCCGCCGTTGTTTTGCAACGCACCGAGCAAGGGATTCGCGGACGCGACGATGCTGCCTGCGAACGCGTGCGCCGCGAGGGCATTGGACGTGATGAGATTGCCCGCGCCGCTGCTGGCGACGGAACCGAAGCCGCCGCCGTTGCCGGAGTTGTTCGTGTTCTGAATGAAATCCGTGACGGCATTCGTGCCATCCGTGGAGCCAGAGAGAATCGTGTTGTTCAACACGACCGTCGCGACCGTGCCGGGCAGCACGGGGCCGGCCTGTGTGGCAATGCCGTTATCGCCGAGGCTGTAAATCGCGCCGCCGCCTTGGGGTGCGGTGTTGTTTGCGAGGGTGGCGTTGAGCGTGGTGACGCGGCCGTTCAGGTTGAAAATTGCGCCACCGTAGCCGGAGCCGTTGGCGGAGCCGTCCAAACCGGAGCCGGCGTCGGAGCCGCCGACTACCGAGTTTCCAGTGAGTGTCGAGTTGGTGGCCGAGACGGTTCCGCCGTAGTTGAAGACCGCGCCGCCGAGGCCAGCGCCGCCGAGACTGGCGCCAAAGCCGCCGGCCAAGCCTAAAGGACTGCCGCCGCCAAAGCCGCCGCGCTTGCCGTTGGCGTCACCATTCCCACCACCCCCACCGAAACCACCGAGGCCGCCAGAGATGTCTCCGCTGCCGCCGCCGCCGCCGCCAAAGCCGCCGGGATCGCCATTGTTTCCGCTACCTCCGTTGGGGCCGCCGCCATTGTAATGGTTATCATTTGAACTGTTTGAACCAAGCCCGCCGCCACCATTTTTGCCGCCGGAGCCACTGCCACCGCGCGCCGTGTTGCCGGCCAGCAAGCAACTCACCAGATTGACCGTTCCTGCATTGACGATGGCTCCACCCAAGCCCGCCGCCCCGGTGGCAACGCTATCTCCACCTTTGGCGAAACCGCCGCTGACGGTAAGATTTTTCAAGGTGAGGTTGCCGTTGCTCGTCACATAAAAATGCCGCATCCCGCCGGTGCCGCTGTTGGTGTTGCTCTGGCTGATGGTGATGGCGTTCGTGCCGCCATCAATCGTCACCGTCAAATTGGAGACCAGTAACGCCGATGGCCCGAACGTGCCGTCGCCGATGTTCGTGAGCAAACACGTTTGCCCGGCGAGCGTGTTCGTGAACGTGATGGTTGGTGTGCCGCCCACAGTTTTCGCGTAGTTCAGCGCCTCGCGCAAACTCGTGAGGTTGTCGAAAAAATTCACCGCATCATTCGTGGTGGTGACAATGAGGCTTGGCGTTTCCAAAGGAAGTGCTCCGGTTTCGATCGCGCCAATGTCCACCGTGCCATTGTTGATGCGAGGTCCGTAGCCGCGTTGATCCGTCGCGAGTCCACCGGCCAAAGAATTATTTCCTGCGTTGATGGCCGGGCTGCCGATCTGCAATGCCATCGTCAACGTCGGCCCGCCGTTGTTCGCGAGCACGCCGAGCAGCGGATTGATGGGCGATGCGACGGTGCCCACTTGATCGCTCGGCCCGGTGAAACCCGTGGCTGCGCCGACCTTGCCGATGAGATTGCCGCCCGGCGAAGTGAAGCTGCCAGAGACATCCAAATTATTCGTCGCGCTGTTGCCCGCCACAATCGTGTTCGCCAGCGTGAACGTGCCCGCGCCGAGATTCGCCACGCCGCCGCCGACCGACGTGCCGCGCTGGGAAAAATTTCCCGACACGGTGACGTTCGTCAACGCGACGGAACCGCTGCTGACGTTGGCGATGGCACCGCCTTGGCCTACACCTCCAAAACCGCCCGTCACTGAATTTTGCGTGAAGGTAGAATTGACAATCATCACAGATGCGCTGCCACTATTGGCAATGGCCGCGCCTCGGGAAGCACCAGCGGTGGCACTGGCATCACCTCCCACCGCGATGTTTCCCGCGAATGTGCTGCCGCTCACCGAAACGCTTCCCGCACCGCCGAGGTAGAGCGCCGCGCCGGAACCTTCACCGCCATTCCCTGGAAAACACGTTCCACCAGTGACACGGTTATTTGAAAATGTGGTGTTGACGATCGTCACGGTTCCACTCGCGGCGTTGAGCAAACCCGCGCCACGCGCAGCCCCGCCCGTTGGAGGTGGTGAGCCAGAAAGACTGCCGCCCGTGCCGGTGTTTCCCGCGACGATGCAATTTGTCAACTGAACCGCGCCGCCCGCCGCGTTGTAAATGCCAGCTCCGAAAGCCACGCTGCTGGCAGCGGTGCCGCCCGATCCATCACTGGCACCACCGGCGCAAACATTGTTCGTCAGCGTGGTGCGCAACAGCGAGAGCGTTCCACTGGCGGACGCATTGTAAATCGCGCCGCCAAATCCGCCCGCGCCGTTGCCGCCGAAGATGGTATTGCCACTGCCACCTTGCGCGGTGCTGCTCAAAATCACGCAATCCGTCAGGCTCACCGTGCCCGTGCTCTTGTTGTAAATCGCGCCGCCGAATCCAGAAGTCGCCGCCACCGTTGGAAATGGACTGGCATCCGCTCCGTTCGCCCGGCCACTCGTCAGCGTCAAACCCGAGAGCGAAACATTGATCGTCGGCGTATTGCTGCCAATGTTGAAAATCCGCGAGACGTTGTTGCCGCTGATGGTGAGGCTGCCCGCGCCTGGCCCGGTGATGATGAGATTTTTATCAATGGCAATCTCGCTGCTCGTCAGCGTGATGGTGCCGCTCACGGAAAAATTGATCGTGTCCCCGCTCGCCGCCGCCGCGATCTGTCCGCGCAAACTGCCCGCGCCGGAATCGGCAGTGGAGGTCACCGTGAGCGTAGCTGCAGAAACCGAGGCCGCACCGATTGCCAGCAGCATTAAAAAAAATACGAATTTTGCGAAGGCAAAACCAGAGCGAGGCCAGGACAATAAACGGCAATACATAATCAAGTTATCCTAAAGATTTTTCTGATTGACCGGCGGAGAGTCAAAGCTGCCTGTCAATTAACGGGACAGAAAGTATGGCTAGTGAAAAATAGTGTCAAACGCAATTTCGCGTGCAACTGGACAGTGTTCTCACCGCCGGTCGAAGTAAGGCTGATGATCAGATTCTTCATTGCGGTGCCAGCCAAACCAATTCTTTTGCTTCCCGCACGAATGATGTAAAATATTTTCATGGTTGCTGCACTCGAAATTGAAAAAATTGAGACTCAAAAAATCGCCGCGCGTCCGCCGCTAGATATCGTTGCGCTGGCCAAAGAACACGCCGGGAAAAATTACGAGCTGCACGCCGCGCACGTCAATCCTGCCAACGTCAAAACGCTCAAGACGATTGGCTTTGACCGCTGCTACACGCGCGCCGAGGGGTCGTATCTTTGGGACGTGAAGGGCGATAAGTATCTCGATCTGTTGAGCGGCTACGGCGTGTTTGGTCTTGGACGAAATCACCCGGAGATTCGCCGCATCCTCAAAGAATTTCTCGACGCCGATCTGCCGAGCCTCGTGAAGATGGAAGCGCCGCTGCTTTCCGGCTTGCTCGCTGCGGAATTAAAGAAGCGGATGCCGAACGAACTCGACATGGTGTTCTTCACCAACTCCGGCGCGGAAGGTGTGGAGACGGCCATCAAATACGCCAAGTGCGCGACGGGCAAACCGGCGATCATCCATTGCAAAAAATCTTTTCACGGCTTGAGCACCGGCGCGCTCTCGGTGAATGGCGATGATTCGTTCCGCGATGGCTTCGGGCCGTTTCTGCCAGATTGCCGCGCGATTCCGTTCAATGATTTGTCCGCGCTCGAAGCAGAATTAAAAAAAGGCGACGTCGCGGGCTTCATCGTCGAACCCGTGCAGGGTAAGGGCGTGAACCTTCCCGCGCCCGGCTATCTGCTCGCCGCGCAGCAGCTCTGTCGCAAGCACAACGCGCTCTTCATTGACGACGAAGTGCAGTCCGGCATGGGCCGCACGGGAAAATTTCTCGCCATCGAACACGACGGCGCGGTGGATCCTGACATCGTGATTCTCGCCAAAACTTTGTCGGCGGGTTTCGTTCCCGTCGGCGCGGTGCTGTGCAAAAAGTGGATCCACGAAAAAGTTTTCTCCTCCATGTCGCGCTCCGTGGTTCACAGCTCCACGTTCAGCCAAGGCAGTTTTGCGATGGCCGCCGGTCTCGCCGCACTCGACGTGTTGGATCGTGAAGATTTAATTTCCAACGCCGCGAAGATGGGCGACTACCTCGGTAATGGTTTGCGCGCGATGATTCCGCGTTTTGAATTCATGAAGGAAGTCCGCTGGCGCGGCCTGATGGTGGGCATCGAATTTGGTTCGCCCAAATCCCTCTCGCTGAAAATCGCGTGGACGACGTGCCATGCGCTCGACAAAAGTTTATTCCCGCAAGCCGCTGTGATTCCGTTGCTCGACAAGCACCACATCATCACGCAAGTCGCCGGGCACAATGTTGACGTGGTGAAACTGCTCCCGCCGCTCATCCTCACGCCGACGGACGCGGATTATTTTCTGAAAGCCTTCGAGGACGTGATGGTGCAGATGCACAAATTTCCCGGCCCCGCGTGGGATGTGTTGACGAGCATCGGCAAAATGGCCATTTCACAGCGCGCACGTTAATTCAACTGATTAAAAATCAGGCAACCTTTACTAACGGCGTCCGGTCGCGGACGCCGTTATTATTTCCCCCGCTACTTCGCGGCCAAGCGTCTCGAAAATTCCGCGAGGTTTTGGACTGCGATTTTATTTCCGGGGCGAACCAGCTTGCTTCGTTGCGCGCAATGAATTAGTAACAACGGAGCAAGCGAAAATTTTATGGCGAACTACATCATCATCGGCGGGGACGGCAAGGAATACGGGCCGGTCACGGACGCGGACGTGCGGCAGTGGATCGCCGAAGGGCGGCTCGCGGCGACCTCGCTGGCCAAGGGCGAGGGTGATGCGGAATTTCGTCCGCTGTCAAAATTTCCCGAACTCGCCAGCAGCTTCAGCCCGGCGAATTTGAACATGACCGCCACGCCGCCGTCCCTTGAGCCGCGGTCGGCCACATTCAAACCGGATGAATCCAACTGGCAGTCAGAAGTATTGGCGCGGGCGCCGGAATTGAAATTGGGCGAATGTCTAGCGGCAGGCTGGAGTTTTTTGGGCGCGAACAGCAGCTTCCTGGCGGGCGCAGTTTTTCTGACTTGGGCGACCAACTTCGTCTTTGTGGTGGCCGCGCAATATGTGCCGATTCTTGGGCCGATGCTTTTGCTGGCGTTCAACGGCGTCATCTTCGGCGGTTTTTATTTCGCGTGCTTGCGGCGAATGCGCGGCGAGGCGGTAGCGGCCACCGAGGCATTGGGCGGCTTCAAAAATTCCTTCGGCCAGTTGCTGCTCACCGGGCTGATCGCGGGACTGCTGACGGGCTTGAGCGCCTGCTGCTTCATCCTGCCGATGATTTATCTGATGGTGGCTTGGGCGTTTGCGTTGCCGCTGGTGGCGGAAAAAAAAATATTTTTCTGGGCGGGAATGGAATTGAGCCGCAAGGTGGTGACGCGGGTTTGGTTCGAGGTATTTGCGTTGCTGCTGCTGGCGTTTCTGCCGATGGTGATTTTTCAACTTTTCAATTTTTATCAAAGCGGGCAAATGGGCGTGAATTTATATCACGAGGCCAATGATGACTGGAAACAACTGACCCAACTGCTCCAAACCCGCGCCGAAGAAGTCCGGGCACTCGCCTTCAAATCCATGCTGATCGGGCAAGGCATTTTGCTGGTGAATCTTTTTTACGTTGCCGGGGTGATGATGCGTGCCTATGAAAATCTTTTCGGACGGCGCAAACCCTGACGCGGACAGTCTCCAGAAAGCCCAAGGCTGCCTCGCCAGCAACCTCGCGCTGCCCGGTCTCGGGTCGCTGGCCGGCGGGCGCAAAATCGGCGTCATCCAACTCGTTGTTTGTCTCTCAAGTTTTGCGCTCACGCTTGGCGGCGGCGTGCATTTTATTTTGTGGATGCTGGCGCACTGGGCGGAATTTCACGGTGCGAATGTTGATCCCGATCCGTTTCCCCGACTGCAAGCTTTGTGGCAGGAAGGGCGCTGGCCGTTTCTAGGCATCGCGCTTTTCATTTTTTCCTGGGTGTGGGCGCTGTTCACCGGTTGGTCTTTGCTGGCGGCGGCGCGGGCGGAAAATTCCGGCAGATAAATTTCCCCGATGAAGAAAAACGCCAACCGCGCCGCGCAAAATGCCTTACTGAACATCCTGATGTTCCCCGGCCTCGGCTCGCTGCGCTCGGGGCGCAAGCGCGTCGGTGCCGGGCAAATTATTTTGGTGCTGGCCGGCTCCGTCCTGCTGCTGGCCTGGCTCTGCTTGGAGTTGTCGCAATACTACGCGCTGATGTATGAAGACGTGAAGCCGCAGTCGTTCGGCTGGATCGGCGTGACGGGAGGAATCGTTTTTATTCTGGCGTGGTTGTGGGCGGCGTTCACGAGCATCAGCCTATTCAAAGAAGCGTCGCCCGGCCAAAAAGTTCCACCGAAAATTTTCCCCGACAGCATAGCCAAGCTGGACGAAGCTAAAATAATTTCCGCCCTCGCGACGCTGCCGGGCTGGACGCGCCACGGCGAAATGATTTCCCGCACGTTTGAATTTTCTGATTTTCCCGCCGCGATGAAATTTGCGAACGCCGTGGCCGAACTCGCCGAGCGCGCGCAGCACCATCCCGATGTAAACATCCGCTCGAATCAAGTGACGCTCGCACTCACGACCTACGACGCAGGCGGGCTGACGGAAAAAGATTTCGCCCTCGCGCGCGCGTGCGACGCGGCGGCAACTTGACCCGGTTTTCAATTCGTTTTCGACCTCGAAAATATGGATCGAAATCGAGAAGTTTGGTGGGGGGTATAGTTTTGAAAAAACAGGTAGGGCGAGCGTCCTCGCGAGCCGGGCGTCGCTAGACCAAGCGGCTCGCCCCACCAAATTTATCCCAAACTCCGAGGTTTTCACCCGTTCGTTCCGCCCGCTCTGCGCGGGCGGAGTTTTCGCAGCGCGAAAACTCCTGCCTCGCCGGGGAACTTCCAAGCCACACGCTCAAGCCTGCCCGCCACCGATTTTCACTTTTCATTTTCGCCCCGCGCGTTAGCCTGTCGCTCGAACATGATTCTCGTTTTGGACAATTACGATTCGTTCACCTACAACCTCGTGCAGTATCTCGGCGAGTTGGGCGCGGACGTGCAGGTGCGCCGCAATGACGAGATTTCCCTCGACCAAATTCGCGCGCTCATGCCAGAGCACATCCTCGTCTCGCCCGGCCCTTGTTCACCGCGCGAAGCCGGTTTGTCCAACGATGCCATCCGCACTTTTGCCGCCGAAGGAATTCCGATTTTGGGCGTATGCCTCGGGCATCAATGTATCGGCCACACGTTCGGCGCGCAGGTCGTCGTGAACTACCGCATGATGCACGGCAAGACTTCGCCGATTAAGCACAACGGAAAAGATTTATTCGCCGGGATGCCCAATCCGTTTCCCGCCACACGCTACCATTCACTCGTCATCAAACGCGATACGATGCCGCCGGAACTGGAGATCACCGCTGAAACTGACGAGGGCGAAATCATGGGCGTGAAACATAAAACGCTCCCGATTTGGGGCGTGCAGTTTCATCCTGAAAGCATCCTCACGGAAAATGGCCGGACGATTTTGAAAAACTTTTTGCAGCTGAAGTAAAGTTTCCGCAACGCTGCGCCAGCGGCTTGAAACTTTGAATGTTATTAGGTTTCAGCCGCGTGATTCTTGATTCACTGATCGTTTGGTGGCGACGCTGTCACGAAATTTTACTGGCTCATCAGCCGGTAAAAAACCGCCGAATTGGTTGAGTTAATTGGCAGATCAATCTGATTGGTGGTGAGGACTCCGGGAACGTTTAGCCAGTTGGTGCCCAAGCCGACTGACAATGAATTGGTTTGGGTTTGCAGCCGCCAGTTCGCGCCAAAAGTTTCCCATGACAGGTGCAAACTTCCGGGCGCGACCGCCCAGTTGATGGTTGGCCGGATGACCGCAATGATGGAGACATCGCTGCAAGTTTTTACCTGCCCATCATCCGCCGTCAAGCGCACCACATAAACGCCGGGAATCGAAAACGACGCCGTGGTGGCTAGCGTGTTGGAGCTATCAAAGGTCATCGTGCCGGGGCCGCTTAATTGGCTCCAAACCGTCGTGACCACACCCAAGGGATTGCCATCGTCAGCGACGGAACCATTCAGATTCGCGGCGGCAGACCAGATGACAACTTGATTCGTGCCGGCTGAAACGATGGGGGCAACATTTGCCAACGGCGCGGCGAGAATCTGAATTTCCACGTCGCTCAACAGTCGGTCGTAAATGCGTAGGTCATCAATCAGCCCATTCCAATTTCGGGTGTTGACTGAATTATTGCCGATGTAGCCAGTGCCGGAGAGCAACGGTGGCGAGCCGGACGGCGCGGTGAGCGTCGTAGCCGTCAGCTTTGCGCCGTTCACATAAAACGTCGGGCGATTCGTCAGGCTACTGCGGTCGTAACTCGCCGCGATATGATACCAAGTGCCAAGACTAATGGTATCGGCACCGGAATCAAAATCGCCATTGATGCCGTCATAGGTGGCGAAGCCCACGCTGTTCGCATCCACGCTGGAGAAACGAAACATGAAGCGATAGCTCGGCGTGTCCACGATGCGTGGGAAATTGCCGCCGCCGGGCGCGTCGCACCGCACCCAAGCGACCACGGTAACTTGGTTGGATTGTTGCGCCGAGTAAGTGGCAAGGCTGCTCCAAGTGTAAAATTTAATCGCGTTGGAAATATAACCGGTGGTGAAAATCCCGCTGGTCACCGCCGCGGTGCGACCATTGCCGGAGGCGTCCGCCGCCAGCGCGCCGCCACTCTCATCCATTTTCCACCAAGCCGCGAGACCGTTCGTGATCTGCGGGTCGAAATTGACTAGCACGCGCACGCGCACGCTGGCGGCGGCTCTGTTGTTGGCGGTGAAAACCAAATTGTAAACTCCGTTGGAACTGAAATAGACGACCGTGGTCAGCGCGTTACTATCGGCAAAAAAAACTGGAGCCGGACCGCTCGCTGACGACCAGCTCTTCGTCATTGGAAACGCTGGCACTGGGTTCGAGACGTTGACGGAAATTAGCAGCGCGTTATTTGTGTTGTTGAGCGCCGCCACGGCTCCCACGGGCGTGACCACCGAGATGATTGGCGCGAGCAGCGGTGCCGACCAGTTCAGTGAATCGGTCACTTGCGCGCTGCCTTTGGTGCCGATGGCTTGCACGGAGTTGGAACCCATGCCTAGCGTGATTGGCCAGGTGAAAATACAATTCGTGCCCGTCCGGCTTCCTTGTGAAGTGCTGTTCACAAATAATTCCACCGCGTCGCAGTTCGCATAAACTTTGGCCGTTACCCCATTCATCAGCCGGTTCGTGAAGGTATGGCCCGTGATGTAAACCATCGGGTTGGTGGTCCAGTTGGCCTTGTAATAATAAAATACGTCTTTACGCACCAGCCGGTCGTAAGTCGCAATCCCTTTGTCGTTGCGGCCGGGCACGCCGCCTTCGTCGCGACCGTCCACGGCGAAATCAAACATGTTCCATAGAAATTTCCCCCAGAGGAACGGACGCGCTTTCATCATCGGCCAGTTGGCTTCGTGAACGAGGTTCTGCCATTCCTCTGGATGGAATGGCGCGCCGGTCAGTCCAGGTTTGGTCACGGGATTTTCGCTGTGCTGATAAATGCTCGCGCCCGCGCCGTATTCACTAATGGCAAAACAATTCGTCGGATGCGCGGCGTGCCGGGCATCCGCCCAATCGCCGATGCCGGGCGTTGGGATTTGATACCAACCAAAGTATTCGTTGAAGCCGATGATTTGCGGCATCCACGACGTGGCGTCGCCGTTGCTGGCGAGCGTGGCACCAACCGATAGGCGCGTCGTGTCCTCCTGCGCCACCAGTTGAACGAGGTTGGAAACCACGCTGTTGCGGAGCGGATTGTCACCGCCAACCGGATCGGTGCCGAGCGTGATTTCATTGAAGACGCCCCAACAAAAAATGGAGGGATGGTTGTAATTTTGGCGGATCAATTCGCGGAGCTGTTGCTGCGCGTTGGCCAGAAAAGCCGCGCCCGAATTGACGTTGTTCACCAGCGGCACCTCCGTCCACAACAGGATGCCGCTCGCATCCGCCAATTGATACGTCCCCTCGGCGTGCTGATAATGCGCGAGGCGCACACCGGTCACGCCGAGTTCTTTGAGCAGCGCAAAATTTGTCTGCCGTTGCGCGTCGGTGAGTGCCCAACCAAGATTGAAAAAATCCTGGTGCATACACACGCCATGCACGTCGTAGCTTTTGCCGTTGAGAAAAAAACCATTCGTCGGGTCAATGTTGAACGAGTAGAGACCGAGCGGTTGTTTCACCACATCCGTTAGGTTGGGGCCGTTGTAAATCTCGACGTAGGCCTGATAGAGATAGGGATCGGCCACGCCATTCCATAAATGTGGGTTGGCGATGATGGTGCTGGTAACAATATTTGAAACGGAACCCGCCGGCAGGATTGAGACACTTTTCAAAGCGGCCACAATGTTCGTCGCCGCATCCGTGATCACCACGCGCAGGGCGACGACTGCGAGTTCTGGACTGGCATTGGAAACGATGGTGGTGACTTGCAGATTCGCAGAATTGGAACTGACGCCGGTCGGTTGGAGATAAATGCCCGGCGAACCGTAATCGAGTGGCGAAATGTGCACGGGATCGGTGATGAGCAAATGCACGTCGCGATAAAGGCCGCCGAAGAATGTGAAATCCGCGCTCAATGGCGGGACGTTCGGGTTCACCGCATTGTTCACTTTCACGGCGATGACATTGTCTCCGCCGACGTTGAGATTGGTCGTCACGTCATAAACAAACGCGGCGAATCCGCCCTGATGTTCGCCGACCAAATTTCCATTCACATAAACGTCGGAAACAATGTTGGCTCCGTCGAATTTCAGGAACAACCGCCGCCCGGCGGCACTGGCATCCACCATGAAATGCCTACGATACCAGCCGATGCCGCGATAGTAACCATTTCCGCCATCTTGGCCGTCGAGATTATTCCAAGTGTGCGGCAGGTCCAGTGAAGTCCATTTTGAATCATCGAAGCCGTTGGTCGGCGCACCGCCCACATCCTGCCGGATAAATCGCCAGCCCAAATCTAAATTAATGTCACTGCGATACCCGACGGGCGGGACATACGGCTGCGCGAACAGAAACGGCAAGACGCCAAACCAAATCAGCCCACCAACCAGCAGACTCCTAAACGGGCGCAGCCCGCGAGTCCTACTCACATGAAGGAACGTAAATTGCATGGTGTTTTTCCCGAGTCTGCGAATCACTGTTATGGCTGAAAGTAATCGCGCCCAGATCATCAAAATTTCGGGCGCCAACGACATTCCAGCGGCAAGCGGAACATTCAGGCTCGATACGATAAGTTAACACGTCACTCGCCGCCACAAGAATTGAGGTCTGGATGCAGGTGGACATCAAGCGACATAAAACGCGCCGTTCAGTGTTTGCGGGGACGAACACAAAAGCCGCAAAAGTTTTGAAAACATTTTACGGATGACCGGCGATTTGTGGTGCTGGCCGATCGGGAAATGGCACGCGACCAGCGACCGCTTCCGGCCCCGCCTGAATCGGCAGCATCAGCTTTGACAGTCCGTTTAATTTTGGAAAGTGTTCCAAACTTTTCACCAACACTACCGCCACGTTGTCAACATAGACCGGATGCCAGCCATGTTGCTTCATCAACGTCAACCCCCCCGCCAGATGCACCGGCAAGAGCGCGTAATCCGCCCGTTCGATTTTCAAAACCGTATTCGGGCTGGGCTCGTCGTTGTAAAATTTCCAATGCGCGGCAATCATATCGTGTGGATAACTGGTGTCCAAACGGCCATCCAACGAAACGGGGCTATCCGGCAATTCCCACATACACATTTCGCCCCAGTCAAACATGACCAACATATTGCCGTGAATTTGGTATTGTTGGATGAATTTTATCGCCGATACCGGATACTGCGAGCGCGGCACCTCCATCGTCCACGCCCGCTCTTTGTGCAACGTGCCGGTGGCGAGCAAAATGCCAACCGACAACAGGCAAAGAATCGCCGCGAGAATTTTCTGCACGCCCGGCTGCCGCCCCAATAATTCTAATCGTTCAAAATGATGACGGAACCGCGCAAAAACATCTGCCAGATACGGCGGCACCAGCGCGAGGGCGGCGATGCAAAATAACGGTGTGTGCCGCACGGAACGAAAAGCAATCAGTCCCAAAAACGAGAGCACCGCGATTTTCCAAAGCGAGCGCGGCAACCGGGAATAAACCAAGCCCACGACTGTGATCAACACCCACGCATAAAAAGCGACGTGATCCCAATTCAATTTTGCCTCGTTCCATTCTTCAACTTCTGGCCGTAACCACATCACGCTACGGACCAGCCAGCGCACCAGTTCATAGCCCCACGGATTGATCAGCAATGAAGCTGTCGCGGCGAAGGCCGATGCCCATAACACCAGCACGATTTTCGGCGAACATTCCGTATCCAGCCACGGACGCGCCGCCACCGGCCAAAATTTTCTCGCAAGCCATTGCGCTGTGGTCGCACCAGCAGTGGCGAAGAGCAGAACGATTCCCGCCAACGCGCCGCCGTGCGTATTGATCCACAGCGCAAACAACACCGGCAACGCCAGCGCCCACAGCCAGCGCCCACGATGGATTTGCAAGGTAATCCACAGTTGCAATACCAGCGCGAGGGCGGTGAAAATTTGCGGACGCGCCGCGAAACCAAAAGAAATTTCCACCACCGCCAACGCCCCGAAAGCCCACGCCAGAACGCGCGTTGCTCTAGCCATCGGTCGAATCGCAAGGTAAAGAGCGATGCCAAACGTCAGCCCGCCCATGAACATTTTCAGCAGCAGAAGCCCCGGGCCGCCCAGCGAGCGATGCGCCAATCCCAGCGCGGCTTCTGACAACACTTCATGATTGATCCACGGATAGTTGTAGGCGGTCCACGAATACGGATCCGTTTTCATCAATTCACCCGTTTGCAGCAAATGCTCGCCAAACATGACGTGCGCCCAGAGATCGGGATCGGCGGTGTTTTCAGAAAATTGAAAGATGGCTAGGCAGAGCACGCACAAGCAGAAAGCCCGCCCCAGATAGCTCTGCGTCGAAAAAGTTTCTCGCGCCCCGGTTTCCGTGTTCAGCATAGCGAAAAAAATAATCGTTGTCCTTGAAAGAACAATGGAATTTGTCGGCAAAAAAAACGCACCGACTTTCATCGGCGCGTTTTGATTTTTGAATTATTGGGAGGCGGCACCTTGCCGTTCAGTATTTCACCGCGTTCCAGTTCACCACATTCCAGAACGCTTTCAGAAAGTCCGCGCGCTTGTTTTGATACTTGAGATAGTAAGCGTGTTCCCACACATCACAGCCGATGAGCGGTGTGCCTTCGCAACCGGCCACGGCTTTGCCCATGAGCGGATTATCCTGGTTCGGCGTGGAGGCGATTTCGAGCTTGCCGTTGTGGGACAAAAGCCACACCCAGCCGCTACCGAAACGGCTAATGCCCGCCGTTTCAAACTTCGCTTTGAAATCATCGAAGCTGCCAAAGGTGGCTTTGATGTCGTCCGCAAGTTTTCCCGTCGGTGCGCCGCCCGCGTGCGGGGCGAGAATGTTCCAGAAGAAGGAATGGTTCCAATGTCCGCCGCCGTTGTTGCGAACGGGGCCGCGAATCGCATCGGGCACCACGCTCAAATCTTTGATGATCTGTTCGAGCGATTTCGCCTCCAGCGCCGCGTTGCCAGCGATGGCTTTGTTGAGGTTGTCCACATACGCCTTGTGGTGACGGTCGTGATGGATCTCCATCGTGAGGGTGTCGAAATACGGTTCAAGGGCGGCCTTATCGTAAGGCAATGCAGGAAGTTCGTGTGCCATAATGTTTTTTTTGATTGTTAATTGTTGACCAAAACTAGTCCGGTCAAATTGCGCGAGTGACGCCGGAAAATCAAGCGCGGACAAGAGTTTTGCCATTAGGTGAACTACGGAGCCGCGAGTCATCGGACGCCGCCATTATCGAGTGGTGGAAGTTCTCGCGCGGCGAGAACTCCGCCCGCGCAGTAGCGGGCGGAACGAATGAGAAAAAAGTATCCGCTCTTTCCAAGGCATTGCGCCGCTGCCCACGGCGCTGGTTTTCGCAGCGCGAAAACCACCACCACCCGATAGGTTGACCCACCGGTCACAGTGTCGCGCTGCGCTCATTTTGATTGGCCGCCACGAAACAGACTTGACGCGCAGCGCGATTTCGGTTGCATTGTGCGCCTATGAAAAAATTTGCTTTCGCCCTACTCGCCACCGCCGCCGTGGTTTTTACCGGCTGCGTCAAAACTGTCAGCGAC
Source organism: Limisphaerales bacterium (assembly GCA_025360325.1). Classification (GTDB taxonomy): domain Bacteria; phylum Verrucomicrobiota; class Verrucomicrobiia; order Limisphaerales; family UBA11358; genus UBA11358. The sequence continues at coordinate 11,609 of JANYCI010000077.1, read as the reverse complement.
ACTAACACTTTTGCCACGACCTGGGGCAAAGACTCCGTCGCTGGCCGCTACAACCGCTCGCTGGATCAAGTTTATCAAGCCTCCACCGCCGTCATCCAAAGCAACGGCGTGCTGCTCCAGGAATACATCCCGCACGACAGCACCAACGCTGTGCGCTCCATCCTCGGCAAAGTCAACGACCGCAAAGTCTGGGTGCGCGTTTCCGCCGTGGACATAAAAACCTCGCAAGTAGATGTGCAAGCCCGCACCAAATGGGGCACGCGCGATTTGGATCTCGTTCACCAGCTTGAAAAAGAAATCGCGTTGAAACTGGCTGGCCAATAATCCGACGCACTTTTTGAAAATCAAAACGCCGGGCTTTGCGCCCGGCGTTTTTTTATTGGAGCGCGGGCGGCTCGCCCGCGAGTTCGGTTTACAAGAGTAGAGACTGCGGACGAGCCGTCCGCGCTCCGTTCATTTCAACTCCGCCGCAATTTGTTCGCCCAACTCCAAAGCCTCCGTCACGAGCCGACGACCTTCACCGCGCTTCACCGTTTCATCACGAAAAGAAATCGCCTTGAGAAAAATATTGTCGCCGGAAATTTCCGCATACGCACCCACCGGACTCTGGCAACCGCCGCCCATGCCGCGCAAAAATGCCCGCTCCGCCGTCACCGCAAAAAATGTTTCCGCATGATTAAGCGGCGCGAGAATCGTCGCGATGCGTCCATCATCCACGCGCGTCTCAAGGCCAATCGCCCCCTGCCCTACGCATGGCAACATTTCGTCCAGACTCAAAACCGTCGCGAGCAATCCCGCCGGCACACCGTCACCGCTGATCGTGCCATCGGTATTGATTTTGAAATGCAGCCGCGTCATGCCCGCGAGCGCGAGCATCGTCGCGTCCCATTCGCCGTGTTCGGAAATTTTTTGCAGCCGCGTCGCCACGTTGCCGCGAATCTCGACGAGATTCAAATCCGGTCGCGCCGCAAGCAGCGACATTTTCCGCCGCGTGCTACTCGTGGCAAACGTTGCGCCGTTCGGAAAATCTTTTAGTTTCGTGCGCGGCTTGAACCCACACAACGCGGTTTGAGATTTCAGATTTGGAATTTGAGATTCTCCAAAACTGGCGGCGCGGTAAATCAAAACGTCCCGCACGTCTTCGCGCGGCGGCGTCGCCGCGAGCATCAATCCTTCCGGCAGTTCCGTCGGCAAATCTTTCAGACTGTGAACCGCCAAATCCGCCTCGCCGTTGAGCAACGCCACTTCGAGTTCCTTCGTGAATAAACCTTTCGGCAACGCCGCGCCTTGGTTGGCCAGCGATGCCGTCTGCATTTTATCGCCCGTCGTCTTGATGATTTTCAGCTCGCAACGCAACTGCGGCCACGCCGCACGGCACGCGTCGGCCACGAGGTTCGCCTGCGCGAGCGCGAGCGCACTGCCGCGCGTGGCGATGACAATGGGTTTATCAGGCATAATTATTTAGCCACAGATTTTCACAGATGAAACACAGATGGGGAAAATATTTTAACCGCCGATGACGCAGATTTATTTTTAATCTGCGTGCCTCCGCGCAATCTGCGGAGGCTTTGCTTATCGGTGTTTCATCTGTGTGCATCCGTGGCTGAAAACTCATCCGCGTGATACGAACTTCGCACCATCGGTCCGCTCGCGACATGGACGAAGCCCAAGGTTTCCGCGTGCGTTTTGTATTCCGCAAATTTCGCGGGCGGCACAAATTCCACCACCGGCAGATGTTTCAGCGACGGCTGCAAATACTGGCCGAGCGTGAGGATGTCGCAGTTTGAATTCCGCAAATCTTGCATCGCCGTGAAAATTTCTTCTTCGCGTTCGCCGAGGCCGAGCATGATTCCCGACTTCGTATGAATCGTATTACCGCGCTTCTCTTTCACTTTTTTCAGCACGGTGAGCGAGCGGTCGTAAGTTGCGCGATGACGCACGCTGGGCGTCAGACGGCGCACGGTTTCAAGATTGTGATTGTAGATATGCGGGTTCGCCGCGAGCACGTTTTCAATCGCCACATCATTGTCCAAAAAGTCAGGAACCAAAACTTCGATCACGATTCCCGGATTCAATTGCCGCACCGCTTCAATCGTCTGACGAAAATGTTCCGCGCCGCCGTCTTTCAAATCATCCCGCGCCACGGCGGTGATCACGACGTGTTTTAATTTCATCCGCCGTGTCGCCTCGGCCACGCGCGCCGGCTCGTCCACCTCAAGCGCGAGCGGTTTCGCCGTGCTGACCGCGCAAAAGCCGCACGCGCGCGTGCAGCGGTCGCCCGCGATCATGAAGGTCGCTGTGCCTTTGCTCCAACATTCCCAATGGTTCGGGCATTTCGCGCTCTCGCAGACCGTGTGCAGCTTGAGTTCGTCCAAGAGCGAGCGCGTCTGCGTGAACGCACTCGAAGTGGGCAGCTTCAGCCGCAGCCATTCCGGCAAACGCGGACGCGGTTTCATTTCAGTCGTCGTCATTGCGGAAAGATTTTGCCACAGCGCAACGTGGATGGAAACGAAGATTAGAGGCAAACGACTTTGACGCGAACTTCAGAATTGAACGCGAATTGATTCCGTTTTTAATCCGGGAACATTCGTGCAATTCACGCCAAGCCATTTTTGGAAACTAACCTGCCGCCTCAAGGCTGCTCCAGCAAACGGAAGAACCGGCGCGGCAGCGTCATCGCGTTGGTAAAGGTCATCGAAGCATTGCTGGCCACATTGGTTTTGATCGCAACCCAGCCCGTCAAATTTGTTGAGGCCAACAAAACATTGGTTTTTCCGACGGTCAGGCCGGTGGCGTCGAAAACAAATTGGCCGCCGGCTTGGCGCGGCGAATCCAGGCTGATCAACGGCGGCACCTCGATGGCCTGCACCGTGATGGTGCCGTGGCCGTTTCCGTATTGATCGTGGTAGGTGAACGTGCCCACGCTGTCAAAGGTGTGCTCAAACGTGTCGCCTTGGTCCAACATGAAGCCCGTCCAAAAATTCGGATCGGTGGCAGCCAGATCGCTGGTGGTGGTATGGAAAAAAAAGTCATCCACGTTTTCCCAGACCACCGTGTCGCCCGCGTGGATCGTCAGCAGGGCAGGGGAAAAACTCGCCTCGTTGACCGAGACATTGTAGATCGCGGCGGCGGCGGATTGGGCGGCCAGTAGGAAACTCGCGAACAGCCTTCCAAGATTAAATAAAGTTCTTTGCTTCATGTTCCCAATTAGAACTGCTCGGCGAAATCAGTCAATGCCAAACGCAGCACCAGTAATGTTCTGAATTGGTAGGGCGGTGCTGCCGCACCGCCGGGCGTCACGGCAGCGACGCCCGGCCAAATACTCTGCCGCGTCATCCTTGACCTTGCGACGGCGGATTTCAGTCTTATACTGACTGGCTGTGAATTCGCAAAAACGTCAACGCGTGGTCTGCGGCATGAGCGGGGGAGTAGATTCCTCCGCCACCGCCGCGCTTTTGATCGAGCAGGGCTTTGATGTCATCGGCATCACGCTCAAGCTCTGGCCGCAGGATTGCGTGAACCGCGCGGAAGACAAATGCTGCGGCCCGCAGGCCGTCACCGATGCGCGCTCGGTCTGTGACAAGCTCGACATCCCGTATTATCTCGTGGATGAATCGGCGGATTTTCAAAAACACGTCATCCAATATTTCGCTGATGAATACAAGGCCGGCCGCACGCCGAATCCGTGCGTGATGTGCAATCAGAATTTGAAGTTTGGCCGCCTGATTGACCGCGCGGATCAACTCGGCGCGGATTTTATTGCGACGGGTCATTTTGCGCGCGTGGAAAAAAAACCCGACGATTCTCGCTATCTCCTCAAGCGCGGGCGCGATTCGCGTAAAGACCAAAGTTATTTTCTCTTCTCGCTCCGGCAAGATCAGCTCGCGCGCATTATTTTTCCGCTCGGCGAAAAAACCAAGAGCGACACGCGCGACGTGGCCCGCCATTGCAATCTCAAGACCGCCGAGAAGGAGGAGAGCATGGAAATCTGTTTCGTGCCGGACAACAACTACGGCGGCTTTCTCCAGTCCGCGAACCTCGTGCAAAAGCATCGCGGCGACATCGTGAATGTTCACGGCCACGTGCTCGGCCAGCACGACGGCATAGAATTTTACACCATCGGCCAGCGCAAAGGGCTTGGTATCACTACGCCAAAACCGGTTTATGTCGTGGAACTCGATGCGGAAAATAACCGCGTGATGGTGGGCGATGAATCGGCGCTCGACCGCGATGAATTCACCGCCGACCGCTGCAACTGGCATCCGTTTGAAACCCTCACGGAGCCAATCGAAGTCACTGCGAAGATTCGTTACAACCATCCCGGCGCAGCGGCCACGGTGACGCCGTTGGAAAATGGAAAAGTAAAAGTGAAGCTCCACTCCCCTGCCCGCGCCATCACCCCCGGCCAAGCGGCGGTGTTTTATCAGGATGATCTAGTCGTCGGCGGCGGGTGGATCACGGCGGGCCGTTGATCAGGCGGGCTTACCGTTTCCGTTTTTATCCTGCGTGTGCAGTGCTTGCTCGAAACAATCCAGCGCCTCGGTGTGGCGGTTCAGCTTGTTCAGTAATCCACCCTTCTGCAAGAACGCCACCGTCTGCGTCTGGTCGCGTTTGAGCGCGCGGTCGCAATAATCCAGCGCCTCCTCCAGCCGCGCCATTTTTTCGAGCGCAGCGGCTTTTTTCAACATCGCACTGGCGTTGTCAGGCTGGGCGGCGAGCAGTTTTTCAAACAAGTCCAAAGCCTTCTGCGCCTCGCCCGCATCGAGCAATTTCTGTCCGTCCATCAGCGGATCGGGCGCACCTGAATTATTTTTCTCGGCGAGCGCGGCGGGTTCCTTGGCGTTTTCCAGCGAGCGGATTTTATGTTCCAACTGACCGACGACATTCAATAGACGCGCGTTGGAAATTTCCACCGTCGTGCGCGTCGGCGCGGTGAGCTGATGCACCGCCCCAGCTTGCGCCATGAACAAATTTTGCTGCGTGGAAATCTCGGCGATCTGTTTGAACGAACGCCACTGGAAATAAATCATCAGCAACATCACGCCCAAACCGATGAGACCAAACACACCGGCGAGCATGAGCGTGAGCTGCTGTGTTTTGCCGGCGGCTTCGGCGGCGGCCACCCGCTGATCCTGCACGGACTGCTCCAGCAATTGCAAGCGGGTGGAAAGCCCGTCGGAATTTTTCTGCGCGGCCTCGGCGCTCTGGGCGCGACCCGCTTCAAGCTGCAACCGCGTGGCGTGAAGCTGCTCCTGAATTTGCAGCATCGCCCCGAGCGCGGAGTCGTTGGTGACGATGATGAAGTTGGTCGTCTGCGCGCGGGCAAGGCCAGCGCAAAACAGAATGACAATCAGGCGGATTAAAATGGACGGTTGAAACTTCATGCCGCCGAAAAACGTGCGGGGAAGCGGCGGCGAAGTCAAGCGCGCTCCGGTTATTTCAAATCAAATTCCAGCCGCGTGCGCGAACCGGTCTGAACGTTGCGGATTTCGATTTCCTTGACCTGCCACTGGCCGCTGACTTTTTTGATGGACTTGGGCGTGAATTCTTTCAGCAGTTTGCCCTCCGCGTCGTAGCCGTAGGCCTCGACGAGGCCGAGGGAATCATTGTCAATCCACGACACCACGCGGGTATAATCATTTTTCGTCGGCGCGCTGTTGACACTTTCCAGCACGGTGCAGGCGCAGTTGCTGTGAAATTCCCGTTTCAGGATTCGTTGTTCCGGCCAGTGGAAAAAATCCAGCGCCAGATCACCTAACCAGAAATCAGAATTGGCGAACGGCGTGGAACGTGAGGACGGCAGCATTTTTCCCGAAGTCCCGGACACTGCCTCGTGCGTGTAGATATTCGGCTGGCCGAGCGTGTGAGTGACGGTGAACACTTCGCTCGCAGGCTTCAGCGCATCGGAAGTGAAAATATTCTTCCAGTAGCCGCGCCCAACCACACCCCGGCTGGTGACCACATAATTCGTCCAAGTCCCTTTCTTGGGGCGCACCTGCAATGTGACGCTGTTGGAAAAATTTTCCGTCCGCATCAGATCCACCAGAATTTTTTGCGCGAACAACCGGCCTTGGATTTCTCCATCGGACAAGGTGTTGGTGGTTTCAGCCTGAACACCGGTGGCGGAAAATAAAAGCAGCAAAACGAGGGCGATGATTTTTCGCACCAGCAACAAAATAATTTTCAAAGACGAAGCGGAAGTTTTCATTTGGACTCCAATGCCAGCGGCAGCACTTCGGCGATCTGCCGGACAAAATGCACCTTCAGTTTTTTTCGCACTTCCTCGGGAACATCCAGCCAGTCGCCTTGATTTCCCTCCGGCAAAATCACTTGTTTGATGCCGAAGCGCGAGGCGGCGATGACTTTTTCCTTGATGCCGCCAACGCGCAACACGCGTCCGCGCAAACTGATTTCGCCCGTCATCGCGGTGTCCGAACGCACGCGGCGTTTGCTCATCAACGAAGCGAGGGCGGCGCAAATCGTCACGCCCGCGCTCGGCCCGTCCTTCGGCGTCGCACCAGCGGGAACATGAATGTGCAGGTCAAATTTTCCGTAATCGTCAAAATCCAAATCTAGTTTTTTTGCCTGACTGCGAAGATAACTCACGGAGGTCTGCGCGCTTTCTTTCATCACATCGCCGAGCGAACCGGTGAGCAGCAACTGGCCGCGTCCGCGCATCCGCGTGGCTTCAATAAATAAAACGTCACCGCCGACGGGCGTCCACGCCATGCCCGTGGCGATGCCGAACTCGGTAATTTTCTCCGCGCTCTCGGAAATAAATTTCGGATGGCCGAGATAGCTTTCCAAATCTTTGCCATCAATTTTCACCGCCAGCGGCTTGCCGACGTGCGCGACAATTTTCCGGGCGGCCTTGCGCGTGAGCGAGGCGATCTCGCGTTCGAGCTGGCGCACGCCAGCTTCGCGCGTGTAGTCGCGCACGAGGCCGCGCAGGGAGGAATCAGAAATTTTCAAATCCGATTTCGTCAAACCATGTTCCTCAATCTGGCGCGGCACGAGGTAGCGGCGGGCGATCTGGGTTTTTTCCGACTCGGTGTAGCTCGGCAGTTCGATGACTTCGAGCCGGTCACGCAACGCGGGTTGAATCGGGTCGAGCCAATTTGCCGTTGCAATAAAAAGCACGCGCGATAAATCAAACGGCAAATCAAGATAGTGATCGGTGAACGTGTGATTCTGCGCGGGGTCGAGCACTTCGAGCAAGGCCGACGCGGGATCGCCACGAAAATCCGCGCCAATCTTGTCCAGTTCGTCGAGGAGAATCACGGGATTGCGGCTTTCGATGCGGCGCAGCGTTTGGATAATTCGTCCCGGCAACGCGCCGACGTAAGTGCGGCGATGGCCGCGAATCTCCGCCTCATCCCTCATTCCGCCCAATGAAATCCGGGCGAATTTGCGTCCGAGCGCATCCGCCACACTTTTGCCGAGCGACGTTTTGCCGACGCCGGGCGGGCCGACGAGACAGAGAATTGGCCCTTTGATTTCTTTGCGCCGTTTCAGCACGGCGAGAAATTCCAGCAAGCGGTCTTTGACTTTTTCCAAACCAAAATGTTGCTCGTCGAGAATTTTTTCCGCCGTCGCCAAATCCAATTTATCCTCGGTCGTCTTGTCCCACGGCAGGTTCAAAATCCAGTCGAGATAATTCCGTGCCACGCCGTATTCGGCAGCGGCGGGCGGGGTCTGCGACATCCGATCCAGTTCCTGCAACGCGGCCTTGTTCGCTTCTTCGGGCAATTTCGCCGCTTCAATTTTTTCCCGCAGCACGCGGATTTCATTGCCGTTCGCCTCGCCCTCGCCGAGTTCGCGCTGAATGGCGCGCATCTGTTCGCGCAGGAAAAAATCGCGCTGCGTATTGGCGATGTTCGAGGCGACATCATTCTGGATTTTGGAACTTAAATTGAGAACTTCCTGTTCGCGGTTGAGCAGCGGTAAAAGTTTTTGCAAACGCTCGCGGACGGAAACGGTTTCGAGCAATTTCTGTTTTTCCGCCAACGGCAGGCCGAGGTTCGCCGCGATGAGGTCGGCGAAATGGCCGGGATGTTCGGTGTTAAGCGCCGCAATTTTCACCTGCTCGCTCAACGAATTTGAAATGCGCGCGATCTCATCAAACTGCTTGTGCGCGTTGCGGAGCATCGCTTGCAACTCGACGGAATCCTCCGCCTCGTCGCGCAACAGTTCATAACCGGCACGCAGATACGGCGCGGGCGGCGCGAAATCTTTTAATCGGATACGCCACAAACCCTCGACCAACACGCGCACGGTGCCATCGGGAAATTTCACCATCTTGGACAGCCGCGAGACGCAGCCTATGGCGTGCAACTCGTCCGGTCCCGGCTCGGCCACTTCCGGGTTCGTCTGCAACACGGCGGCGAACAAACGGTCGCCGGCCACGAGATCATCAATCAATTTGAGGCTCGGCCCCGTCTCGACGAGCAACGGCACGACCGCGCCCGGAAAAATCACGATGTCCGACAGGCCGAGGACGGGAAGTTTTTCCGGCAGCGAACGCGACGAGACGCGCCCCGGCAGCTCGGATTTCTCATTCGCGCTCAGGATGCTGATAAATTCGGTCTCCGTTGAATCCATCGGCTTGGTTGGGGGATCCGGCTCGTCCGCGTCAGAAGGTTTCATGCCCGGTCAAATTTTTTCAACGCCCGATTTTTTGGAAGATTTGTGCTGGGAAACGGGCACGGGCGGAACGTCAATGCGTAGAAAACCGTTCACATAAATCGCCTTCGCCGAACCCAAATCGTAACCGGGCGGCAAATCCAGCACCGCCTCGAACGGGCCGTAGCTGATCTCCATGATAAGAAAACTGCACTGCGCCGCGCGGCAACCGTCCGACCGCTCGCCATTGATGCGGAGTCGCTGACCCTCCACGGAAATTTCCAAGCTATCGCTTTTCATCCCCGCCAGCTCGACCTTGATGACCAAGCCCGCATCGGTCACATAAAGATCGGTGTGGGGAGTCCAACGTCCGGTGGCAGTTTCCTGGCCGCCCGTCGCGGGGCTGCGCGCAATGAAACTTAAAGTGGAACTGACTTTGGTGACAGCCATGGGATCGTATTATTTTTTGGCGGGCGAACTTCCGTGTGCGCCCTTGTGATCGTGCGAACAATCGCAGCAGTCGCAACTGCCAGCGGATTTTTTAGCACCCGAACTGCGCCAGACGAAAACTACCGCCACGCCCAGCACGACAGCGAGGAGAATCAATTGCTGCCAATTCATGTTGCCAACATAGCGGCAAACCGTCGCCACGCAAATGGAATTTTCAAATAATCGCCCGGCTAATGAAAAACATACAGTCAACCCAGCCGCCGACCGCCGAGTGGGTGGAAATGGATGGGTGAAAATTGTCGCAGCGCAACCATCGCCACCGGGAAAAAATGAATTTGAAATTTTACCCGCGCCGCCTAGTCTCCGCGCATGGCGGCAATTTTTATCCATCACCATCGCGTCAGCTATGCCGAATGCACCGTCGGCAACCACATCTACCATTCGCGCTACCTTGACCTGCTCGAAGCCGCGCGCGGCGAGTTCCTCCGCTCGCTCGGCCGCACCGTGTTGGAATTGCAAGACGCCGATTTTATATTTCCCGTCATCGAAGCGCGGCTGCGCTACAAATTTCCCGCGCGCTACGACGACCTGCTGGCCATCGAAGTCCGCCCCACACTCATCGAACGCGTGCGCCTGAATTTCGGCCACCGCATTGTGAATCAAGCTGGAAAATTAATTCTTGAAGCTGAAACTTTTCACGCCTGCACCAGCCGCGAAGAAAAACCGAAACGGATGCCGCCGGAAATGGTGGAGAAATTATTGCCGTATTTGAACGTCGAGTAAAAAAGATGACGACTACAAGCTTGGCGGAATAAGCAACTGCCGAACCAAGGCTGCCAAGGGTGATGCTGTTCGTCAGCGCCAGCCGGGCGGGTAAGAGCGGAAATCTATGGGTGCGCGGTCGCATTGGTGCTGGCAAGCGTGTTAGTAGCAAGTAACTCGGCCAGATTTGTGAATACTATTGGTGGACGAAGAATGTATTTCGGGTCTTCGACGTGCATTTGCAACAAGGTTTTCGTGGGCGCAAAAAGTTGAACGCAGACTACTGGCTCCCATTTGCCATGATCTTCTTCAATGATTCCCGGCGTGGGCTTCCACGGTTTGCACCAACTAACATCATAAACCGGCACAAATTTCCCGCGCGGCGCGACGATATAGACATCGTCAGGCCGGACAAGCAGATGCAAATCGTGGTTAATGGCCGCCACATCCATGTGAACTGCCTCCAGCCATTGCGTTGCCATTTGATAAGCTGCGTGGTTATTCATCCGACTTTTCGGCCACATATAATTTTTCTGATAAGCGGAAAGCGTTTCTTCGAGATTTTTTTTTGTCAAATAGCAAAATCTTGAAGCCATAGAAACGCAGTAGCCATAGTTTGCAGTGTTAATGCAGCCAATGCCTTTATCAACGTAGGCGATGCCAAAAGGTGCTACATAAGCACCCGTAACATTGCTTTCTTGTATTGGCAATTTTTCCGGTAAGTGAAGTTGACTTGCTACTGTGTTCGCTTCTTGTAGCAAGAGCCGGAATGCTTCTTGTTCGTATGCGTGTGTAGTGAACATCATTCCATCATGAGTCCACTTGCCATCCGCTCCAATGGGTCTAGGAACTCCGGGAGGTAAATCGTCAGCCAAAACTATGCCGACGCTCAATGCCAGTAAATAAAATATTTTAAGCATAACTTAAAAATCAAAGTTGTCACGCTTCAGACCTTTGTAGCCAATTATGTAAAGATCACCTGTAGAACGAAGTTTTGTAGCGCTAGGCCAAGGAGTGCCGTCAGAAAGAATGCATTTTTCATTTCCTTTTATTGGCAACGGCAAATGAAGAGATTTGCTTGAGGCGTCAGCTATACATTGGCTCAAATTTCGCTGCCTCATCCAGTCCGCAAAGAATAAATTCAGCATTTCGCCGTAGTCTTTACAACTGGTTTCGGTCGCGCCTGCCGCGCCGAGTGCTAAAGTTGGAGATTTCCAACCTACAAAAGCCTGCGGCCCTTGAATACCCGCAACACCCTGTCCAGCCTTTCCTTTAGAATATATTCCAAAAGCGTGCCGCCATTCTTTAGATGCTCCTGTTGAGCAGGCATCCAAGAAAACGAACCGGTAAGGATGTTTAACATCAAATCCGCCTCTGGCTGAGAAATTATTTGTCAGTGCGTCTGCGACCTCAAAAGCAAAAATTTCGGCTTCATTCGTGCCTCCGGTATCTGAACCAATCCAAAAGGGAAGACCATGTCCATAGTAAAAAAAGTTTTTTGTATCGGGTTTGGCTAAATTTGTCAGCAGGTTTAATGCTGCCGTCCTGTCTGGTAAATAACCTGGATTGCCCGGCTTGAAAGCTTCCCAATACCAGTTGAAGGTTGATTCATACAAATGCAAATAGGCATTTCGTGGCGCAAGAAGTTTGTCCACAACCCCAAACAATTCCACGGAAGCCACGCTGCCGTGGCCCTCTTGACCGTGCAACGACCAATACACCCAATACACCGGAACGAAATTTTTCCCATTTGCACCTTCGGGAGTGAAAGCCAT
>JANYCI010000053.1 GCA_025360325.1 Limisphaerales bacterium | reverse complement strand
AATTCGTGAAGGACTTCAGCGCTGCGCAGGTAATTGGTATCGGGGTGGACACCACTGGCAGCACACCGTTGCCGGTTGGCAAGGATGGCCAGCCGCTCGTGTTCCAGAAAAAATTCGCAAACAATCCCGCTGCGATGGCATGGCTGTGGAAGGATCACACTGGCATCGCCGAAGCCGCCGAGATCACCGCGCTCGCTAAGAAGATGCGTCCGCAATATCTCGCCAAGTGTGGCGGCACGTATTCGAGCGAATGGTTCTTCAGCAAAATCCTGAAATGCCTTCGCGCCGCGCCCGAAGTGTTCAACGCCGCGCATTCGTGGATTGAGCTTTCCGACTTCGTTCCCGCCGCGCTGACAGACACGCTGCATCCCGACAAATTTATCGCGGGCATCTGCGCCGCCGGTCACAAGGCGATGTTCAATGCCAAGTGGGGCGGTTATCCCGACAAGCAATTTCTCTCCAAGCTCAACCCGAAACTCGGCGCGTTGCGCGACCGTTTGCCAAAGCGCGTGCTCGCGGTGGATTCCGCCGTCGGCACGCTCACGGCGGATTGGGCCAAGCGCACTGGACTTTTCGCGGGCATTCCCGTGACCGTTGGCGCGTTCGATGCGCACACCGGCGCGATCGGCGCGGGCGTGAAGCCCGGCACGCTCGTGAAGATCATCGGCACGAGCACTTGCGACATCGCGATTTTTCCCAGCCGTAGTGGGACAGGCGTCCCGCCTGTCCAGTTGGATAAACAAACTTCTGCGAAATTCAAACCGTCAGCGAGCGTCAAACTGGACAGGCGGGACGCCCGTCCCACTACGCTCGCGGACATTCCCGGCGTTTGCGGCATCGTGGATGGCAGCGTCGTTCCCGGCTACTTCGGCATCGAGGCCGGTCAATCGGCGGTCGGCGATATGTTCAACTGGCTCGTGAATTACATCCAGCCCGGCGGCGAGAAAAATGGTTCGCACGAAGAACTCACGAAGGGCGCGTTGAAACTTCAGCCCGGCGAAAGCGGGTTGCTCGCGCTCGACTGGAACAACGGCAATCGCACCATCCTCGTGGACCAGCAACTCACCGGTTTGATTCTCGGCCAGACGCTTTACACGACGCCGGCGGAAATTTACCGCGCGCTCATCGAGGCGACGGCTTACGGCGCGTTGACCATCATCAATCGTTACGAGGAATACGGCTGCAAGATTTCCGAAGTGGTGAACTGCGGCGGCATCGCGGAGAAAAGCGCGCTCGTCATGCAGACCTATGCGGACATCACGGGTCGGCCGATGAAGATTTCGCGCTCGGCGCAAACCTGCGCGCTCGGTTCGGCCATCGCGGCGGCAGTCGTGGCGGGTGCGCACAAGGATTTTGCCACCGCGCAGAAGAAGATGACCGGCCTTAAGCCGACCGTCTATAAACCGAACCCGAAGGCCCACGCGGTTTATAAGGAACTTTACGCGCTCTACAAACAACTCCACGACGCCTTCGGCACGAAGCAATGGAACGGCAATTTGTATGGCGTGATGAAGACGTTGATCGCCATTCGAGACGACGTGAGGAAATGATTTTTTAACCACGAAATACACGAAGCACACGAAAAGGAAAAAACATGAGCAGCATCATCCATAAACTGGAAAGTTATGAAATCATGGGTGCTTGCTTTGAGGTCTATAAGGAAAAGGGCAGCGGTTTCGTGGAATCGGTTTATCAGGAATGTTTGGAAATGGAATTGGGCGACCGGAAAATTCCGTTCAAGGCGCAGGTTGAACTTGCGCTGAATTACAAAGGCCGTCCGCTGAAAAGCAAATTCAAGCCGGATTTTATCTGTTACGACAAAATTGTGGTGGAGTTGAAAGCGGTCAGCGGATTGACGGATGAGCATCGGGCGCAGGTTCAAAATTATCTGCGGGCGACGGGCATGAAGCTGGCGTTGCTCGTGAACTTCTGCCATTACCCGAAGCTCGAATACGAACGGATTGTTTTGTAGGGTGTGAACCACGAAATACACGAAGCACACGAAAAGAAAACCATGAGCGAGGAAGCCAAATGTAATTGCCAGCATTGTGAGGGCACAATCGCGTTCCCATTGGAAATGGATGGGCAAACAGTTACCTGTCCACATTGCCAGACAGAAACTTTGTTGTTAAATCCGCCCGTAGCAACACCACCAGCGTCCGAACCACAGCCACAGGACAAACATTCAACTCTGTTTAAGCTCTTTGATTCACGTCTTTCAAAAAAAATTCAGCTAGGCGACGCTAATTTCATTGTTACCCTCAAGCCGGGTGATGTGCGCTATTTGTGGGTTTGCGAGTTTATTCAATATGAAGTTGACGCGTGGATCGCGTATTTCAAACATTTGTCTCTGACTCCTGAAATTCGCGGGCCGTATGTAGGCGAAAAAGAAGGGCTTGTTCCTGTTATTCCCGAAGCGTTTATCAAGAAAATTATTACTTGGGATGACCGATTCAGAATTCTTCACGGCTTTGCGAAACTTCACTGTGAACTTGGCGTTCCGTCTACGGTCTATAAATGCTTTCACAATCTACTGGCGTTGCATTCGTTAGAATTTTCTGAATGTATTAACTCATGGATTAAAGAGGCTTGGGATGATTTTTTCATAGCTAGAAGCTATGAAAATTCTGACCAGCATATTCTTATCAAAATTGGAGATGTAGTGAGCGACCGAGAAACGGTCCGTTTTGCTGTGTTCAAGAAAACACCGTTTGTCGTCCAGCGGTTGGAAGAATTGCGGAAATTAGAAGAAGCCGAAAGAACTGCGGAAAACTTGGAAAGTTTGCGCCGCAGTAATTTTAAGATTTTTGTATATTTGATGGAAGATTTGCGAAACGGGCTTGTAAAAATTGGTCAAAGTCAGACTCCTGAAAAACGAGAAAACACGTTGCAATCAGAAGTGCCGGAAATTTCCCTGCGTTTTTATTTGCCAGCGCATGATACCGCCGAAAAGGAACTCCATGAAAAGTTTGATGCAAAGCGGGTTCGCGGTGAGTGGTTTCAACTCACGCCGCAAGACATTCTCGCAGTCATCGGATTTCTAAAACAGAAAGGTGATGCGAGTCGCGCCTTTGCCGATTATGAATGGCTCGGAAAGATTACTCTTGGAAGTTAATTGCGGAATTATGAATTCGTTTTCGTGTGTTTCGTGTATTTCGTGGTTAAAAATAAATTTTATTATGCTCGAAAAATTAAAAGCGGAAGTGTGCAAGGCGGTTTTGGCAATCCCAACGGGATTGCAATCATTCAGCCCAGCGTTGCGAGGAACGAGCTACGCTGGGTCGGAATCAACAAACAATTATCAACCCTGAAAGGGTTGAATCAAAACCGGCGCATCGCATTTGAAAACGAACGGGATAAATGACATTGGTCGAACGGATGCAACCCTTTCAGGGTTGAAAAATGTTTTGCATCTGACCCAGGGTAGCCGCTGGCGCGGCAACCCTAGGCTGAATGATTCAATCCCTTTGGGATTGAAAACGACAGCAATACCGTTGGAATGATCTTGAATTGATTAATCTAACGAAACAAATCGGCACCGAATAAATCAATGCCACAATCGCTCGCAAAAATTCTGGTTCACGCGGTCTTCTCGACGAAAGACCGCCGTCCGTTTTTGCGTGACAAAAATATGCGCGAGGAATTGCACCGTTACATCGGTGGCATTTTGAACCAGCACGAGTGCCAGCCGATCATCGTGGGCGGCGTGGAGGATCATGTGCATCTGCTGTGCGCGTTGTCGCGAACCATCACGGCGGCGGAGATGGTGAAGGAAGTGAAACGAGGTTCGTCGCTGTGGCTGAAAACCAAGGGCGTAGAGTTGAGTGATTTTGCGTGGCAGAACGGTTATGGGATTTTTTCGATTGGATTTTCGCAGATTGAGGTTGTGAGAAATTACATTGCCGGGCAGGAGGAGCATCATCGCAAGGTGTCGTTTCAGGATGAGTTCCGGGAATTGTTGCTGCGGTATGAAATTGAGTTCGACGAGCGGTATGTGTGGGATTGATGCAACCCTTTCAGGGTTGCAAATTATGCGGGCTGTTGACCCAGCGTAGCCGCTGCGCGTCAACGCTGGGCTGAATGATTTCAATCCCGTTGGGATTGAGGATGAAATTTGAGGCCGAGTGGAAAGCGGATTAAAGAATTTAGATTGGATTGAATCGAGTTGATTGAGCACGGTTGATGCGGATCGATTGAATTTAATCCGTGTCCATCTGTGTTAATCCGTGGTTGAATTTATTTTTGAATTATGCTCGAAAAATTAAAAGCGGAAGTGTGCAAGGCGAACCTTGATCTGGTCGCCGAAGGTCTGGTCATCCAGACGTGGGGCAATGCCAGCGCGGTGGATCGCGCGAGCGGCGTGATGGTCATCAAGCCGAGCGGCGTGCCGTATTCGGAGATGAAGCCGGAACACATGGTCTGCGTGTCGCTCGCCACCGGCGCGGTCGTCGAGGGCAAGCTCAAGCCAAGTTCGGACACGGCGACGCATCTGGTGCTCTATCGCGCGTGGCCGGGCATCGGCGGCGTGGTGCATACGCACAGTCTGTTCGCGACGGCGTGGGCGCAAGCGTGCAAGCCATTGCTGGCCTACGGCACGACGCAGGCGGATTACTGGTATGGCGACGTGCCCTGCACGCGTCTGCTCAAGCCGGCGGAAATCAAAAACGATTACGAGGCGAACACGGGCGAGGTGATCGTGCAGACGTTCAAGAAATTGAAATACGATCCGTTGCAACATCCCGCCGTGCTGGTTGCGAGCCACGGGCCGTTCACTTGGGGCAAGGACGCGCATGATGCGGTTCACAACGCGAGCATCTTGGAATTTATCGCGAAGCTGAACAGCGAGACGTTGCGCATCAATCCGAAGATCAAGCCGATGCAAAGTGATTTGCTCGATAAACATTTTCTTCGCAAGCACGGGGCGAATGCTTATTATGGCCAGAAATAATTTCCCAACTGCAAAACAACCATGAACAAAAATAAACTCATCCAACTCATTACGATCACATCGCTCGGTATCGCGGCGGCGTGTTTCGCTGGCTGCAAATCTATGAACCACACCTCGAACGGAACTATCACGAAAGCTGATTTCGGCCAGACGACGGATGGCACGCCCGTGCAACTCTACACGCTTCGCAACTCAAAAGGCATGGAGGCGACGATCATGACTTACGGCGGCATTGTCACGTCGCTCAAGACGCCGGATCGCAATGGCCAGTTCGGCGATGTCGTGCTCGGTTACGACAATCTCGCTGGCTACATCAAGAGCACGCCGTATTTTGGCGCACTCATTGGACGTTATGGCAACCGCATCGCCAAAGGAAAATTTTCGCTCGACGGCGTGGAGTATTCGCTCGCGACGAACAATGTGCCGAACGCGTTGCACGGCGGCTTGAAGGGTTTTGATAAAGTCGTCTGGACAGCAGCCGAAGCCGAAGTCGGCGAGCATGGACCGGAATTGGAATTGACCTATGTGAGCAAGGACGGCGAGGAAGGCTATCCGGGCAATCTGACGGTGAAGGCCGAATACACGTTGACCGAAGACAATGCGCTCAAAGTGAAATTCACGGCGACGACGGATAAAAAAACCGTGTTGAATCTCACGCAACATTCTTATTTCAACCTGCGCGGCAGCGGCGATATCTTGGGTCACTCGGTGCAAATCCACGCGGATAAATTCACGCCGGTGGATGTGACTTTGATTCCGACGGGCGAACTGCGTCCGGTGGCGGGCACACCGTTTGATTTCACGACGCCGCACACGATTGGCGAGCGCGTCAATACGGTGGGCGACGAGCAGCTCAAGTTCGGTGGCGGTTACGATCACAACTGGGT
>JANYCI010000018.1 GCA_025360325.1 Limisphaerales bacterium | reverse complement strand
CGGCGTGGAGACAACGCCAGACGTGGGCGCGTGGTCATGCACGCCGGGCGCAGGAGCCGGTGATTTCAGCGCTTCGCGGACACGGCCAAGAATCTTTTCGCGTTCAGTCATTTCCGGTTCTTCCACCAGTCCTTGAAAGATTCCTTCGGCTGCGACGGCAAATCACGCGTCTTCGTCCAGGCTTTCGCCGGATCAATCGCCGAGCCTTTGACCAATCGTTGCAACGGTTGCGTGAGCCAGCCAAATTTTTTAGCCACCGACCACAACCCCGGTTTGCCCGCGACGAAGCCGAAAATTTTATACGCCCGCCGCTCGACAAAGGACGGCTTTTCTTTCGCCGCATTACGCCGGTTTTGCAACAGGTGATGATGCAGATCTATTTTCACCGGACACGTTTCCGTGCAAGCACCGCACAACGAACTCGCTCCGGAAAGATGTTTCCAATCCTGCAAGCCGCGCAGATGCGGCGTGATGACGGAACCAATCGGCCCGCTGTAAGTCGTGCCGTAAGTGTGGCCGCCGACGTTGCGGAAAATCGGGCAGACGTTTAGGCACGCGCCGCAACGGATGCAGGAGAGAGCGTCGCGTTGCTCGGCGTCGGCGAGAAGTTCGGTGCGATGATTGTCGAGCAGCACGACGTGCCATTCCTCCGGCCCGTCGGTCTCGCCGGGCTGACGTGGGCCGCCATACATCGTGTTGTAGCACGTCAACGCCTGCCCCGTGCCCATTGTCGCGAGCATCGGGAGAAACAGCGCGAGGTCTTCCAGCTTCGGTAAAATTTTCTCGATGCCGATGAGCGAGATCATCGTCTTCGGCAGCGCGGCGGTGAGACGCGCGTTGCCTTCGTTTTCCGTGATGGAAATCATGCCCGTCTCGGCGATGGCGAAATTCGCGCCGGTGATGCCGATGTCCGCCGTGAGATATTTCGACCGCAACGCACGACGCGCAATCATCGTGAGTTCTTCGGGATCATTCGTATCGGCGCTGCCCAGTTCGTTTTGAAACAAGACGTTGATCTCATCCCGCGTCAGGTGCATCGAGGGAAACACGATGTGATACGGCGCTTCCTTGCGAAGTTGCACGATGAGTTCGCCCAAATCCGATTCGACCACGCGCAGCCCGACTGCTTCCAGCGCGTCGTTCAAATGAATCTCCTCGCTCGTCATCGCCTTGGACTTGATGACCGACTTCGCCTTTTTATCGGCGACAATCTGCAAAACAATTTCCCGCGCCTGCGCCGCGTTGCTGGCCCAATGCACCTTCGTCCCGCGCGCTTCAATCTTGGCAACAAATTCTTCGAGATACTTGTCGAGGTGATTGACGGCTTCCCATTTCGTCTCGGCGGCGAGCTGGCGCGCGCCCTGCCAGTCTTGGAATGATGCCTTGCGCTTGTCGCGGACAATCTCGTAATTGCTCAACGCCGTGCGGATGATGCGGCGATGCCGCAAATCCTTCGACATCACGCTCGCGGCGGATTTGAATTGGGAAACGAAACTCATTTCAAAAAATTTTAACCACAGATTTGCGGAGATGTTCTCGCGGCTGGCATAACACCGTAAGGTTGGTATTAAATTACAATTTTTCGTTTAAGATGCGGATAACTCGGACAAAACTCGGTAAATGAAGTTTCAGGACATCCGGGTCAAGCTTTTCAAGAATGCCGAATGAGCGCTCTCCTTTGGAATAAGCATTCTGACAGTCCTTCGTGGCTCTTACTAACGCATCTTGCACACTTCCTCGGGATCGGCACTCTAGGTCTACAAGCGCAGGCAGCGGATTGCTGTTTAGATTTTGTTTGTAATGTGCCTGGAGCGTAGCTCGATCTGCGATAATCCATGTTTCCATACAGGTTGTCATAAATAAAATCTGATCATCCCTTGCCCCTACTGGCTTTTCCCAAACCGCCACAGTAGTGACTCCTGCTAGATGTTTCCATGTCTGTTCGATGTCAACCATTGGTTCCTCGCTGTCAATCCACATTGCAACGTATTCCATAGCGCCGCCGAGTTGTTGCGCTGTGCAAAACCGATCATAAACTTTACCTCGCCCGCCACAAGCGACCAAACGCGGTTTGCGTCCATTAAATCCCATTCGGGTCAGCAAATTGTGAAAAGCTTGCTGACAACGAATAGTCAAATACTTGGAGCTGCTTCCATCGGCATGGGCACCGCTGGCACCACCTTCAACGTAGATATATGCGCTCACCAACGTTTTCCTCCAAGTTGACCTTCAATCCACAGTTGGCCGAGACGATATTTTTCCAACCATTTTTTTAGACTCACCGAAGAAAGGCGGTTCATTTCGGTTTTTCCCTCATGTTTTTCACACACCACCACACACTCGGGCGTTTCTGTCATCGCATCTACCAGAATGTCAGAATGGGTAGTGACAATAACTTGAGTGCGTTTGGATGCTATAGTTAACAAATCTGCTACTTTAGGCAGAATGTCTGGGTGTAGTCCAAGCTCCGGTTCTTCGATGCAAATAAGTGGCGGCGGTTCGGGGTTGCAAAGAATCGCAAGCAAGCACAAATAACGCAACGTGCCATCTGAAAGTCGTGTTGCTGGAATAACGAAATCACCTTCGGTGAAGAACACCTGAACCGTGCCGCCTTCAATGAGCACGTCAAAGTCGGTAATCCCTTCGTAAAGGTCTTTCAGTCCAATGAGGATCGCCTTTTTAGCAGCCGGAAAACGTGTTTTCAAACGATTGAGGAAAAGTCCAAGGTTTGAAAAATCTTCTTCTAGGGTATCATTTCTCACGTCTGCCTTTTGCGGTTCTCGGAAAACCGCACTGCGACCAAAAGCCCATTCCCGATAGATCCGAATTTTTTCATAGTTTTGTGCCAACCAGGCTAATTCAGGATAAGCTTCTGGGTCGCGCCGCTGCGCGAGAATTGAACGGTCGGGTTCAATGGTATCCTTAGCCAACCTCCGTTGTCCTTCCTTCACTGTATTTACCACCGGTTGCCCGCGTTGATACCGATAATAAAAATAAACATCATCTTCGCCTGAGTAGCGAACTTCGCTGTCTTCCACTCGCTCGTCATCCAATGAGAATGCCTGCGCCACTGGATGAAATGCAATTGCATGACGAATTGGCTTAAACTCGCCTTGATGACTAATCGGCTTCAACTCTTTTGGATAACTTACCACCCACTCAACGGAAGCCGGGGCTTTTGATTTCCCCTTCCATATCCACTCCGCCACGCCACCACCTTTCCGTGTCACCTCTCGGAACTCTTTGGGAGCGGAACGCATCAGGCTGATGGCTTCGATCAGATTCGATTTTCCACTGCCGTTTGGCCCAATGAATAAATTGAGTGATTGAAGATCAACACCAGTGTTGTCCGGCCCGAAAGAAAGAAAATTCCTCGGTTTTAGGTGTCGAAGTAAAGCGGTATTCGTTGCGTCAGGCATAATTAAAGTTTCCTCAATTTCAGTTTCTGTGTCCATCTGTGGCTAAACAAAATCATTTCTGATTCAACACTTCCGCGAGGTGAATGGTCTTCAGCGGCTGGCCTTGCCGCGAGAGCAAACCTTGGATGTGCATCAAGCAGCTTGAATCGTTTGAGACGATGTATTCCGCGCCGGTCTCGGTGGCCGACGCGCATTTCACTTCGCCCATCGCGGTCGAGATCATCGGGAACTTCGTCGCGAACGTGCCGCCGAAACCGCAGCACGTCTCCGCCTCTTTCATTTCCACGAGTTCCAGCCCGGCGACGTTGGCGAGCAACGCGCGCGGCGATTTCTTCACGCCGAGTTCGCGCAGGCCGTGACAACCATCGTGAAACGTGACCTTGTGCGGAAATTTCGCGCCGAGTTCGGTCACGCCCAGCTTGTTGGCGAGAAAGTCAGAGAACTCCCAGGTCTTGGCCGCGATTTTTTTGGCGAGTTCTTCCTGCGGGGTTTTGGCAAACAGTTCGGGATAAAACTTTTTTACCATCGCGCCGCACGAGCCGGAGCCGATGACGACGGCATCCGTGCCGTCGAGCGATGGCAGAATTTTCCCCGCGACGACACGCGCCTCATCCCAATAGCCGGAGTTGAACGGCGGCTGGCCGCAGCAAGTGAGATTTTCCGGGCAGACGACCGTGTGGCCGAGCCGTTCCAAAATCTCGACCATGCTGATGCCCGCGCGCGGAAACAGCGCGTCCACAAAGCAGGGGATGAAAAGCGTGACGGTCATTCAAGTTAATTTCGATACACTTCACGCCGGTGGCCAATGACGCCAACGACAATTTGTTTCGCCTTCGCGTCGGCAAAATAAAGCACGCGATAATCGCCGATCCGAATCCGCCAGCCGTCGCGGTTTTTTAATTTTTTGCAGCCGGTGGGAAAAGGATTTTGTTCCAGCGCGAGAATGGCCTTGGCGATGCGGTTCTGGAACTGCGCCGGCAGTCGAGCCAGTTCCTTGCGGGCGTCCCGGGAAATTTCAATCTGCCAGCTCACACGCTGATCTTCAGTTCTTTCAACGCCTGCCGGAAAGATTGACGCGGCTGCTGGCGGCGCGATTCCAGTGCCAGCGTATCGGCCAAGTCCTCCGAAATATCCTCGTCCGTGAGCATCCGTTCAAACACAGCTTCGCGCTCCCGGCGCTTCAAACTTTTGAACGCGGTGACAAAAATTTCTGCGGTGGCTTGGGCGGCGCTCATAATGAAGACAATGTTGCCGATGCCACTAAAAATTACAAGCCGCAGATTTATTTCATCCGGGTATTTTCATCCAACTCCAGCCGCAAGTAGTCATACATGATGCCCGACGTGAGGCCACCAGCCGGGATGGTCAGTTCCAAAGTATTCGTCCCCGCTTTCATCAGCGAAGCATTGAAGATCAGGTCGCGCTCGCACCAGGAGCCGCTGATGCCGTCGCGGTTGATGGTGGCGTTGTAGGTGAGGTTGCTCACGGTGCCGATGGACTGGCCGTTCATGTCGCCCCACAGACTGCGCGTGCTGATGCCGCAAATCGCAAGGCGCAGAGTCGCCTTGCCCTGCGGCGCGTTGGTGAGGTTGAAGATGACCGCCCACGTCGTGCCGTCGCCGCGACCGGTGCCGGTGGTGTTGTTCGTATCGGTGTTGTAGGGAACCTGCTCGAAAAACCAGTCCTTGCGGAAATCGCTTTTGCCGACAAAAAAATTCACGTCGAGCGGAAATAATTTCGGGTATTGCAGATACCAGCCCCAGTGAAAATACTCGTCGCCCTTGAAAAATTCCGACGCGTTATGACTGGGAATGCCGATGTCCCAAAGCTGTCTTCCGAAACGCACCGGCTGCCAGTCGAGTTTGCCCAGCACCAGATTTTTTCCAGCGGCGATGTTCACGTTCGTCAAAACCAATTCTCCCAGCACGCCGTCGGCGATGGCGTGGAGCGTGTATTTTCCGGCGCGCACATTCGGGATGGAGAAATTTCCGTCGTCATCGCCGCGCACCCAGAACTGATAATTCCGCGCGTCGTTCTGCCATTCCACGACGCGCGGCAGGCCGAAATTGCGAAGTCCGTTCGTGCCAAAACGATTGGTGAAATTCGTTTCAACACGGGCGGGAAAATTGGTGCGCGTGGAAAAATTATTTGTGCCGCCAGAAAAAGTATTTGTCATCGCGGCTTCATCATCGCCGCCGCCCGCTAGGCCAAAACCACCGCCAACGCCGCCGCGTCTGCCACCAGCGCCATTACGAGGCGGACGCGGCACAAACGCTGGTTCGTAATCCGGCGCAGTCAGGCCGACGAACAGGTTTTTCATTTTCAAACCGGGCGCTTGCGGATCGTTCAGAATTATTTTCCCACTGACGGTTGCGCGCTCATCTTTGTGCGGATAGTCCACGCCGTTCACCCACTCAAACGGCCACGCGGCGGATTCTTGGCCGGCTTGCGCGAGCGCACTTTTCCACATCGCAGCGGGCGTTTCACCGGAGTTGCAATAAATTAAAAATGGCCCGATCACCTTTGTCCATGCGTCA
>JANYCI010000016.1 GCA_025360325.1 Limisphaerales bacterium | reverse complement strand
GCGCAACTGGACAGCCGGACGTTTTTTAACGACGGCAACGTGAACGGCAACGATGGTTTTCTGATTCGCCGCGCACGCCCGATCATTTCCGGCACGGTGTTCCATGATTTTGATTTTAATTTCACGCCGGAATTTGGCGGCAGCGCGGTGCAAATTTTGGATTCGTATGTGAACTATCGGTATAGTCCGTGGCTGCAAGTGCAGGCGGGAAAATTCAAATCGCCGGTGGGTCTGGAGCAGTTGCAATCCGATCCCGTGACTGCGTTCAATGAACGCTCAATCGTCACCGACTTGGTTCCGAATCGTGATCTTGGCGTGGCGTTGAAGGGCGATGTTTTCAATGGCGCGGCCAGCTACACGCTCGGCCTGTTCAACGGCGCAACGGATTTTAATGGCACGACGGCCAACACGTCGTTCCAAGACAATCGCGCGGTGGAAGGCCGGTTGTTTTTTCAGCCGTGGAAAAATTCTGATAACAACGCATTGCGCGGACTCGGCTTCGGTGTGGGCGGCAGTTATCTCGTGAGCAATCCCGCGACGAATTCCTCCACCGGCCTCACGCCGGGCTACACGACGGACGGGCAGCAACGATTTTTCGCATTTAATTCCGGCGTGAACGCGCAGGGCGACGGCTGGCGCATTTCGCCGCAGGCCTATTATTACTACGGCTCGTTTGGTTTACTCGCTGAATACGCCATTTCTGATCAGCAGGCGCGGCGCACGGCGGCGGTGGCCACGCCGGTGCGAGATTTGGAAAACAAAGGTTTTGAACTCACTGGTTCGTGGGTGCTG
Source organism: Limisphaerales bacterium (assembly GCA_025360325.1). Taxonomy (GTDB): domain Bacteria; phylum Verrucomicrobiota; class Verrucomicrobiia; order Limisphaerales; family UBA11358; genus UBA11358. The sequence goes on along the minus strand of JANYCI010000016.1, from coordinate 7,155 downwards.
ACGGGTGAAGACGCGGCTTACACCGGCATCACGCCGCGTCATCCGTTTGATCCGCGCAACGGCGGCTGGGGCGCGTGGCAATTGGCCGCGCGCTTTGCAGAGCTGGATGTGGACAACAATGCGTTCGTCGGTTCCGCCGCGACGCGCTTGGCCGATCCGACCAAGTCCGCTGCGGGCGCGCAAGCGTGGGCCGTCGGGCTGAACTGGTTTCTCAACAAAAATATTCGCGCTAATTTGAGTTTCTCGCACACCACGTTCAACGGTTACAACGGCGGCAAAGTTGCTACGGGCAATGTCGGGGCGCAGGATGAAAATACTTTGTTCACGCGGCTGCAACTGGCTTTCTAAAAAATTAAAAACCTGAAAAACACCAGCATTTACAAGATGAAAACCTTTTTGAAAATTCTCCTCCTTTCGGCCATCGCGGTTTCCGCGAACGCGAAGGAGATCAAGCTGCTCAACGTTTCTTACGACCCGACGCGCGAGCTTTACACGGAATACAACGCGGCGTTCGCGAAATACTGGAAAACGAAATCCGGTGATGATGTCGTCGTCTCGCAATCACACGGTGGTTCGGGCAAGCAGGCGCAGGCCGTGATCGCCGGTCTGGACGCGGATGTCGTCACGCTCGCGCTCGCTTACGACATTGACGCGATTTCGGCGCAGGCGAAATTATTGCCCGCCGATTGGCAGCAGCGTTTGTCGAGCAACAGCACGCCTTACACCTCGACGATTGTGTTCCTCGTTCGCAAAGGAAATCCGCAAGGCATCAAGGATTGGGACGACGTGGTGAAAACCGACGTGAAGGTCGTCGTGGCCAATCCGAAAACTTCTGGTGGTGCACGCTGGGCGTATCTCGCGGCATATGCTTACGGGTTGGAAAAAAATAATCACGATGATGCGGCGGCCAAAAAATTCATCACCCAGATCTACAAAAATGTGAAGGTGCTGGACTCCGGCGCCCGCGGCTCGACCGTGACGTTCGCCAAGAATGGCATCGGCGACGTGCTGCTCGCCTGGGAGAACGAGGCACATCTCGTGCTCAAGGAATTTGGCACCAACGATTTTGAAATCGTCACGCCGTCATTGAGTATTCTCGCCGAACCGCCGGTGGCGGTCGTGGATAAAAATGCCAAACGTCATCACACGACTGAAGTGGCGACCCAGTATGTGAAATACCTTTACTCCGACGAAGGTCAGGAAATCGTGGCGAAAAATTTCTATCGTCCGCGCAATGAAATCATCGCTAAAAAATACGAAGGAAATTTCACGCAATTGAAACTCGTCACCTTGGAAGCAGAGTTTGGCAGCTGGACGAAAGCGCAAAAAACACACTTCGCCGATGGCGGCGTCTTTGACCAAATTTATTCGCCGCAATAAAAAATTCCTCCGGGCACGCGCGGCGGTTGGTTTGTCCGCCAGCCGCCGCGCCCTAATAAAAATAAAATTATGACTATCGTCGCCCCTTACGAAACCATTGTGAAATCAACGCGGAAAGCGCGCCGATCGATTTCCGACCTGCTCGCGCCGTTGGAAAAAATCGCCGCGACTTCGCCAAATCTCGTCGCGAATCACGACGCCACATTTGAAGTGGATGGCGAGAGCTACGAGCTGCCGCGCTATCTGTTTGTCGGGCCGCGCGGCGGCGATACGCCCATCCGCATCGGCATTTTTGCCGGCCTGCACGGCGACGAACCGGAAGGTGTTCACGCGCTCATTCGTTTCATCCAATTGCTGGAAGCGAAGCCAGAAATTGCGACCGGCTATTATCTTTCGTTTTATCCCGTCTGCAATCCGACGGGCTTCGAGGACAACACGCGCTACTCGCGCAGCGGCCAAGATTTGAACCGCGAGTTCTGGAAAAATTCCGCCGCGCCGGAAGTGCGTTTGCTCGAAGCCGAATTAAAAGCGCGTTCGTTTCAAGGCCTCATCGCGCTGCACACCGACGACACGAGCGACGGTTTTTATGGCTATGTGCGTGGGGCGACGTTGACGAAGCATCTGATTGAACCCGCGCTCGCGGCGGCGGAAAAATTTCTGCCGCGCGACGAGCGTCCGGTCATTGACGGCTTTAAGGCGCGCAATGGCATCATCCGTGATTGCTACGACGGCGTTTTGTCCGCGCCGCCGCGCGTGCGCCCGCGTCCGTTCGAGATCATTTTGGAAACGCCCGCCACGTCGCCAGAGTATCTGAAAGAACTCGCATTCGTCGCGTCGCTCCAGACAATTTTGCTCGAATACAACCAGTTCATCGCCTACGCTCCGAACCTCTAAACTGTGGCGAAAATTTCTCGGACAAAAAAAATCCGCGTGCTGCCGGGCTTCAAACTGACGCTCGGCTTCACCGTTTTTTATCTCGGCCTCATCGTGCTGATTCCGCTCGCGGCGGTGTTCTGGAAAACCAGTTCGCTGACGTGGGCAGATTTCTGGCACACCGTCACGATGCCAGCGGCGATGGCGTCGTATCGCCTCACATTCGGCGCGTCGTTGCTGGCCGCGCTGGTGAATGTTTTTTTTGGCCTCATCGTCGCGTGGGTTTTAGTGCGCTATGAATTTTTCGGAAAAAAAATTCTTGATGCGCTCGTGGATTTACCGTTCGCGCTGCCAACGGCTGTAGCGGGCATCACGCTGGCGACGCTCTACTCCAAGAACGGTTGGATCGGACATTATCTGGAGCCGCTCGGCATCAAGGTTTTTACCACGCAGATCGGCGTGTTCATCGCGCTGACGTTCATCGGCCTGCCTTTCATCGTGCGCACGGTTCAGCCGATTCTCGAAGACCTCGACCCGGAACTGGAAGAAGCCGCGTCCAGTCTCGGCGCGAATCGCTGGCAAGTTTTCTGGCGCGTGATTTTGCCGATGCTCACGCCCGCTCTCATCACCGGGTTCGCACTCGCGTTCGCCCGTGCCCTCGGCGAATACGGCTCGGTTATTTTCATCGCCGGCAACATTCCACTGAAGACGCAGATCACGCCCGTCGTCATCATGGGCGAACTCGATATGTTGGATTACGGCAAAGCCACGGCCCTCGCGGTCGTGATGCTTATTTTTTCCTTTGTGCTGCTGCTCACCATCAACGTGCTGCAATGGTGGACGAACCGTTACAACACGAACAACCTCGCGTAACCACATGGAAAATATCAAGCGTCTAACAGTCACCTTTTTATGAAAACACCGCGCAGTCCCTATGAAAAAGTCGGCGGCTTGGTTTTCCTAGGTCGAACGATTGACAAGATTCGTTACAAAGCTGAAGGCGTTCTCCGCGAAGATTTTCACGAACTGATGGGTAAGGGATTTGACGCAAGAATCATGAGTTACCTAGAGCTGAACTATGATGAGTTTGCCGAGTTTGTTCTATCAGGCGCATCCGACGAGCAATGTGCGACTTATTGTTCTGGCAAAGGCCGGCGACCCAATGATGATTTGATTCTAATTTGGAATGATTTTGCCTGTAAGCGCGGCTGCCGTGACAGTGCGTCCGCCCGCCTTGAAGATTTTAAGAAGCAAAGCAATTTGAGCCACCGCGCCGATGTGACTACGATTTTTGAATTCATGGAAGTTGATGAAAATAGAAAACCTTAACCATGCGTTGAGCTTGGGGCATTGGATGTTTCCGGCTGAACTAAAATGAATGTGTTAGTGCCATCTCGTCACACGACCAGCGAACCGCCTTGGGTGCGCCGCTTCCTCATTGGCGTCGCGCTCGCGTTCATCGGCGTGTTCCTCGTCATCCCGTTAATTTTTGTTTTCACGCAGGCATTCGCGAAGGGAATCGGATTTTATTTTAACACCATCACCGATCCGATGGCGTGGAGCGCGGTCAAACTGACCTTGCTCGCGGCGGCGATTTCCGTGCCGCTGAATTGCGTCTTTGGCGTCTGCGCCGCGTGGGCGATTGCGAAGTTTGATTTTCGCGGCAAAAATATTTTGCTCACGCTGATTGATCTGCCGTTCTCTGTTTCGCCAGTGATCGCAGGCATGATCTACGTTTTGGTTTTCGGCGCGCAAGGTTGGCTCGGCCTCTGGCTGAACGCGGACAACCCCACGTTTCCCGCGCTGGCAAACTGGCTAAACGACCATAATTTCAAAATCATTTTCGCCGTGCCGGGAATCGTGCTCGCGACGATTTTTGTCACCGTTCCATTTGTCGCGCGCGAGCTGATTCCGCTGATGCAAGCGCAAGGTCGCAATGAAGAAGAAGCCGCGCGCGTGCTCGGCGCGAGCGGTTGGCAAACGTTTTGGCGCGTCACGCTGCCTAATGTAAAATGGGGTCTGCTCTACGGTGTGATCTTGTGCAACGCCCGCGCGATGGGCGAGTTCGGCGCGGTGTCCGTCGTCAGTGGCCATATTCGCGGCCAGACAAATACGATTCCGCTGCACATCGAAGCCTTATATGATGATCTGAACATCGCCGGCGCGTTTGCCGTGGCGTCGTTGCTGGCGTTTCTCGCGCTCATCACGCTTGGTTTGAAAACGTGGGTGGAACATAAAAATGCCGCTGCGCTTGAAAAATAATTTCCCATGAGTGTTGAAGTCAAAAACGTCACCAAAAAATTCGGCAGCTTCACCGCGCTCGACAACGTCAGCCTCAAGGTGGAGTCCGGCGAACTCGTCGCGCTGCTCGGCCCGTCCGGCTCTGGCAAAACGACGTTGCTGCGAACCATCGCGGGCCTGGAATTCCCTGATAACACAGGCGAAGCGCAGGTTTTATTTTACGGCGAAGACGTGACGCAAATTCCCGCGAGCGAACGCAAAGCCGGTTTTGCGTTCCAACACTACGCGTTGTTCCGGCACATGAGCGTGTTTGAAAATATCGCGTTCGGTTTGCGTGTGCGTCCCAAAACCACGCGTCCACCGGAAGCGGAAATTCGCGAGCGCGTGGAAAAATTGCTCAAGCTCATCCAGCTTGATCCGCTCGCCAATAGATTTCCGTCGCAACTGTCCGGCGGCCAACGCCAGCGCGTCGCGCTTGCTCGCGCGCTCGCGGTCGAGCCGAAAGTTCTCTTGCTCGACGAACCTTTCGGCGCACTCGATGCGAAGGTGCGGAAAGAATTGCGCCGCTGGTTGCGCCAGTTGCATGAGGAAGTTCACATCACCACGATTTTCGTGACGCACGATCAGGAGGAGGCGTTGGAAGTTTCCGACCGCGTGGCCATTTTGCGCGCGGGAAAAATCGAGCAGATCGGCACGCCGGAAGAAATTTACGATAAGCCCGCGTCGCCGTTCGTTTATGATTTTCTCGGCAACGTGAATCTGTTCAGCGGTCGCGTGAAAGATGGCGCCGTGGTCATCGGTGGAACCGAATTTGCCACGTCCGATGCCGCCGGCGAGCAGGATTCCGAAGCCGTGGCGTTCGTGCGCCCGCACGACATCCGCGTGACGCGCGTCGCGACCGGCCCCGCGTTGGCTGCGACGGTCATCCGCAGCAACGCCGCCGGACCGGTGGCGAATCTGGAACTAAAGCGGCTCGACAGTGGCGAACAATTCACCGTGCAGTTGAGCAAGGAATTGTTTCAGGAACTTCAGCCCAAGCCGGGCGAGCAGGTTTTTGTGGAGCTGAAAAACGTGAAAATTTTCAGCGACGATTATTCGATTTGAAGCCAGTCGCCGTTTTAGCGGCGGCGGAAAAATTATTTCCCAGTGGCCACCAATTGCATCGCCGCCTTCATGTAACCCATCGCGAAGGCCATGCCCGCGTGCCACGGCGCGGCGCAGGACATTTGCGGCGTGTGGTCGGGAATGAGCACGCCGTCAAAATTATTTTTCTTCAAAATTTTCAGCACGCGCATCATGTCAATGTCGCCATCGTCAATAAACGTTTCGCGGTAGAACGGAACTTTTCCCGTGACGTTGCGGAAATGGACGTAGCCCAATTTATTTTGCCGACTGTAATGATCCACCGTTTCGTAAATGTCGCCGTCCGTCATTTCCGCGAGCGAGCCGAGACAAAATTCCAGCGCGTTCGCACGACTCGGCTGCAAATCAATGACGCGCTGGTAAAGCTGTGGTTGATAAACGAGGCGTGGCTGGCCGCGCATGAAGGGCAGGGGAGGATCATCGGGATGCAACGCGAGTTTCACCCCGGCGGCTTCGGCCACGGGCGTGACGGCGGCCAAAAAATCACCGAGCCGCTGCCACAATTGCTCGTGCGTTGCGCTCGGAACATTTCCGTCCGGCGCGTGGTCATCCACGACCATGTTCCACGCCATGCCGATGGGCATTGGCGTTTCGAGCGGACCTTCCATGCCCACGGACATCGCGCCGCCGCGCGCATACGGCTGGTGCGTGCGCCCGCACACGCCCGCGATGCTGAAGTTGTAACCCATGATGGGGATGCCCGCCGCGCCGAGATTGCGGACGATGGTTTTACAATTTTCCAAATGCAATTTTTTCTTCGGCCCGGCGAGCAACACATCATACCAGTGCGCCGGATCAAAATTTTCTATCGCCTCCAGCTTCAAACCCTCGGCCTCGATGTTTTTACGCAGCGCGATCAATTCCTCCGCGCTCCATAATTGGTTCGGATCGCCCGCGAGGCCCCAGCCGCGCTCGGTGCCGGTGGGTTGGTTATCGCGCGGATTTTTCGCGCCGCCTTTGAAATAGTCCACGAGGTGCGCGACGATGTGCGTTGCGCCCGCCTGCCGCGCGAACTGAAAATTTTCGCGCGTGAGCATATGCCGGTAAAGTCCAAGTCCGAGTTTCATGTGGCGAGTTTCATTTGATTATTTGACAGTATTGTTCAACGTCAGGCTCGGTGGCTTCAAGCCGTAAATTGTTTTGGAAAAAATCAGCGCGGTCTGGGTTGGGTTTGACGCGGTAAAAAAACTCCTAATAAACCATCCGCTCGCGTGTCATATCCTGTGAACACAAAGTCCTCGGGGGCGAAAACTAAAAATCTTCCCCGCTTAAAAATGGAAATTCGCCAACCATCGCGGTGATGCGAGCCGACGAAACCAACGCGGAATCGCCCGGCTGCGAAACGATCGAAGAGCTATTTACCGCTCTGGAGGCTCCGCTATTGGGTTATGCCTTGCGCTACACGGGCGGGCGCACGCAGGCCGAGGACGTGGTTCAAGAAGCGTTCATGAAACTGCACGAACAATTTGAACAAGTCGAAAAGCCGCGTCCCTGGCTTTACCGCACGGTGCATAATCT
>JANYCI010000086.1 GCA_025360325.1 Limisphaerales bacterium | reverse complement strand
CCTTTAACAACGGGCACATCGTGACGAACGGCGGACGCGTTCTCGGCGTCACGGCACTGGGAAAAGATTTACGCGCCGCGCAAGCCGCCGCCTACGCTGCGGTTGAGAAAATCCATTTTGAAGGCGCGCACGTCCGCCGCGACATTGCGGCGAAGGCGCTTTGACAACGCACCTTCGCGCGGTCGTCAACGCCAGCGTTGACAACGCCGCCGCGTATGGGAAATTTTTCGCATGCTACTCGCAGCCGCACCACTGATTCATGGCCATTGAACGCGTCAACGTCCTCGGTGCTGGCATCAGCATCCTCAATTTGCGGACGGCGCTGGACGCCATCGCCGCCGCCGTGCGCGAAAAACGCAAAGGCTACATCTGCGTCACCGGCGTTCACGGCGTGATGGAAGCGCAGGACGATGCGGCCTTCAAAAAAATTCTCAACGGCGCGTTTCTCTGCACGCCGGACGGGATGCCGATGGTCTGGGCGGGGAAATTAAATGGGCATCGCGAAATGTCGCGGGTGTATGGGCCGGACTTGATGCTGGAGGTTTGCGCGTGGAGCGAGACGAGCGGCGCGAAACATTTTTTTTACGGTGGCGCGGACGGCGTGGCGGAACAGCTCGCACACAAATTGCGGGAAAAATTTCCAAAGCTACAAGTCGCCGGAACTTTTACGCCGCCGTTTCGCGCGTTGAATGAAGTGGAGTTGAAACAGTTGTCGGAAAAAATTTCCGCGACGAAGCCGGACATTTTATGGGTGGGCTTGAGCACACCAAAACAGGAAAAGTTTATGGCGGAATTTTTGCCGAAGTTGGACGTGCCGCTGATGGTGGGCGTGGGCGCGGCGTTTGATTTTCACAGCGGTCGCACCAAGCAGGCACCGCGCTGGATGCAGCGGAGCGGACTGGAATGGTTTTTTCGCCTGTGCAGCGAGCCGCGCCGCTTGGGTAAACGCTACCTGCGGAACAACCCGCTGTTTGTCGCAAAATTTTTCGCCCAGCTTGCGCGCTGGAAAAACTATCCTTCACCGTAAGTTACCGCTACTTTGTTTGAGCAGAAGCTGGCTTCTGGCGGTCTAAAACAATTCATGAACGGCAACTTGCAGCAAGAAACCAAAACAGATTTTTGGAGTGACGCGGCGGCGTGTTGGCAACGGCTCCCGAATAAAACATTTTTCTTCGGCCTGCTCGCGGCGTGGCTGGCGCTGTTTCATTTTCTCGGCAACTCCATCCTCGGCTACGTCCATAGCTCCTCCATTTTTGTGTGGCTGGACTCGGCCTACAACACCAGCAAGGAATCCGACGACGGCTACGGCAATTTGATTCCGTTCGTGGTGATCGGGCTGTTTTGGTGGAAGCGGAAAGAGCTGCTGGCACTGCCGCTCAAACTCTGGTGGCCGGGAATTTTGCTGGTGGTGCTCGCGGCGGTCTTGCACCTCGGCAGCTTCGTGGTGCAGCAACCAAAACTTTCGACGATGGCGATGTTTTTGGGAGTTTTTGGATTGATGGGTTTGGCCTGGGGCTGGGCGTGGTTGAAGGAAAGTTTATTCCCGTTCTGGCTATTTTTATTTTGCGTGCCGCTCTCGGCGTGGCTGCTGCCGCTCACGTTTCCGCTGCGACTCATCGTTGCGTGGCTCGCGACAACGGCGGCGCAATTGCTGACGATTGACGTGGTTCGCAATGGCACGCAGTTGATCGGTCACGGTGGAAAATTTCAATACGACGTGGTGGCCGCGTGTAGCGGGATGAAAAGCCTGATTGCCATTTTCCTGCTGGCCACGGTGTATGGCGCCATCCTGTTCCGCTCGCCGAAACGGCGGTTGTGCCTGATGGCGCTCGCGCTGCCGCTTTCGATATTGGGAAATTTTATCCGCCTGTTTTGCATCATCATTGCGGCAGAAATTGGCGGCCAAGAATGGGGCAACTACGTTCACGAAGGTTGTCCCTTCCACTTGCCGGGCCTTGGAGAAATCGCGCTGGTAAATTTAATTCCCTATGTCCCCGCATTCCTCGGCCTGTTTTGGGCGGGGAGCTGGATTGAGAAAAAATTCGGGAAGGAAAAACCATGAACGCATCCGCCAAAAAAAGTATTTTATTTTGCCTCACGCTGGCGGTGATCGGCGGCACGGCATTGGCGCTTTCGCATATCAAGACGAGCCGCCGCCTCGGCAACCCCGGCGTGAAGGCCACGGCGATCCCCGGCAGCATGACGATGAAAATTTCCTTGCCGGAAAACGCCGGCGGCTTCACGTCCAGCAACATTTCCACCTCGCAGGGAGTGCTGGATTTTTTGCCCAAGGACACGAGTTTCGCGCAGCGGCTCTACACCGCGCCGGACAAAATGGAGGTGATGGCCAACCTGATTTTGATGGGCGACGACCGCACCAGCATTCACCGGCCAGACTACTGCCTGCCGGGTCAAGGTTGGCAAATCGTAGATCAGGCGTCGGTGAAAATTCCCATCGCCGGCACGCCGGGTTACGAACTGCCCGTGCAAAAATGGACGGTGCATAACAGCTACACGACGCCGGAAGGCCAAAAAATTCCCGTGAGTGGCCTTTATGTTTTCTGGTTTGTAGCCGAAAACAATGAGACCGATGATTACACCGGGATTCAAAAATCCATTTTGTATCACCTCATTCGCCACGGCGTGCTGGAGCGCTGGGCGTATGCCTCGTATTTCACCTTGTGCGCGCCCGGCCAAGAGGACGCCACATTTGCGCGCGTGAAAAATCTGATCGCCGACTCGGTGCCAGAATTTCAACTGCCGCCCGCCAAATAATTTTTCATGCTGCAACGCGAACGCCATGTCCGAACGCAAGTCCAGCAAATCGCCGACGCCTGTATGTTCGCGGTGAGCTTCTGGCTCGCGTTCGTCGTGCGGAGCCAGCCCGCCATCCATAACTGGTTCGGCCTGCCGCCGGTTGGAACCGATGCCTTCGATCAGGTGGTGTGGCTCTACTTCGCGCTGGTTCCCGCCGCGCCGCTGGTGCTGGAATCGCAGGGGTTTTACAACCGGCCGATGATGGGGTCGCGGATCTCGATGTTCTGGCCGCTGCTCAAGGGCTGTTTCATCCTCTGCATCGGGCTGGTGCTGTTGCTCTTTATTTTCAAGCAGACCAATCCCGTGCCGCGCGGCGTGGTGGTTATCTTCGGCGTCATCAGCTTTCTCCTCGTCTGGCTCAAAGAAGAACTGCTCCGGCTCGTGTTGAAAAGCCGTGTGGCCAAGGCGCAATACAAACGCAATGTCATCATCGCCGCCGCTGGCAACGAAGTCATTCGGCTCCGGCGCATGGTGCAAGCCGCCGCCGCCGATAGCGCGGTCATCGTGGCGGAATTTAATCTCGCGGAAACGCCGCTCCCGCAACTCATCGAACTGCTGCATGAACATTCCGTCAGCGGCGTCCTGTTGAGCACGCGCCACACGCAGCTCGAACGCGTCGAGGGTGTCATCCACCTCTGCGAAACCGAAGGCGTCGAGGCTTGGCTCGTGGCAGATTTTTTCACCACGCACGTCGCCCGCGCCAGCATGGATGAAATGTTCAATCAGCCGCTCATTGTCTTCCGCTCCACGCCGGAAAATTCTTGGCAAGTGTTCGCCAAACTGTTCATTGATTTTTTTGGCTCGCTGCTGTTGATCCTCGTCACCGCCCCGCTGATGCTGTTAATCGCGCTGCTCATCAAATGCACCACACCCGGCCCGGTGTTTTTCCGCCAGCAACGCTCCGGCCTCAATGGCACCCCGTTCAACATCTTCAAATTCCGCACCATGGCCACCAATGCCGAGCAGTTCAAACACGAACTCGCCGCCATGAACGAGATGACCGGCCCCGTTTTCAAAGTCACCAACGATCCCCGCATCACGCCCGTCGGCAAATGGCTCCGTAAATACAGCCTCGATGAACTGCCCCAATTCTTCAACGTCCTGCGCGGCGAGATGAGCCTCGTCGGACCACGCCCGCTGCCCGTGGATGAAGTCAAACGCTTCAACGATCTCGCCCACCGCCGCCGCCTCTCCGTCAAACCCGGCCTCACTTGCCTCTGGCAGGTTCAGGGTCGCAACAAAATTTCCGACTTCAAAGAATGGGTTCGCCTCGACCTCGAATACATTGACAACTGGTCTATCTGGCTCGACCTCGTCATCCTTTTTCGCACCATCCCGGCGGTCTTTGCTGGCACGGGCGCGAAATAAAAATAAATTCAAAACGAATTCTGCCGATAAAAATGGAACTGATTATGTCCGCAAAAAAATCCTCCTCGAAAACGCCCACTTCCGTCGTCACCGGTGCCGCCGGCTTTCTCGGCTCGCACCTCACCGATTTGCTTTTGAAGCGCGGCCACAAAGTGATCGGCCTTGATAATTTTGTCACTGGTAGCGTGGACAACATCGCGCACCTCGGCGGCAATCCGAATTTCAAATTCATTCAGCAGGACGTCACCGAATTTATTTTCCTCGAAGGCCCGGTGGATTTCGTCTGGCATTTCGCCTCGCCCGCCAGCCCGATTGATTATCTGCAAATCCCGATCCAAACGATGAAGGTCGGATCGCTCGGCACGCACAAAGCGCTCGGTCTTGCGAAACTAAAAAACGCGCGCTTCCTCATCGCCTCGACTTCCGAAATTTACGGCGACCCGCTCTTACATCCGCAGCCGGAAGAATACTGGGGCAACGTGAACACCATCGGCCCGCGCGGCTGCTACGACGAGGCCAAGCGTTTCGCCGAGGCGTTGACGATGGCCTATCATCGCGAGCACCAAGTCCAGACCCGCATCGTCCGTATTTTCAACACCTACGGCCCGCGTATGCGAATCAACGATGGCCGCGTGGTTCCAGCGTTCGTGAGCCAGGCGTTGAAAAATAAACCCGTCACAATTTTTGGGAAAGGCACGCAGACGCGTAGCTTTTGTTACGTCTCTGATTTGATCGAAGGAATTTATCGCCTAATGATGAGTGGTTACGATTTGCCTGTGAACATTGGTAATCCTACGGAAATGACCATGCTGCAATTCGCGGAGCAGATCATCAAAGCCACAAAATCAAAAAGTAAAATTGTTTTCAAACCGCTGCCGCAGGATGATCCGAAACAGCGCAAGCCGGACATCGCCAAGGCGAAAAAAATTCTGAAATGGGAACCGCAAGTGAAACTTGCGGACGGTCTCACCGATACGATTGCGTATTTTCGGACGAAGGTTTGAAACAGAAATAAGCCGTTAATCTGCGCTCATCATTGCTAATCCAAAAAATTTATCAGCGAAGATGAGCGTGGATTAGCGGTTGAAAAATCAGCCTCCTTTTGCCTTCACGCGTTTTGAAAAACTTTCCGTGCGGATGATGGCGCGTTTGTGCAGGCCGCGCACAATGACTTCGTGCGCGTCACGCGCTTCGATCTGGAATTGCACCTTGCTGCCTTCAACCGAGATGACGCGCGCGGTGCAATGAATCGTCTGGCCGACGGGTGTCGGCGCGAGGTGGCGGATGTCTATTTCTAAACCCACGGAACGCTCATCGGCTTCGAGGTGCGGCGTGAGCGTGTGACGCGCGGTGCGTTCGAGAAACTGGATGATGTGCGGCGTGGACACGACGGCGGGCATACCATCGCCGTGAAATTCCACGGCGTGCTTCATGTCCGTTGCAATGGCCAGTTCACCGACTTCACCAATCTTGGGGCGTGATTTCATTTTTCCTGAAAACAAATCAAAACTAAAATTCCGGTTAAGGCAATTGAAATTCCCATCGCAGCAACGGAAGTGAGCCAACGAATCATTGCTCCCGGATTGGCGAAATAGCAACTGCCGTCACGTTGCGTGGGCCTCGTGGATTTTGTAGTAAAAATAATTCCCGCCGGTTTCCCGCCACGCCGCTACTGTTCGGCTCGCTGATTTTCCGACTGTGCGCGAGAGGCACACCCCTGTGCGTGACTCGCACAGGAGACAAAATTCAAAACCAAGTTAAAACAGGAGCGTGCAAACCAATCACGCAACCAATTACGAAAATAAAATTGTGAAAATTAAATCCACCTTTCTGGCCTCTGCCGTCGCGCTGGCCGTGCTCGCGGGCGGACTGCTGTCGGCCAGCAGTTCGCGCGCAGCCACCCATGTCTGGGTTGGCGCGGGCATCACGGGGAACTGGAGCCTGCCGGCCAACTGGCAGGCCAACAACCCGCCGGTCGCCGGTGAAGCGCCGCCGGTGATCATTTATTTTGCGGCTGCCGCCGCGCGGCTGAATAGCACAAACAACCTCGCCAACCTAGTCTTGGACAGCGTTTATTTTCAGGGTGATAATTTTACCGTCGAAGGTGCGGGCGCAGGTGCCAATCTGACATTTCGCGACGGCGGCAACGGATTGTCGTTCGGTGGCACGGGCAAAAACAACACGCTGGGCGGAACGCTGAACATCACGCTTACCAACTCGGTGCCGTTTTACCTCTATTACGATTTAACCATCAACAGCCGTTTGGTCGGCCCCGGCGGTTTTACGCTGGATGCAAATAGTGGCAGCGGTGTGCTGACCTTGAACGGCGTTCAGGACAATCTGTTCGCGGGCAGCGTCAATGTGATCAACGGCTACCTGCAACTGCAAAACGGTTATCCCTTTTTCGACATCTGGATTTCTTCGATCGCAGTGCCGAACGCACTCACCGTCGGCGGCACGAACATGGATCACCGGCCTCGGCGGTTCGAGCATTCTCTACACGGTGCAGGCAAATACCAATCTCGCCACGGCGACTTGGATCAACATCGGCAGTGCCACCGCAGCGGCGGGCGGCAGTTTGCAATTTGCCGATACCAACGCGCCGAATTTCAAGCAGCGCTTCTATCGCTTCTCGAATCCGTGAGGCAGAGAAATTTTAGATTTCGGATTTTATATTTTTGATTGGGGGGTTGGTCGCCGCTGTGGAAATGTTCCACGGCGGCGATTTTTTTCCAAAGCTGGTAGGCGAATGGGGGAAGCGAATCGGAGAAACATTCTTCATTCGTCTGCTCCATTCGCTTGTCAAACTCCGGCCGGATTTCAAACGCGAACAACGCGAACAAAAAATGTGCCCACGCGCTTCAGGCTTTTTTCGCGTATTTCGCGTGGTTCGCGGTAAAACATTTCGGCATCCTCCCCCGCTCCCCGCTGGTTCCGCGCTTGCGTGAAATTCAAATTGCGATTTATACTGGCCGCCTAAATTTATGAACAAAGCTCCCATTCGTGTCGCGGTCACCGGCGCTGCCGGCCAAATCGGCTATTCACTCCTGTTCCGCATCGCCTCCGGCGCGGCGTTCGGGCCGGATCAGCCGGTCATCATTCATCTCCTCGAACGCGCCGACGAAAAAGTCATGGCCGCATTGCAAGGCGTCTGCATGGAATTGGAAGATTGCGCGTTCCCGCTGCTCAAAGGCCTCGTGCCGACCTCGAATCCCGACGAAGGTTTCAAGGGCGTGAACTGGGCGTTGCTCGTCGGTGCACAACCGCGCGGCCCCGGCATGGAACGCAAAGATTTGCTCGCCGCGAATGGGAAAATTTTCACCGGCCAAGGCAATGCGATTGCGAAGAATGCCGCTGCGGATGTGCGCGTGCTCGTCGTCGGCAATCCCTGCAACACCAACGCGCTCATCGCCGCGAACAACGCGCCGGGAATTCCGAAGGAACGCTTCTTCGCCATGACCGCGCTCGACGAAAATCGTGCCAAGTCGCAGCTCGCCAAAAAAGCCAGCGTGGACACCACCGCCGTCACCAACCTCGCCATCTGGGGCAACCATAGCGCCACGATGTATCCTGATTTTTTCAACACGAAAATCAACGGACGCCTCGTTCCCGAAGTCATCAGCCATCGCGAATGGTTGGAAAAAGATTTCATCAGCACCGTGCAACAGCGCGGCGCGGCCATCATCAAAGCGCGCGGCCTCTCCAGCGCCGCGAGTGCCGCGAACGCCGCCGTGGACACCGTCCGCAAGCTCGTCACACCCACGCCCGCTGGCGACTGGTTCAGCGTCGCCGTTCATTCCGACGGCAGCTACGGCATCGAGAAGGGTCTCATCTTCAGCTACCCGATCCGCAGCAACGGCAAGGATTTTGAAATCGTCCAAGGCGTTCCGCTCAATGATTTCAGCAAGGCGAAAATCGCCGCGACGGAAAATGAATTGAAGGAAGAGAAGTCGCTCGTGGCCGATTTGATCAAGAAATAATTCGCCGGAATTTTCAAGCCCCGGAAGACGGCCGCGCGCGGTTCATTTTTCCGGGGCTTTCCACGTTTGCACCAAATCAGGAAACCGGCAGTCATCGCAAATCGCGTTGGAATGTTCGCAGAAATCACGCACGATCTGCATCAAGCCCTGTTGCGCTGCCGCGCCTTTCAAAATCCGTGCGCTCGAAGTTCCGAGCAAGCGTTGCCGCGCGAGTTTCAAAACGGAATTATCCTCCGCCGCTGGCCATGTAAAAAATCTCCGTTCCACTTCGCGGAGAATTTTTTCGTTGCCGCCTTCTTTCGCGCGAATCCACAGCCACGGCAAAACCACGTTCACCGCCAAATCCGTGACGCGCGCTTCACCCAATAACGGCTGGGGTTTCGTCATGCGCTCGGAGTTGAACGTCCAGTGCCACGACCAGAATTCATCGCGCTCGACTTGAAAAATTTCATGCAGCGAGGACAAGAGTTTTTCTCCCTCGCCCCTTGGAGGGGAGAGGGCCGGGATGAGGGGTGACGAATGATTTTTCAGCACCCACCCTTCAATCTTCGCCGCCAGATTTCCCGCCGCCAACCAGTGTGAGGCAAGCGCCAGTCGCCGCTGCGGATGATTGGCCGGACGCAGGCCGTGAAATTTCCACGTCGTGCACGGCAACGTGCAGTCGGAAAATTCATCGCGATCGCGCCACCATAAATCCCACGCGTGCCGCAAAAAAGTGTCGGAACTTTTTTGCGAGCGCGTCAATTCATGCGGCAACAAACCGCTCACGCCGAGCAAGCGCGCTTGAATCGCAAACGCGGAATCCGCGCCGCGTGTCCAACGCGGTCTCGCTTCCGCCAGATTCAGCATCGGCCACACATTGTGTTTGTAACCGAGCGCGCGAAACAGATTTTCCCACAACGCCTGTTCCCAGCCGGAATGTTTGGCGCGGGCCAGCATCGCGGTGGCCTTGTTTTGAAAACGGACTTTCGCGGCGGCGTGCAGCAGTTCCGCGAGTTGCGTTTCATCCAGTGTTTGCAAGGGCGCGGAGCATTTACCGCGCAAATTTTCCGGCAGGCCAGATTCGTTTTCGAGCGTCAGCGCAAGTTCGGTGAGCGTCGCGTCGAGAACGTTCTTTAAGGCCAGAACGGGGAATGAACTTTGGGCTTTAGACTTCGGACTTTGGCCGTGTTCCCAGACGACGTGCAGGATGACGGTTTTGAAATTTGGATTTACATCGTGGCCATGCGCGTGCCAGCCATTCGCCTGCAAATCAATTTCCACGTCGCCGGAAACAGGTTTTTCATTTTCAAACTGCAACACCGCGCCGCGAAAATCCGGGCCGCCTTCCGCGCTGATAAAACCAGGATGCAGCACGCGCACCGATTTTCCGTCCGCCGTTTTCAATTCGCCGCGCCGGAGCCGCTGATGTTGCCAGACGGCCTGCAACAGTTTTTCCGGCGGCACGGAATTTTCATCGCGCAACGCCCCGACGGCGCGACTGTTTTCGCGCCACAGGGAGTAGAAGTTTTCCGCGCGGGAATTCATGGCGATGTTTTTGGCGCGATTGCCAAGCAAAGTCAAGCCGGTTGAACAACGGGCCGCAATTTCACATCTCCAAACGGTTTCGGGCGCGACGCCCGAAACAACTGGCTGGAAGCCAGTGCCACCCGGCAGATTCAGACCGCGCCAACTTTGTTCCTTGGTTGCTTCGTTGTTTAATTATTTTTGCAACCAAACGCTTTTGCGCCAGTTCAATGTTGGCGGTGTGAAATTTTTGTTCGCCGCCGGTAGATTTTTTTGGCTACACTAAAGTTGGTTTTTCAACGGGTGGCATTTGATGATTCAAGTTTCTAATTTGACGAAGCGTTACGCGGGACGCATGGCGGTGGACGATATTTCGTTCACGGTCGCGCGCGGCGAAATCGTGGGCCTGCTGGGGCCAAACGGCGCGGGCAAAAGCACGACCATGCGTGTGCTCTCCGGCTTCATGCCCGCGACGAGCGGCACGGTGCGCGTGGCGGGCTTCGATGTTTTTCACGACGCGGAAGAAGCGCGGCGGCGCATCGGTTATATGCCGGAAAATAATCCGCTCTACCCCGAAATGCGCGTGCGGGAGTATTTGAAATTTCGTGCGCGGCTCAAAGGTCTCGGCTGGCGCAATTCCCGTTCACGCGTGGATACGGTGATGGAACAATGCGGTTTGAAAGATGTTGGTCGCCGCATTATCGGACAACTTTCCAAAGGCTACAAGCAACGCGTCGGCCTCGCGGATGCGCTGGTGCATGAGCCGGAATTAATCATTTTAGACGAGCCGACGGTGGGGTTGGATCCGCACCAAATCCGTTCGGTTCGCGCGCTGATTAAAAGTCTGGCGGGCAAACATACGGTTTTGATTTCCACGCATATTTTGCCGGAAGTGGAAATGATGTGCGGGCGCGTGCTGATCATGTTCGGCGGGCGCGTGCTGGCGTCGGATACGCCGGAAAATTTACAGCAACGCATGGCGGGTGGCAGCCAAGTCATCGCCGAAATCGCCGCTCCGGAAAAGGCGTTGCGCGAGGCGTGGGACAGCCTGCCCGAAGTGACGCAGTTCAATGTGTCGGCGTGCGATGGGAAATTTTTTCGCTGCGCGCTGACCGCGCGCGATGGTTTTGATTTGCGCGCCACGGTCTTTGCGCTGGCGCAAAAAAACGGTTGGGAACTCCGCGAACTTACGCGCAGCCGCCATTCGCTCGAAGATGTTTATGTGCAGGTGACGAAGCCCAATCAGGAGGAGCGCGAATGAGTGTTTTTCTAACATTATTGCGGCGTGAACTGACGGCGTTTTTTTATTCGCTTAATGGCTATCTCATTATCGCGGCGATCACGCTGCTCATCGGCGAAAGTTTTTCCACGGTCATCACCAACCTAGGCACCGACGCCTCGCCGATGCCGGTGACGGAACTGTTTTACAGCACCTATTACTTCTGGATGATCGTGTTGCTCGCCGCGCCGGTGATGACGATGCGCCTGTTCGCGCTCGAAAAAGCCAGCGGCACCTTTGAAACATTGATGACGACGCAGATCGGCGATGTGCGCGTAGTTGCGGCGAAATTTTGCGGGGCCATGATCTTTTATCTCGTCGCCTGGCTGCCGTTGTTGCTGTGCCTGTTCATCGTCGGCCATTTTGCACGGCAGCACATTGGCTTGGATGCGGGGACGGTCGGCGGAATGTATCTGGGGATTTTTCTGATTGGCTGCCTGTTTATTTCGCTCGGCTGTTTTGCCTCGGCCATCACCAGCAGCCAGATGGCGGCGGCGATGGTGAGCTTCGTTCTAGGCATGAGCTTTTTTTCGCTCGCGTTTCTGGCCAAGGCATTGCCGCCCGGCTCCGACCTGACGGCGGTGATCCCTTATTTTAATTTATTCGACCAGATGGACAGTTTTGCGCGGGGCGTGGTGGACACGAGGGTGGTGGTGTTTTATGTGAGCGCAACTTTTTTCTTTTTGTTCCTGACGCTGCGCGTGGTGGAAAGCCGCCGCTGGAAATAACATGAGCGACGACCAAAAATCACCGCCTAGTTTTTCCCGCGCGCAACGCTGGAAAAATATTTTCGACCGCACGGCGCGGACGCTGCTCGTGCTCGCCGTGGTGGTGATGGTGGATTATCTCGGCGCGAAATTTTCGTCGCGGCACTACTTGAGTTCGCAAACCAGCGTGCAACTTTCGCCGCGCACGCTGGCCGTTTTACATTCGCTGACCAACCAGGTGGCAGTGACGCTTTACTTTGATCGGCACGCTGATTTTTATCCTGACGTGGCGGCGTTGCTGGACGAATACGCAGCGGCGAGCAAAAAAATTTCCGTGCGGTTGGTGGATTATGTCCGCGACGCGGGCGAGGCGCAGAAAACAAAAATCAAATACGGCCTTAACGCTGCGGCGGACAAGGACCTCATCATTTTTGACAGCGACGACCATGTGAAAATGATTCCCGGCACCGCGCTGCTGGAATACGCCGCGCGCGGCATGACCGAGGACCGGAAGCTGGACATCCGCCCCGTGCGCTTCAATGGCGAGCGCGCTTTCACCGCCATGCTGCTCGCGCTGCAAAATCCGCAGCGGCTCCGCGCGTATTTTCTTCTCGGCCACAAGGAGGTGCTGCCGAACGACAGCAGCACGCACGGTTTCCAAAAATTCGGCCAGTTGCTTCAGCAGAATTATTTTTCGCTGGACGGGTTGCAACTCACCGCCGACAACAGCGTGCCGACAAATTGCAGCCTGTTGGTCATCGCCGCGCCAGCCACGCCATTCGCGGAAACGGAGTTGCAAGCTATTGACAGGTATTTGCGGGAAGGCGGAAAGCTGTTTGTGTTGTTTAACACGAGTTCGCTCGAACGCGCCACCCATCTCGAACCGCTGCTCCAACGCTGGGGCGTGAACGTCGCCACCGATTATGTGAAGGAAGCCGGCGGCAACGATGCGGGCGTGGTCGTGAACCGCTACGGCAAACATCTCGTGACCGCTTCGCTCGCGGAATCGGCCATGAAGCTGGTTCTGCCCCGGCCAATCAGCAAGCTCAACGGCGCGCCGACTAGCACGTTGCAAGTGGACGAACTGCTTTTTTCCGCCGACAACTCGCTGCTCGCGGAAGACCGCACCGCCGCGCCGCGCAGCTATTCGCTCGCCTGCGCGGTCGAGCAAAAACCTGTGGCTGGCGTGGTCAACCCGCGTGGCAACGCCCGCATCATCGTCACCGGCGATTCCATTTTTCTGGGCAACACTGTGATCGAGATGGGCAGCAACAGCGATTTCTTGAACGCCGCCGTGAACTGGCTCGTCGAACGTCCGCAACTCATTGAAGGCGTCGGGCCGCGCTCCATCATGGAATTCCGCCTGCTCCTCACCAACCAGCAGCAGCAGCAGTTGCGCTGGCTGCTGCTCGGCGCGTTGCCCGGCGGCGTGCTGTTCCTCGGCTGGCTCGTTTGGCTCGTGCGACGCAAATGAAAAATCAAACCACCGCCATCTGGTTCGCGCTTGCCGTGACGCTCGCCGCGTTTATCTGGCTCAACGGACATTTCTTTTCGCATCCCGACATCGTTGGCGGAAAACTGTTGCCCGGCCTGCGCGCCGCTGACCTCACAGAAATCCACATCACGCCCGCCGGTGCCAAAGAATTCACCCTCGTCCGCACCAATAATTCTTGGCGCGTGCAAAAACCCTTTGTCTATCCGGCGCAAAACGCGGCAGTCGCCTCGCTGCTCGACGCGCTGGAAAAACTCACCGTCGCCACGCGCATCACGGCGGCGGAATTGAACGGTCGGAAAAACGCCGAGGCCGGCTTCGGTTTTGACGCGCCGCGCGCGACGGTGGATCTCACGGCGGGTGAGACGCAGTGGCATTTTCTCGTGGGCAGCAACACTGCGCCCGGCGATCAAGTGTTCATCCGCATCGTCGGCATGGACGGCGCATTTGTGACGGACGCCGCGTGGTTGCCAGTGCTCCCCGCGAAGCTGGCTGGCTGGCGCGACACATCGTTGGTCGGCGCGGTGGACAGTTGCGATTGGATGGTCATCACTAACGGCGCCCGCGTCATCGAACTGCGCCGCAACCCCACGAACCAGCTCTGGCGCATGGTGCAGCCGCTCCCGGCGCGCGCCAATTCCGCCCGCATCAACGCCGCGCTGCAACAGCTTGCCGCCGCCCAGACCACCCGCTTCATCACCGATGATCCGAAGGCAGACCTCGCCACGTTCGGCCTCGAACCGGCGGCCACGGATGTCTGGCTCGGCCAAGGCACGAATTTATTTTCCGCCGTTCACGCTGGAAAAATTTCGGTGGAAGACACGAACCAAATTTACGTCCGCCGCGACAGTTTGAATTCCGTGGCGCTCGCCGCGCCGGACGCACTCGCCGCGTGGGCCGGCGATTGGAACGACTTTCGCGATTCCCACCTGCTCGAGCTCCGCACGCCCGTTTCCGAAATCGTCGTGCGCGGTGCGAAGACGAATTTCACTTTGATTTTCAACGGCACCAACGGCTGGCGCATCGCCGGTGAAATTTTTCCCGCCGATTCCGAAAGCGTCGTGAATTTCGCCAAGCTGCTGCTGAACTGGCGGGCGAGCGAGTTCGTGCGCGATGTCGCCACCAAGACCGACTTGGAAAAATACGGCCTCGCCCACCCGGAGCAGGAGATTATTTTTCAAGGCAAGTCCGGCGAAACGAACGTCGTCATCGCGCAGTTGCTGTTTGGCCATGCGGAGACCAACCGGATTTTTGTGAAGCGCGGCGATGAAGATTTCATCTACGCGCTACCGCTGACGGATTTCAAGCGCCTGCCGGAAAACGGCTGGGAATTTCGCAGCCACCGGCTCTGGAATTTTTCCGAGACCAATGTCGCGAGCGTCACGATGCGGCAGGCCGGGCAGACCCGCACGCTGCTCCGCAACGGCACGAACGCCTGGTCGCTTGCGACCGGCTCGGCGGGCAAATTTAACGCGCTCGCCGTCGAGGAAACCGTCCACCGCCTTGGCGAACTCGACGCCGACGGTTGGGTAGATCGGAATTTTTCCAGCACCACGCCCGCCAGCCTCGGCTTTGGCACTAACAGCCCACAACTAATCATCGAACTGAAATCGGCGGAGAAATTTATTTTGGATTTTGGCAACTCCGTCCCGCAGCAGGAAAAAGTTTTTGCCACCGCAACCCTCGAAGGCGAACGCTGGACGTTTATCCTGCCCGTCGCGCTCACGCAACTCGTCGCCGCGTATCTCACCATTCCGCAGGGCACGCCGTAACCATCTGGCGAATCGAATTCTTTTGCGCGGGGCAGGGGGTTGCGTTAAAAATCGTCCATGTCGTTTTGCCACCGCCGCGCCGCTGCGCCGGGTTTCTCGTTGATTGAGTTGCTCGTCACGTTCGCGATCATGGCCATCGTCATCTCGATGCTCTACGGTTTCGGCTCTGCACGGCATCAGCGCACGCAAAAACAACTTTGCGCGGACAACCTCCAAAAAATATTTCTTGCCGCGCAGATTTACGCGAATGATTTCGGCGGCAAATTTCCCGTGACCACCAACGCCGTCACGTCGGAAGACGCGCTCGGAATTCTCGTGCCAAAATATTCCACCGACACTTCAATTTTCATCTGCCCCGGCGGACGCGATTCGCAGATTCCGTCCGGTGAACCACTGCGTTCGCACAAAATCAGCTACGCGTATTTCATGGGTCGCCGCGCGGATTCGTCGCCGAATTTTTTATTTTCCGACCGGCTAGTGGACACGTTACCGAAGCGGATGGGGGAATTTATTTTTTCCACCAACGGTAAAGCGCCCGGTAACAACCATCACAAATATGGCGGTAATTTTTTGTTGTGCGACGGCAGCGTGACAGCCAGCCGTGCGCAACTGGAATTGCCCGCATTGGCAACGAATGGCATTGTGTTGCTGAATCCTAAACCGTGAACTGACACGATATGAAATTGCAATGTCCTTGCGGTGCGAAATACGCTTTCGACCTCGCGCCCGAAATGCTCGCGAACCCGGTGAGCTTCCTCTGCCCCGCGTGCGGCGCCGATCATTCCGCTTTCATCAACGAACTGGTGCGCCAGGAATTTTCTGCGCCCGCGCCGGAAATTATTTTGCCCGTCGCCGCGCGCCTAAAAATTTCCCACGAGGAAAAACCTGCCGAACCGGTTCAGGAATCCGCACCGGTTTCAAAATACTGTTCCAAACATCGCGGCGTTTTGGCGACGGAAAAATGTGCCGAGTGCGGCAAGCCTATCTGCCCGCAGTGCATGAATGTGTTTGGCTATTTTTGCTCGCCGCTGTGCCAGAACAAGGCGGATTTACAGGGTAAAAATGTCCCGATCTTCGCCGGGAAAAATTCGGAAGTGGAATCCCGCTTCTGGCGCAAGATGGGTTTGGTGTTCGGCGCAGCGGCCGTTTTGGTTTTGGGCGCGGTTGGTTTTTGGGGCTGGTATCAATTTTACGGCTCGCGTCCGCATGAAATTTTTTCGCAGCGCTTCGACCAAAAATCTTTTTACGGCGGCTCGCAGATGGTGGGCAAAGCTCAATTTGTTTTCCTGCATGGCGGCACGTTGGCGCGCGTGGATTTGAAATCAAAAAAGTCCGTCTGGACGCACGACCTCATCAGCAAAAAAGAATACGATGACGCCACCGCCGCTGAAATTCAGGCGGACAGCGGTTCCAGTTATCGCTCGTCAGCGACGAAGCTGGAAAAATTTGCACGCAAGCATCTCGAAGGCGGGCTGGCGTTGCGCGTGGACGGCGAAAAAATCTGGGTGGCGCGCGGCGCGAAGGAAGTGCGTTATGACTGGGCCACGGGCAGTGTCGCCGAGGAACAGAAAATCACGCCGCGCGATTTTTCCGGCGCGGATGATTCCGGCGGCGGGCTGTCGTTGAATCCGAATGACGATTCCGGCAAGCCGCTCGACCCGGACAAGGTCGCGGCGCAGGCGCAGAATTTGAAACTGCCCGCGCAGATCGCGTTGCCCGCGCTGCTGGCGAATTCCCAAAACCAACAACGATTGTTGAATGAACTTAAGGGCGATCCAAAAACCAAGCCGGTGGCGGCAAAAAATAATTCCACCGACTCCGGAGAAAATTCCATGGCCACCTTGATTCACGGCAACGGCGGCGATTTTTTATTTTCCGTGCGGCTGCTGGAACGGCGCATGGTCACGCGCTCGGCGATGAAGGCACCGCCAAAAAAATCCGCGCTCGAAGGTGACGTGAGCCAGGCGAAGACGATGGAAATCGCCAATGAAACACTGAACGAAATGCAGCGCAATGCCGGCGGCGACACCATCGAGGAAGATGAGAGCCGCTATCAAGTTTCCGTCCGCAAAGCTGGCGAGCCGGAGACGGCGGGCTGGACCGGCGAGGTCGTTGGGCCGCCGGAGTTGCATCCGCTCAAAACCGTTAACGTGCTCACGGCGGGCAAAGGCGTGGTGGTGCTGGACAAGGAAAATAAAAAAGTCTGGACGGCCACGCTGACGTATTCCGTGCCGAGCGCGGCGCGGGATGACGAGTCGGGAATTGCCCAGTTCGGCGACGGCCCGTGCGTGGAGCGCGGCAACACGCTTTACGTTTTTGATCAGGCGGTGCTGACGGCGTTTGACTTGAGCAGCGGCAATGCGCGCTGGCGGCTGCCATCCGTCGGCGTGATGGGATTGTTTTTCGACGCGCAGGACAATGTGTTCGTGAACACGACCAGCGGCAGCCCGGACGACATCAAGTATTCGCGGCAGATTGACGTGACGAAAACCACCGACGCCATCGTGCAAAAAATTTCGCCGCAGACCGGGAAAATTTTATGGACGGTGAAACCGGGTGGACACATTTCTTACGTCGCGGGCAACATCATTTATGCGATGCAGAGTTATGATTCCGGCTTTGATTCCGAGGAGGACGGCAACGACCTGACCGATGGCTTGCAAAAGAAAGATTACTTCCGCCTAGTGCGGCTCGACCCCAAAAATGGACGCGAGCTGTGGACTTACGAACAACAGCGCGCCCCCAGCAGCGTGCGCTTCAGCGACACCTACATTGAACTCGTTTTCAAAAAAGAAGTCCAGGTGCTGAAATACATGGCGTTTTGAAACTGCCGGTCGGAAAGGAAAAAAGATTTCGTCAGTAATTTTCCGTATTGTCGAACGGCGCGCGGCTGGTATGGTCAAACCAACGCATGATTCGGGAAACGTCTGAAACACCCGCCACGCCGCGCCGTAAATTGCCGCGCTCGTTCAAAGACCTCACGCCCGCGAAACATTTCAACCCGCGCACTTTTTTTAAGGAACTCATCTGGAAGGGCTGGTTCACGCCGCGTCATGGCAAACCGGAGCGACCGGTTTTTCCGAAATTAAAACGCGGCCAGGTGGCCATTACTTGGATCGGGCACGCGTCGTTTCTCATTCAGTTCTCCGATCTGAACGTGCTGGTGGACCCGAATTTTGCGAACTGGCTCTTTGTCATGAAACGTCTGAAGCGCGTCGGCCTGCGGCTGCGCGATTTGCCGCGCATTGATCTGGTTTTGCTGACGCACGCGCACTTTGATCATTTTCACAAGCCGACGCTGCGCAAACTGCCGCATCCGAAAATCGGCGTGATGCCGCGCGGGGTCGGCGATCTCGCCAAAAATCTCGGCTTCTCGCGCGTGGTCGAACTGGAATGGTGGGAAAGTTTTGGACAGAAGGACTGGCAGGTGACGTTCGTGCCGAGCAAACACTGGGGCGCGCGGACGTTGCGCGACAGCCATCGCGGCTACGGCGGATTTGTGCTGGAGCATCAGGGCCGGAAAATTTATCACGCGGGCGACAGCGCGTATTTCGACGGCTTCACGGAAATCGGCAAACAACTGCGTCCGGAAATCGCGCTGCTGCCCATCGGCGCGTATCACCCGGAAAGTTTTCGCAGTGTTCACATGGGGCCGGTCGAGGCGGTGCAGGCGTTCAAGGATTTGCGCGCGAAAGTTTTTGTGCCGATGCACTACGGCACGTTCAAGCTGTCGTTCGAGGCGATGGACGAGCCGCCGCGTTTGCTGCGCGAAACGGCGGCGCAACAAAAACTCACGAAGCATTTGAAAATCCTCGACGAAGGCGTGCCCAAGGTGTTCTGATTAGCGGAACAAATCGCACGCCATGTTTGAATTCGAACTGCCGGAAAAATTCCGCCGCTATGTCCCGCTCGCCGTCTGGCTCATTGTCGCGCTCGTCATTCTCGCGATTCCGCTCAAGATTATCAGCTATGGTTTTTTGCCCGGCGACGATGCGTTGCGCCACGCGGCCAAAGCCGTAAGCGACAAGCCGTGGTCGGAAATCATCGTGACGGGCGACGTCTTCAAAATTGATCAAAGCCTCGGCTGGCATGGTTTTCTCGGCGCGGTGCATCGCGCGATGGGCTGGGATGCGGAAGGTCTCGTGGTCTTTTCAGTGGTCGCACTTTTCCTGCTCGTCAACGGCACGTTGCTGCCGTGGCTGAAGCGCCCGGAGGCGTGGCTGGTCGCGTTACTCACGGCAATGATTCTCTCCGACCTGCCGCAACGCTTCCTGCTCGGACGCCCATTCACGATCACTTGCACGGTGTTGATGACGATTTTATTTCTCGCGCAAAAATGTCCGCCGAGCCTGAAAAATTTTATTTTGGTCACGGCGCTGCTCACCGTCTGCACGTTTGTCCACGGCGTCTGGTATTTGTGGGTGCTGCCCATCGCGGCGTTTTTTTTCGCGGGCCAATTTCGCTGGGCGCTGGTGCTGACCGGCGCGTGGTTGCTGGGAACATTTTTTTCCATGCTGTTGTCCGGGCATCCGGCGGATTACTTGAGCCACGCGTTGCAAATGGCGTTGCACGGCGTCGGCGGGCATCTCACCAACCGCACGCAGGTCACGGAACTCCAGCCGTTTGGCGGTGACATTCTGGCCGTCATCCTCGTCGGTGCGCTGGTGGCGTTGCGGGCGTTCACAAAATCAAATTCAAATCCGGTGGGGCGAGCGTCCTCGCGAGCCGACGTAAGCCAAAACGTTCTCGCGGCTCGCGAGG